>NZ_JAESPG010000046.1:0-35768 GCF_016756915.1 Pseudomonas sp. HB05
CATCTGGCGCATGCAACAACACAAAAAACCTGT
Source organism: Pseudomonas sp. HB05 (assembly GCF_016756915.1). Taxonomy (NCBI): domain Bacteria; kingdom Pseudomonadati; phylum Pseudomonadota; class Gammaproteobacteria; order Pseudomonadales; family Pseudomonadaceae; genus Pseudomonas; species Pseudomonas sp. HB05. The sequence goes on from NZ_JAESPG010000046.1 coordinate 34, forward strand.
GGGAGCGGGCTTGCTCGCGAAGACGGAATCACAGTCAACACCTGCATTGACTGACCCACCGCTTTCGCGAGCAAGCCCGCTCCCACAGCATATTCGGCAAGCCGGCCTTGCTACATGTTCCCGAAAGCCCTGAACACGCCGATCATGGCGGGGCCGATGGCGACCAGGAAGAAGCTTGGCCATAGGCAGAAGATCAGCGGGAAGATCAGTTTGGTGCCGATTTTGGCGCCCATTTCTTCGGCAGCCTGGGTCCGCCGGTCGCGGAACTCATCGGCGTAGATCCGCAGGGTATCGGCCACGCTGGTGCCGAAACGGATACTTTGCGCCAACAGGCTGACCAGGCCCTGGATGTCCTCCAGGCCGGTGCGCACGGCCAGTTGCTTGAGCGCCTCGGTGCTGGTGATGCCCGCGCGGATTTGCGCGTTGACCAGCGCCAGTTCCTCGGCCAGCTCGACCTGGCTGACGGACATTTCTTCCGCCACCCGTTCGATGGTGGTGGGCAAGGCCAGGCCCGACTCGACGCAGACCACCATCAAGTCCAGCGCATCCGGAAATGCCGCGCGCAGCCGGCCTTGCCGTGCGTTCTTGCGCTTGCCGACATAGAGCGCCGGCACCAGCCAACCAATGCCCGCCATGAGGACCACCGCCAGCAGGCCGATCGCCAGCGAGACCTTGACCATCGGCAGCAGCAACAAGGCAACACCGATCATCACCAGGGGCAGCATCAGGCGCACCGCCCAATACATCTGCACCGCCGAAGCGGATCGATAACCGGCATGGGTCAGCAACGTCTGGGTCGCAGACGTCTGGGTCGTGTCGGCCGAGGCGAAGCGCTGGCCGACTCGCTCCAGTAGCAGTTGCAGATTACCGGGCGCCTCCTGCCCCGCCGCGCTACCGGCATAACCGCGCTTGATCAACGCCAGCCGACGCTGCACCGGGTCTTGCAGGCCCAGCATCATCAACAGCACGGCACCGGCCGCCAACACCGTACTGACGCCAATCACGGTGACGAACAGCAGGCGCGCAAGCTCCTCGTTCCCGGTGAATCGACTGAACAACCCGAGCAAAAAGTCCATGACCGATACCTCTGGGCGCAACAGCGTTAGACCTGGATCCGAATGATCTTCCGGATCCAGAAAATCCCCACCAACATGGCGCAGAACGCGCCGAAGATCAGCTTGTGGCCGATGGGGTCATTGACCAGTACCGGCATGTAACTGGGGCTGGTCACCACGATGGCGATCGCCAGCACGAAAGGAATCGCCACCAGCACCCAGGCGGACATACGCCCTTCGGCCGACAGCGTCCGGACCTTGCGCTGGAAACGGAAACGCCCACGGATCAACCGGCTCAGGCGTTCCAGTACTTCGGTCAGGTTGCCGCCGGTCTCGCGGTGGATCAGGATCGACGTCACCAGCATCATCACGGTCATGCTCGGCATGCGCTCCAGCAGGCCGAGCATGGCTCTGCGCACGTCGTTGCCATAGTTGATGTCGGAGAAGGTCATGCCGAATTCCTGGGCGACCGGCCCCTTATGCTCCTCGGCGACCAGGCGCAGGGTTTCGTTGAAGGGATGGCCGGCGCGCAAGGCCCGGCACATGGCATCCAGGGCGTCCGGCAAACCTTCCTCGAACGCGGCAAAACGCTTGTTGCGATCGCGCAGGATTTTCAGCACCGGCAACCAGGCCACGGCAAACGCCACCAACAGCGCCACCCACCAGATCGGCCAGACCATCAACACCAAGGCACCCACCGCCGCGCCAATGGCCAGGCCAAGCAACATCACCCGATAGGCGCGGTACTCATGGCCGGCCTGCTCGATCAACTGAGTCAGGTTGGCCATGAACGGCAGCTGTTCCAGCCGGGCTTCCAGGGGAGACAGGCGCGTCAGGTATTTTTGCCGCAGTACGGTCTGCATGTTCGGCAGGTGGTTGGCTTTCTCCAGGACGAGCAAGCGACCGCGAATGCGCTTGCGCATTTTCCCGGCCTCGCCGAACACAGGCACCACTACGCCCTGGGACAGCAGGAACACGGCAATGAACACCATGCCAAGGAAGATCAGGATGAATTCGCCCGGGATACCTTTCATGACTGCCGGCCCTCCATCCATTCAGGACGGAACATGCTCAGCGGCAATTCGATGCCGCGCTTGGCCAGTACATCGCGAAAGGCCGGGATCATGCCACTGGGCTTGTATTCACCGAGGACCTCGCCGTGCTCACCGATGCCGTGGCGCGCAAAGGAGAAGATTTCGGTCATGGTGATGACCTCCCCCTCCATGCCGTTGATCTCTTGAATGCTGGTGACGCGACGCTTGCCGTCTTCTTGACGCTCCAACTGGATCACCACATCGATGGCCGAGGCAATTTGTTGACGCATGGCCTTGATCGGAAAGGTCGCCCCGGTCATCGACACCATATTCTCGACACGACCCAACGCATCGCGGGCGGTGTTGGCGTGAATGGTGGTCAGCGAACCGTCGTGGCCGGTGTTCATCGCCGTGAGCATGTCCAGCGCTTCGGCGCCACGCACCTCGCCGATGACAATGCGGTCCGGGCGCATCCGCAGGCTGTTGCGCACCAGTTCGCGCTGACTCACCTCGCCTCGCCCCTCGATGTTCGAGGGCCGGGTTTCCAGGCGCACTACGTGGGGTTGTTGCAGTTGCAGTTCGGCCGAATCCTCGATGGTGACGATCCGTTCGTTATGCGGGATGAAACTCGACAGCACGTTGAGCATGGTGGTCTTGCCGCTGCCGGTCCCACCGGAGATCAACACGTTCAAGCGCCCGCGGACAATGGCCTTGAGCAGCAAGGCAATGGCCGGGGTCATGGTGCCTACCTGGATCAGGCTGTCGGTGTTGAGCAGGTCCACGGCAAAACGCCGGATCGACATGCTCGGGCCGTCGATGGCCAGCGGCGGGATGATCGCGTTGACCCGCGAACCATCCTTGAGCCGGGCGTCCACCAACGGCGAGGACTCATCGATGCGCCGCCCCAGGCTGGAAACGATGCGGTCGATAATGTTCAGCAAATGCTGGTCATCCCGGAAGCGCACGTCGGTGCGTTGCAGCTTGCCGAAGCGCTCGACGTAGACCGAGGCAAAACCGTTGACCAGGATGTCGGACACGCTGTGGTCGGCCAGCAGTGGCTCAAGTGGGCCGAGCCCCAGCACTTCATCGGTGATCTGCTTGATGATCAACTGCCGGCTGACTGTACTCACCGGCGCCGAGTGTTCTTCAAGCAAGCGCTGGCAAATATCACGGATCTGCCGCGTGGCCTCGACTTGTTCGAGGGCATCGAGCAAGGACAGGTCCATCACCTTGAGCAACTGCTGATATATTTTTTCCCGCCACTCGGCTTCCACCGGGGTGACCTGGGTGCGGGTTTCATAAGGCACATCGGGAACGGCGTGCTCCCAGGCCATCAACGCTTCGGCCGAGTCTGACTGGCCGTCACCGGGCTGGGCGGCCATTGAAGCACCGGTTTTGCCGGGCTGTTTGCGCAAGCGGTTGCGGAAGTCGCTGATCATGGGTCATCCCCCGAAGAAACGGTTGAAGGCGCGTTTGAGCAGGCCTTTGCCTGCCGCCATCTGGTGACCGACCAGGTCTTCGGTCAAATCGCGCAACGCGGCGGTGATGGCCGCCTTTGGCGCATGCAGTCCCAACGGCACACCAGTGTTCTGACTCTGGCTGACCAGGTTGAAGTCATTGGGCAATTTCGAAATATTCGGGCAGCGCAGGGCCTCGCCGATGTCCTTGAGGCTGACCGCGGCGGACTTGTCGTAGCGGTTGACCACGATCTGCAACTGATCGCCGCGTACGCCGAGGTCTTCTCGAAGAATCCGCACCAGCGCGCTGGCATCACGCAGGTGACTGACGCTCTGTTGCACCACCACGTAGACCCGGTCCACCTGTTCAAGGACGGAGCCGGTGAGGTGATCGATCTGCCGGGGCAAGTCCACCACCACCCAGTCATAGCTGGTGCGGGCCAGTTGCAAGAGTGCGTCGAGCTGTTCCGGCTGGGCATCCTGGGGCAGGCACAATTCTCCGGCGCGGCCACCCAACACGTGCAAGCTCGGACTGAAGTGGCTGCAAAAGCCTCGCAATGCCACGCTGTCCATGTCCTCGACTTGTTGCAGCACTTCGAGGTGGCTGTGGGATTGGGCGACGTCCAGGTAATGGGTCACGCTGCCGAACTGCAGGTCCATGTCCAGTAACAAGGTATTGCCTGAACGGGCGCTGAGTTGCTGGGCCAGGTTGCACGCCACCAGCGTGCCGCCGGAGCCGCCCTTGGCGCTGATCACTGCGATCAACTTGCCTTCGTTCCCATTGCCGAGGCGTACTTCCGCCACCAGGCGATTCAGGGCCGCCACCAGTTCGGTATCAGCGAAAGGTTCGGGCAACACGTCTCGCGCACCGGCCTGCATCGCCAGGCGCATGCCTTCCTGCTCGCCCAACAGACCGCACACCAACATCGCCGGACGCTCGTGGGCCGGCCGTTGCAGTAACGCCGAGAGTTCCTCGCGCCACAAATGGCTGACCCGCAACAGCAGCAGATCGGGCATCCGGTCGAGGCCGTAGAGCGGATCGACATGGCCGTTGCTGACCAGGCGCGTGCTCACTTCAAGGCCGGGCATGCGCTGGCAGACGCATTGCAGATCGCGCAACGACGCGGCATCGCGGCTGCTGATCAATATGCGCAGCCCGACCTTGCCGGTGGCGCTTGTGAGCGGAGTTTCCCGGGTGTTCAGCATGGTGTGATCTCCCCTGAATCGGAATGACGCCCTAGGCTTTCGCGTGGCAAGGTTGCCCTGAAGGTGGGCAAGGTAATGGGCACGCCCAGTCCGGGAATGAACAGGTTGAAAACGAAATTCTGCAGGCTCAGCTGGACATAGCGGATGGCTCTGAAGCCCGTGCTGCCGGAGGTGTCGCCGGGGTTTGCCACCACGGCTCCGTCGACGTCCAGGTACGTCAGCACCAGGTTCGAGGTGGCCAGGCTGCTGATCAGTTGGCTGGTGCCTGAATCCGTCGCGGCGTTGAAAATCGCCCGGCGCAGGATCACCGGATCGCTGATGTTGCACACCGCCGCCAGGCGCGCACCACGCCGCGCGGCTTCATCGAGGGCGTTGACGGTGAAGTACAACCGGCCCATTTCCAGCACACCGAACAGCAGGGTGAACACCAGCAGGCCGACGAAGGCGAACTCGACGATATAGGTGCCGTGCATCTGCTTGCGATTCATCACAGCGCCCTCATGACGGTGGTCGCCACCAGCGGAATGCCCAGCGCAATGGCGCTGCCGAAGAAGCCGGGGATCGATCCGCTGCAACTGCCCGCGCCAATCACCGGGCAGAAGGTGTAGGTGATGGTGACGCGCACATGGCTGGTGCCTTCGGCGACAACCTGCACGTTCGCCGTGGTCAGGCCCGACACCACGGCAGTCCCGGAAGCGCTGGGCACGCCATACACCGCGACGTTTTTCGTCTGGGTCTGCAGCGTGCTGCTCAGGGAAACCGCGCCAAGGGTGGAATTCCAGGCCTGGCTGGCGACGAAGCGGTCGGCATCGCGGCTGGCCTGCAACAGCACGTTGTATTGGTACAGCATGCGGCCGAACTCGCCGAAGGCGAGCAACAGCAGCAGCAACACCGGCAGCACCAGGGTGAACTCCACCAGCGCGACGCCTTGCTGGGCCCGGGGTGATTTGAACGGGGCAAGTTTCATGACGCCTCCTACGAGTCTGTGCTCGGCGTGCCGCTGCCATTGATATAGGTTTTGTAGAGCTGGATGATCTGCGGTCCGGCGTCGCTGCTGGGTGTCGGGCCAGGCACATTGTCGCCTTCGCATTCGTGGACGAACTGGCCGAAGATCTGCGCCTGGGTGCCGCCGCTGTTCATGGGCTGCACGACGAAATAGCAGCCGAAACCCAACACGGGAATGGTGCTTGAGCCGCCCTGTTTACCGGTGCAATTGCCCACCACAATCTTCAGCATCCGGCGCTCGAAGACGCCGTTGCTTTGGCAGCCACTGCCGCTCCCGCCCACGCAGGCGGCGACTTGGGTGCGCCAATCGTTGTAGTCCGCTATCGCCTCACCGCCTGCCGAGAGGTCGCCACTGCTCGACGTGACAGGCTGGCCTTTGTATTGCGCCTGGCCGAGCGTGCCGTTGTAGGTCATCGCTGGCGAGCTCGAAGAGGTGACCAGGTCCGGTGGATAGTTGGAAGCACTGACCGGACCGTTGTAGATGCCGAAGCGCGTGTTCAAGCCTTGGGACGCCGGACCGACCGTATTGCCGGGGGAAGTCTGGACGTTGTCCCCGACGGCACGACAGACCGAACCGCCCCCTGCAAGGTCCTCACGCACCGAACTGCCGCCGGAACCGAAATCGAGCAGCTGGAAATTGCCCGGCCCGATCGGTGAGCTGTTTCCCGCTGCGGTCTTCAGCACCACCAGGTCGCCGAAGTGATAGCTCCAGAAATTCCCGGCGGACGGGTCATATTGGCCGGGATCGCCACAGACCATCAGCGGCGCGACGTCACAAGGCGATGTGGGGCTAGGGCCGGCGGTGGCGATGGCCGCCACGGCTTTGTTGCCCAGGCTGCCGCTGCCCATCGATTGGACGAAGCTCCAGAAAAAACCGTTGAGTTGATAGTTGGCGACCGACACCCGCACGTACTTGGCGTCGCTGGGGCCGGGGTAAGAGAACGGGCCGTAGACGCTGCTGGACAATTCAACCGCGGCAAACGTGCCCGGATTGCCAGCGACGGCGGTGGCCAGTTCGGTGTTGCCCACGGCGCTGGCATTTCTGCTCAGCGTGTCGAGGGCCGCCGTGCGGGTCGTGCTGGCCATGTTCATGCTGCCTTTGACCTGGCTCAGGGTCTTGGCGCCCCCCAAGGCGGCGGCATCCACCGCGTTTTGCAGGCGGGTCTTGTTCAGCAGCATATGCCCGCCGTCCAGGGCCAACGCCGCCGTCATGGCGATGGCCGCCATGGCGATCACCATCAGTACACTCACCGCCCCTCCCTGGCGTCGTGGCAGCGTCAACGGCTGCCGGATCTTGGCATTCATCATCGAGCCCTCATCTACAACGTTGAGGATCGGTATCGCCCTGCCCTATGGGGCCCGGCACGGGAAAGTCACCTAGCGGACATTGATCACGCTGCTTTCAACGCCACGGATCAACGTGATCGCGCCGCCCTGGGGCTTGGCACTGCGCTGCACTACGGGTCTTGGCACCGGCGCGGCGGCCACCGCCATGACCGGCGCAGGGGCTGGCGGCGCGACGGCCACGGCTTTTTTCTCCAGGTTCAGGGGGTTGCGAAGGGCCAGTTGCAGCTTGCCCTCGGTCTGCGCGGTGACCAGCAGTTCCGCCTCGCTGGCGGACATCTCCAGTGTCACGGCCCGCACCACCACCGGTTGCGTCTTGTCCGTGCCCGCGGTCTGGTCCACCGCCAGCACCCGCAGATTTTCGAGGAGGGTCCGGGATGTCGCGTTGTTGCTGCCGGCGTTAGTGGTCTTGGTCGCCAGGACATCGACCCGGTTGCCCGGCAACAGGAATCCGCCGACGCCGACCACATCATCCACGCGCACCGATATCGCCCGTTTGTCCGGTGCGATCAGCGAGGCCAGGGTGCTGCCGCCCAGATGCTCGCTCAGACGGGCACCGCGTACGATGTCGCCACGCAGGATGTCGAACGTGGCAATCTTGCCCACGGCCTTGTCGCTGCTGTCGAAAGCATCGTCCGGAATCGTGTCCATGGGCATGCGCACCGTCGTGACCTGCTGGGCCTCGACCATTTGCCCGAAGGGGATTTCCACCGTCGCGACCACCACGCTTCGCAAGTGATCATCGGGGGTCGCGTTGAGTCGCGCGCTCAGCCAGGAGTCAGCCATCCATGCGGCACCAAGGCCCATTACCAGGGAAACGCCTATCAGCGGAAGCGTACGAGAGCTCATGTCGGTATCTCCAGATCAAAGGAAGTCGAGCTGAACGAAGTAGTTGTGCCAGGCCCATTCCAGCTCTTGCGGCAACAGGGGCCCGGAACCGCCCAGGTAACGCTGGCGGTCGAGCGCCATGTTCAACAGATCGCGGGGATGGCAAGGCACCAGCGGCATGCCTTCGCTTGCATACAGCCGCTGCAGCACATAGCGCACCAGCAGCGGGTCATACGGGATGCCCAGGCGTTCGCACTCCTGGCGCCAGATGCGCTCGTATTCGTCGGGCTTGAGATAACCGAACTGGACCTTGTAGCCGATGCGCCGCAGGAAGGCCTCGTCCGCCAGTTCGAGGGGATTGAGGTTGGTGGAAAACACCAGCACCAGGTCGAACGGCAGCTCGCAATGCCGCCCGCCGCCCAGGTTGATGAAGTCGCGTTTTTCTTCCATCGGCACGATCCAGCGATTGAGCAGCTCGGCCGGGGCCATGCGCTGGCGGCCCATGTCGTCGATGATGAACAGGCCGTTGCTGGCCTTGAGTTGCAGGGCCGCCTGGTATTGCCGGGTAAACGGGTCGTAGCGCACGTCCAGCTGTTCCATGCTCAACTCGCCGCCGGTGATGACGATCGGGCGTTTGCAGCACAACAGTCGACGGTCGATGCCTTCGTTGAGCATCAGATTGTTGGTTTGGCTGCTGTCATCCAGGCGTTGATGCACCTGCGGGTCGTAGATCTCGATCACCGACTCGTTGATGACGATGGCATGGGGCACCCAGATGGCCTCGGCGAACAACCGGATCAGACGGCTGCTGACGTAGGTTTTGCCGGTGCCCGCTGGGCCGTAGATCATGATCGCCCGACCGGAGTTGAGGGCGACGCCGAGTTGATCGAGCATGCCTTGGCTGAGCACCATGCCGGCCAGGGCCTGGTTCATGTCCTTGGCGGTGATGCGACCATGGTGGATGGTCTGGATCTTGATCAGCGAGCGGTAGGTGCTGACCGGAAACGGCGCGGCGCCGATGTAGCCGCTGCGAGCCAAGGCGTCGCGGGCGGAACTGCGGCCGCGTTCCGTGAGGCCATAGCGCAGCGTTTGTCCACCGGACTGGCCCATCTGGCCAAGGACTTCGACTCGCCCGTCCTTGCGCAGGAACGCCAGCACTTCTTCGAGCACCGCGCCGGTCAGGGCCAGGCGTTCCACCAGCCGCGTCATGTCCAGCACGCCGGCGTCATGCAGGTGTTTGCACACCAGTTCGCCGAGGAAGCTGTCAGTCAGGCCGGTGTCGCGAATCGAACTGGGCTGCGGCGCCAGGCGTTGCACTGCTTCCCGTTCGCTGGGGTAGGCATCGCTATCGTTGATGACGTGCATGACTAGACTCCCCAGCCACCGGCAACCAACTGCCAGTAAACGCTGTTCAAAGTGCCGATCAGGATCGCAATCGAGTAAGGAAAGGGTTTGCCGGCCACTTCATCCGACGCCGGCGCCAGATAAGCCTGGGCGCGGACGCTCAACCAGTAGCGCTGCAAGGTCTGGAGCAACTGGCCGCGGGCCAGGACAATCAGGAAACCGCACACGCCGCCAGCAATCAGGCTGAACAGCGCCGCCCACAGTGCGAAATGAAAGGGCAGGAAGCTGCCGACCATGGTCATCAGCTTGACGTCACCAGCGGCCATGCCACCGACGGCGTACATGGGCAGGAACAGCGCGAAACAGATCAGCATGCCCAACAGGCCGCCGCCCAGCCCGCCGATCCCGCCGGTATAGACCTGGCTGACCAATCCCAGGGCCAGGCCCAACAGGACCAGCGTGTTGGGGATGCGGTGGCGACGCAAATCGCTCACCACCGCCACGCCCAGCAGTCCTAGCAGCAGTACCGTCGACATCAGCAATTCCATGGACATGATGCGTCTCCCTAAGGGTGGTTATGGTTAGCAGGCAGCGCCTTTAACCGCGGCACAAAGGGCAGTGATTCGAGTGTTCACCTCACCGCCCAAGAGAACGAACATCGCGGCAACCGCCACCGTTACCAGGCCACCGGCCACCGCGTATTCCACAATGGTCAGGCCGTCTTCATCATTTAAGAACTTGGCTATCGAAGTTCTGACTGTTTGAAGTTTCATCTTATTTACCTCACTTCAGCGGTAATAAAACGACTTGCGGAAAACAACGCGAAGCCCACTAAGCAGGTACTACACAGCTTTATCGAATAAAGCTGAAACCGGCGCCTCGATGGGCCTCACCCCTGGCGGTTGTCAGCAGGCAGCGCCCTTGACGGCGGCGCACAGTGCGGTAATCCGGGTGTTCACGGCGCCGCCCAGCAAAACGAACATCGCGGCCACGGCCACGGTGATCAACCCACCGGCAACGGCGTATTCCACAATGGTCAGGCCGTCTTCATCTTTGGCGAACTTCAGTACCGAAGCCTTGATAGTTTGAAGAGTCATTTCGCACACCTCATCGGGGTTGTTTTCAAAGAGGCAGTACATTGCGAACTGCCTGATGCAACCCTAGTCAGGAGGCCGGTATTGTCGTTAGGAGGATTTTGCACATCGCTAGGATTTTTTTGCGCCAGCCGCGAAATTGTCCAGGCTGACAATTCCCCCGTGTTTTTGGATCGCAGGTACGGCGCCTTCAGAGACCCTGCACTAAAGGATGAACGGCTTATGAAAATTAATTCGGCAAACTGATAGCACATTGGCAATACTGCTAGCTAACGGGCAGGAAGAACCACCGAGTAGTCGTCCTATGGCGTCGAATCTGACTGGCAAGCCAAAGCTGTTATGGTTTGATCTGACTCATGATCATTCCACCCAGGAACTCATCAGCCAGTTCGAGCAAGCGTGCGACTGCGCCGTGGCGAAAAATGCCTTGCTGCTCAGTGGCGTGCAGGCCGACATGATCTGCATCCATTTCGATCGCCCGGACACCCAGGGCTTGAGGAGGCTGCTGGACATCAAGCGCACCGTCCCGGCCATCCCCATCACCATGTTCACCGTGCAGCACTCCGAGGAACTGGCCGTCTGGGCCATGCGTTCGAGCGTCTGGGAATACATGGTGCTCCCCCTTGCAACCACCGAGCGCAAGCGTTACCTGACCGCAGTGACGCAGTTGTGCGAGTTGCGCCGCCAGGCCGGCAGCCGTGGCTCGACCTCGCAGATCGATCACTCCCCGACCCTGCCGGACAGCATCCGACTGACCTCCGGGCATCAGAAACACCAGGCCCTCAGCCACATCATGCTGTACATCGACCAGCATTTTCGCGACAGCATCGACCAGCGCGACCTCGCCAAGCGCTGCGGCATGACCACGTTTCGCTTCAGCCGGGTGTTCAAGGAGGCCAACGGGCTGGGCTTTACCGATTACGTATTGAACAAGCGCATGAGCTTTGCCAAGGACTTGCTCGATAACAGCCAGATGCCTATCACCAGCATCGGCTACGAGGCCGGCTTCAAGGATCCGTCGTATTTCGCCCGCGCCTTCAAGCAGTACGCCAACTGTACGCCCAGCGAGTACCGGCTTGCGTACCAGGTGCGCTGCTCGAGCCTTGCTCCGCCGCCTGCCGATGAGGAGGCGCTGGAAAGCCTGGTGCACAGTCTGGAGGGCTAAAGCATTTTTAACGCGCATAAAAAAACGCCGCTCGAATGAGCGGCGTTTTCTTGAATTTGGAGCGGGAAACGAGACTCGAACTCGCGACCCCGACCTTGGCAAGGTCGTGCTCTACCAACTGAGCTATTCCCGCAAATGGCGTCCCCTAGGGGACTCGAACCCCTGTTACCGCCGTGAAAGGGCGGTGTCCTAGGCCACTAGACGAAGGGGACACACTAACTGAAACACATGGTGTGTATTCCAGTGCCCAAATCCGCATCCGAAGATGTCGGCTCTGGCTTCACTCAGCCCTGCCCGAAAGCAACGCTGTTTAAAATTGGAGCGGGAAACGAGACTCGAACTCGCGACCCCGACCTTGGCAAGGTCGTGCTCTACCAACTGAGCTATTCCCGCAAATGGCGTCCCCTAGGGGACTCGAACCCCTGTTACCGCCGTGAAAGGGCGGTGTCCTAGGCCACTAGACGAAGGGGACACACGTACAACATTCACTGCTTATCGCGTTTGGCTGAGTGCTTTACGCTGTAAGTGGCGCGCATTCTATGGATGGATTGGAGGGTCGTCAACCCCCAGATATAAATTTATTTAAATCAATGACTTCGCCCGATTTGGGGGGATCTGCGGATTTTACCCGTCCGGTCCTTGGCGTCTATATTCTGTCGCCCGCCAAGACGTTATAGTCTCGGCGGGCAAATAGTGGCAATGTGCATCCATGGTGTTGCACACCCATAAACAGCATGACGCCCGTCTAATCGCACGGCGTGGAACTATGCGCATAAAAGCCAAGCCACTACACTCATGACATGCGTACCCCAATAAAGAGGTCTTACCGGTGACACCACTCATGATCACCCTGCTCGTCGTAGCCGGGATCGCACTGTTGATCGCCATTGGCTACATGAACCATGTGGTGGAAAACAACAAGCTGGAAAAGGCCCGCACCAAGGTTGAACTCAACGACCGCCTGCGTCGTTGTGGCGAGCTCACCGAAACCTTCCCTGGCCAGTTGATGACCCCGGCCCTGAAGTTGCTGATGACACGCCTTGAGCTCAACGTCTGCCAGCGCTTGCTCAACCTCGACAAGTCCAACGCCGCGGTCAAGGCACGCCTGGACGAACTGTCTGCGCTGGCCGCCCAGGGTGAGTCGATTCCGGTCAACAACCCGCCGGCACCGATCCAGACCGAAGCCAAGGCCAAGGATGTGCGGTTCCTGCTCGAGGCCTTGCACGGCCAGATCACCCGCGCCGCCCAGGACGGGTTCCTGCCGCCTAACGAGGCCAAGCGCTGGATTCGCGAAGTGCGGCATCTCCTGGTGTTGCTGCACATCGAGTTTTTCAACAACCTCGGCCAGCAGGCCTTGCAGCAGGAACAGCCTGGGCAGGCTCGCCTGGCGTTCGAGCGTGGCGTGCAATATTTGCGCAAGCAGCAGGAGCCGCAGGTCTATGCCGAGCAGTTGGCCTATCTCGAGAAGCTTCTGGCTCGGGCGAATGCCCAGGTCCTGGCCAGCACTCAGCCTGTGGAGGGTGAGGTGAACCAGTTGACTGAAGGGTTGAAGGAAGACGAAGCGAACGATGAGTGGAAGAAGAAGAAGGTTTACGACTGAGTTGGGTTTGGGCGCATAGCCGTTTCTTCGGTAACGGCAACTGGCGGTTCCGCTCTTACAGCGGGTCACTTTTGAAGAGCTTCCGGGCCGACCTGGCTCCGGTGACGCACCGCGCATCTCCTGTGGGAGCGAGCCTGCTCGCGAAGGCTCTATAGCAGTCGATGAAGAGGCTGAGTGTACTGGCCTCTTCGCGAGCAGGCTCGCTCCCACATGGATCTCTGAACGCTCTTCCTGCAATGTGGGCGGGCTTGCTCGCGATAGCAGCAGCCCACCCATTCACAACCTGAAATGCCCCACCATTCCTTTCAATTCAATCCCAAGCTGCGCCAGCTCAATGCTGGACGCGGCGTTGCCTTGCATGGCCACGGACGATTGATCGGCGCTGGCGCGGATGCTGGTGACGCTGCGGTTGATTTCTTCAGCCACTGAGCTCTGTTGTTCGGCGGCCGCTGCGATTTGCTGGTTCATCTGTTGGATCAACGACACGGCCGCCGCGATGCTGCCCAGTGCGCTTTCGGTCTGCAGCGCATCGCTGACGGCCATTTTCACCAGTTCGCCACTGGCCTGGATTTGCTGTACGGAGGTCTGGGCCGCTGAACGCAGCGCGCTCACCAGTCGCTCGATTTCTTCGGTGGACTGTTGCGTGCGTCTCGCCAAGGCGCGGACTTCATCGGCCACTACTGCAAATCCCCTGCCCTGCTCACCTGCCCGAGCCGCCTCGATCGCGGCGTTGAGGGCGAGCAGGTTGGTTTGCTCGGCCACGCTCTTGATCACGCTCAAGACAGTGCCGATGTTCTGTATTTCGGCGCTCAGGCTCTCGATGCTGGTGCTGGCCGATGTGGCCGAGTCGGCCAGTTGCTCGATGCGCACCATGCTCTGGCGCACCACTTGTTGACCCGTTTCGACCTTGTCATCGGCTGTCTGGGCCGCTTGCGCCGCCTCTTCGGCATTGCGGGCCACGTCGTGCACCGTAGCGGTCATCTGGTTCATTGCCGTGGCAACCTGCTCGGTTTCCTCTTTCTGGCTGCTGACTTCCAGGTTGGTTTGCTCGGTCACGGACGAGAGTGACTGGGCCGAACTGGCAAGCTGCTCGATGCCAGCCTGCAAACCGCTGACGATGCTGCTCAAGCCCGCCCCCATCTGCTGCATCGCGAGCATCAGTTGCCCAATCTCGTCCCGACGTGTCACGTCGACTTTCGCGCTCAGGTCCCCGGCGGCAATTTGCTGGGCGACGCGGATGACACTGCGCAACGGCGAGACGATCAACCGGGTGATGACCCAGGCTGCAACCAGTCCCACCAGCAGGGCCAGGGCCGACGAGCCGATGATCATCAACGAGTTTTTCTTCAACTCCGCCTGCATGGCGGCGTCTTCGGAGGTGTACGCCTGGTCAACCCGCGCCACGACCTGGTCGGCGCGCTCGTGCAATTGTTGGTAGACGATTTTTTCCTTGGCCAAAAGGCCGGTGTATTCGGCCAGTTGCTGGTTGAATCCACCGATGTGTCCGGCCACTTCGTTGAGCACGGTCTGGTAGCCGGGATCCTTGACGGCGCTCTTGAGTGCTTCAGCCAGTTTCATGGCCTGCTCGGCCTGTTCGATATTGCCTTGCCCGGCAGCCTCGTCATTACCCTTGCGACTCTGGTCCAGGCGAACCCGTGCCTCGTTCATCGACTGCAGCATGAGTCGCGACACTTCGCTGACCTGGTTGGCCTGCTCGATGAATTCAGCCCCCTCCTTACCCTCGGAGTCCTTCAAGGTATAGGCGCCGTCATCCGCTAGCCCGGCCTGCAACACGTCCAGGTTGTTGGCGACACTGGAAACCGACCAACTGGCCATCTCCAGCGCCAGGTCCTTGCTCTGGCTCAGTTCGACGAATTCATCAAATGCCTTGCGGTAAGCCGCCAGGGCCAGATCAACGTCATTCATCACCGGCACATTGGCCGCCGACTGGCCTTTGAGTTCGTTCGCCAACGCAATCAACCCATCGACGCCTTGACGCAACGCATCGGCTGTCTTGGGGTCGGAACGCGAGGCGTATTCCTGCTCTAGCAGGCGAACCTTGAGCAGCCCGCTGTTGAGGGACGACATCTGCTTCAAGCCATCGAAGCGATAACTGATGGTCTGCAGCGACCAGACGCCTATGGCCGCCACCACTGCGGTGAGCAGCAGCACCAGGACAAACCCGATACCCAGTTTCTTTGCCATACCGAGGTTGGCAAAACGTCCTTGCACGGCCGAAATCATTGCGCCCAGTCCTCTGCCAGTGTGTGTTGATTGCAGATTCGCAACGAGACGCCCCGCAACACAAGATGCTGGCGTCGGAATAATGGCAAAAAGCTACAGCCGCGTCGTTTTCAGGACACTTGAGGTCGATCCAGAGCCGTAGCGCGGAAGAACGCCAAGGCCTTGGGATCCCTGGCGTAGGCCACGTTGATCCTCAGCCAGTCAGTGTCCAGGCCCAGAGGGCTGAATGCGGTGCGCGACGACAGTCGGATGCCGCACCGCTCTGCCAGGCGCTGCAACCCAGCATAGTCACGTAACGGTGGACGTGCCCAGATGAAAAGCCCGCCGGTCGGCTTACCGAAAACGCTCCAGTCGGCATCCTCCAGCGCCTGCAGCGTCACCGTCATGTCACTATTCAGACGCTGGCGCTGACGCTGGACCAGTTTGCGGTAGGCACCATTGGCCAGGAGATTGGCCAACACCGATTCACAGAAGCGCGAGGCGCCCATGCTGGTCACTTCCTTGACTTCGCTCAGGCGCGCGATGATGGGCGGCGACGCCACCACGAAACCGACTCGCAGCGAGCTGCTCAGGGTTTTCGAGAAACTGCCCAAATAAATCACTTCGTCGTCCAGCGCCGCCAGCCGGGCTCGTGTTGGACTCTGGAAATCCGCATAGACATCGTCTTCGATGACGAGCAACGCATGCTCTTTCGCCAGCTCCATCAACCGCTGGGCCACGGTCGGAGCCAGGTTGCTGCCGGTTGGGTTATGGCAGGCACTGTTGACGAAAAGAGCACAGGGGCGATGAGTCATCAGCAAACACTGGAGAGCATCGACGTCAGGCCCCCGTGGCGTCCTGGGCAGTTCGACCATGTCAATCCCGTGCAGCCTGAGCAGGTCGAACAGTTTCGAATAACCGGGGCTCTCCACCACGACGCAGCATCCCGGCGGCAATAGTGTCCGCACGATCAAGTCCAGTCCATGGGTCGCCCCCGAGGTGGTCAGTATCCGGTTTTCATCAGCCTCGATATCGAACTGCTTAAGCCGCCTGGACAGTTGCTGACGCAGTGCCGGCAAGCCGAGGGCGGTACTGTAGTTGAACAAACCCGCCATGTCGGTTCGGCTAACCTGCCGTATCGCGTACCCCAGGTCATCGCTTTCTCGCCAACTTTCGGGCAGCCCGCCACAGCCCAGCTTCAGCTCCCGCTGCGAACCTTCTACCGCGTCGGAATCGAAAAGGGCGCCTTGCAGCCCGCCGCTTCCGGCGGACTCGTGAGTGGGTGGAAGAGCGGCGGTGACGAAAAAGCTCGAACCGTTACGAGACGCCAGCAAACCCTGGGCGACCAAGCGCTGACAAGCTTCGTGGACACTGGCCTGGCTAAGCAGGTTTTCCCGCGCCAACTGCCGGACCGATGGCAGGCGCGTCCCCGGTTGCACCGTATCCTGTCGAACCCAACTGACCAGCGCATCGACGATTTGCTGCACGACAGGCACAAGGGCCTGCCGGTCGATTCTCAACTCCATGAGTAATCAAGCTCCTAAGCATTGTTTTGAATCCGCAAACAGTTAAGCACAGGCCGATGCCGGACGATGTATGACAACCCTGTAAAAACGCCCCATTCTCATCCCTTGAAATACATTGATGGCTCAAGCAAGGGAACCTTCACAGACGGAAGGAAAAGCCCGCAGTCAATGCGGGCTTCGTCCTACAAAATATCGCAGCCGCTTCCGTCAGAACGCCGTAACGCCGCCGTCCACCGCCAACGAATGCCCGGTGGTAAACGCCGCGCCATCGCTGCACAGATACAGCACCGCGCTGGCGATCTCCTCAACCTTGCCGATACGCCCGACCGGGTGCATTGCGTTGGCGAAATCGGCTTTTTTCGGGTCCGCTTCATAGGCCCGACGGAACATATCGGTGTCGATCACCGCCGGACACACTGCGTTGACGCGGATTTTCTTCTTGGCATATTCAATGGCCGCCGACTTTGTCAGGCCAATCACCGCATGCTTGGACGCTGCGTAGATGCTCATCTTCGGTGCCGCCCCAAGCCCCGCCACCGAGGCCGTGTTGACGATGGCACCGCCGCCCTGGGCCAGTAGCAATGGCAACTGGTACTTCATGCACAGCCAGACCCCTTTGACGTTGACCCCCATGATCGCGTCGAACTCATCAAGGGTGCCGTCCGGCAGCTTGCCCTTCTCTATCTCGATGCCGGCGTTGTTGAAGGCGTAGTCGAGGCGCCCGTAGGTGTTGATCACTTCATTCATCAGGTTTTGCACGTCACCGTCGAGCGTCACGTTGCAGCGCACGAATACGGCGTCGCCACCGACGTCGCGAATAGACTGGACCGTCCCCTCGCCGCCCGCCACGTCCAGGTCGGCAACGACGACCTTGAGCCCCTGCGCCGCGAACGCCTGGGCCGTGGCGCGGCCAATACCCGCCGCGCCGCCCGTCACCACGGCAACTTCCCCGGAAAACGTCATGCTCATTGTCACTGCCTCGAAGAATTACTGACCGCCGCACTATAGCCACCGACCGCAACGGCACGGCAGCACTATCCAGTGGCCGGTTGGCGCTGCATGAACGCCCGTGATAACACCACCCACCACACCATCACTGGCTTGGATCAACCTGCATTCGCTGGATCGGCAAACCTTGCGGTAAGCGCGTCGAAGGTCTATCAACAAGGCTTCATTCATCTTGAGTGCCTGTCATGACCGCCCAGACCAACCGCCAATTCCTGCTCGCCAAACGCCCGGTGGGTGCCGCGACCCGCGAGACGTTCACGTATCAACAAGTCCCGGTTGGCGAACCGGCGGCGGGCCAGATCCTGGTCAAGAACGAGTACCTGTCCCTCGACCCGGCGATGCGCGGCTGGATGAACGAAGGCAAGTCCTACATCCCACCGGTCGGTATCGGCGAAGTCATGCGGGCATTGGGCGTCGGTCAGGTGATTGCGTCGAATAACCCGGGGTTTGCGGTGGGGGACTACGTCAATGGCGCCCTGGGCGTGCAGGATTATTTCCTCGGCGAGCCACGAGGTTTCTACAAGGTCGATCCAAAACTGGCGCCGCTGCCACGTTATTTATCAGCACTGGGCATGACCGGCATGACCGCTTATTTCGCCCTGTTGGATGTCGGCGCGCCCAAGGCTGGCGAAACCGTCGTGCTTTCAGGCGCCGCCGGTGCCGTGGGCAGCATTGCCGGGCAGATTGCCAAGCTCAAGGGCTGCCGCGTGGTCGGCATCGCCGGTGGTGCCGACAAATGCAAGTTCCTGGTCGAGGAGCTGGGCTTCGACGGGGCCATCGACTACAAGCATGAAGACGTCCATGCCGGTCTCAAGCGCGAGTGCCCCAAAGGCGTGGACGTGTATTTCGACAACGTCGGCGGCGATATCCTCGATGCCGTGCTCAGCCGCCTGAATCTCAAGGCCCGCGTGGTGATCTGCGGCGCCATCAGCCAATACAACAACAAGGAAGCGGTGAAGGGCCCGGCCAACTACCTGTCGCTGCTGGTCAACCGCGCGCGCATGGAAGGTTTCGTGGTCATGGACTACGCCTCGCAGTTCGCCGCCGCCGGGCAGGAAATGGCCGGGTGGATGGCCAAGGGGCAGCTCAAGAGCAAGGAAGATATTGTCGAAGGGCTGGAGACGTTCCCCGAGACGCTGACCAAATTATTCAGTGGGGAGAATTTCGGGAAGCTCGTGCTCAAGGTCTGACACACATCACTGTGAGTGCTGATGCCACGGCCTGACATAAAACGACTGTGGGAGCGAGCTTGCTCGCGATGGCGGTTCATCAGTCACGTTTGAATCGACTGAGATACCGCAAAAGCGAGCAAGCACGCACCCACACCTTTTACAGCGTCTCGGTCAGGCCAGTTCGGCCACGACCGCTGCCAACGCCTTGGCCGGGTCGGCAGCCTGGCTGATCGGACGGCCGATTACCAGGTAATCGGAGCCCGCGTCCAGCGCCTGGCGCGGAGTCAGGATGCGCCGCTGGTCGTCCTGGGCGCTGCCCGCCGGACGAATCCCCGGTGTCACCAGTTGCAGCGATGGGTGCGCCGCTTTCAGGGCACTGGCTTCCAGCGCCGAGCAGACCAAGCCGTCCAGGCCAGCCTTTTGTGCCAGCGCCGCCAGACGCAGCACTTGCTCCTGAGGCTCGATGTCCAGGCCAATCCCCTCCAGATCCTCGCGCTCCATGCTGGTCAGCACGGTCACGCCGATCAGCAGCGGTTTCGGGCCGCTGCGCTGGTCCAGCACTTCACGGCAGGCCGCCATCATGCGCAGGCCGCCGGAACAATGCACGTTGACCATCCACACGCCCATCTCCGCAGCCGCCTTGACGGCCATGGCGGTGGTGTTGGGGATGTCATGGAATTTAAGGTCCAGGAACACTTCGAACCCCTTGTCGCGCAGGGTCCCGACAATTTCCGAAGCGCAACTGGTGAACAGTTCCTTACCGACTTTGACCCGGCACAGCTTGGGGTCCAACTGGTCGGCCAGCTTCAGGGCGGCGTCACGGGTAGGGAAATCCAGGGCGACGATGATAGGCGTCTGGCAGGCGGACATGAGCGGGCTCTCAGGCAAGTCGAAATCGGCGCGCATTGTAGCGGAACCAGCGCCCTTGCGGGACCCGATGATCGGTAAATCATCAATCGCCCTGCTCCCGTTTGTGTCGCAGCCGATACATTCATGACACGCGCACAATACGGCAGGACGCTACCCTGCGCCGCCGCAACCGGTTATTCCAGCGCTTCACGGCCCACCGTCCGAAGCTTATGCTCAAACCACGCCCTCGCCGCCCTCCATGCGGTTGGCAACCCAACTGGCAGATGACGCACCCATGCAGAACACCCCCATTGCAAATGCTGGCGATCAGAAAGTGCCTGACGATGATCGGCGCTGGACCACCCGCGCCCTGATCGTCGATGACGACGTACCGATCCGCGAGTTGCTGATCGACTACCTCGCCCGCTTCGGCATTCGCGCCAGTGGCGTGACCGATGGCGCGGCCATGCGCCAGGCGATGCAGGCCGAGCATTTCGACGTGGTCGTGCTGGACCTGATGTTGCCAGGCGAAGACGGTCTGCAATTGTGCCGCTGGCTGCGGGCCGAGTCGGATATCCCCATCCTGATGCTGACGGCCCGCTGCGAGCCCACCGACCGCATCATCGGCCTGGAACTGGGCGCCGATGACTACATGGCCAAGCCCTTCGAACCCAGGGAATTGGTGGCGCGAATCCAGACCATCCTGCGCCGCGTGCGCGATGACCGCAGCGAGCAGCGCGCCAACATTCGCTTCGATAACTGGCGACTCAACAGCGTGCTGCGCCAGCTGGTCTCCCCCACTGGATTGGTAGTGCCCCTGTCCAACGCCGAATTCCGCCTGCTGTGGGTGTTCATCGAGCGACCGCGCCGTGTGCTCAGCCGTGAACAATTGCTGGACGCCGCGCGCGGTCGTTCCATCGAGGCCTTCGACCGCAGCATCGACCTTTTGGTCTCGCGCTTGCGCCAGAAACTGGGTGACGATCCGAAAGCCCCGCAATTGATCAAGACCGTGCGCGGTGAAGGCTACCTGTTCGACGCGCGGGATATCGGCTGATGCGCCTGCGCTTCGATTCCCTGTTCGGCCGCCTGTTCGGCGTGCTGCTGCTGGCGATCATCCTGGCGCATCTGTTGGCCTTTGCCTGGTTCTTTCATTACGACAAGCCACCTCCTGGGCCGCCCCCGGCGTTCTCCCATCAAGCCGCAGGTCCCCCGCGCTCCGGCCCGCCACCGGGCCAACGCCCCTGGTTCGGCGGCCCCGTGGTGCCGCTGACGTTTCAGTTCGTGTTCCTGATTGTCGCCGCCTGGTACGGCGCCAAGCTGTTGACCCGGCCGATCCAACGCCTGAGCGACGCCGCCGAACGGCTGAGCGAGGACCTCGATAGTCAGCCACTGGAGGAAAACGGTCCGCGTGAGGCCCGCCAGGCCGCCCATACCTTCAACCTGATGCAACGACGGATCCGCGAGCAGGTGCAGCAGCGCTCGCGCATGCTGGGGGCTGTATCCCATGATCTGCGCACCCCGCTGTCGCGGCTCAAGCTGCGCCTGGAGCAGATCAACGACACCCGGTTGCAGGATCAGATGCGCCAGGACCTGGACGATATGATCGGCATGCTCGACGCGACACTGACTTATCTGCACGAACAACGCACCAGCGAGGCGTTGCAGTGGATGGACGTGCAGGCCCTGGTGGAGTCATTGAGCGAAAACGCCCAGGACCAGGGCGCCAACGTGCAGGCCAGCGGCACCTGTGGGCCTATGCAGGTGCAACCGATGGCCCTGCGTTCGTGTCTCAACAACCTCATCGACAACGCCCTGCGCTACGCGGGCGACGCGTCGATTGTTCTGGAAGATCAACAGGACCAATTGCTGATCCGGGTGATTGACCATGGCCCCGGCATCGCAGCGGACAAACGCGAAGCGGTATTCGAGCCATTCTTTCGCCTGGAGGGCTCGCGCAACCGTAACTCCGGTGGCGTCGGCCTGGGCATGACCATCGCCAGGGAGGCCGCCGAGCGCCTGGGCGGGCACTTGAGCCTGGAAGAAACGCCGGGGGGTGGATTGACGGCGGTGATCAGCTTGCCTCGCCTCTAAGCCCCACCGATTTCCCCTGTGGCGAGGGAGCAAGCTCCCTCGCCACAGGTACTCGAAACACGAGTGCACGGCTTTCAATTATCGCGCCTGGCTCTTGCTCCAATCCGTCAGCAAGCTGTACGCCACTGCCAATAATGTCGGGCCGATGAACAGCCCGATGAAGCCGAACGCAATCAACCCGCCGAACACCCCCAACAGCACGATCACCAGCGGCAGGTTTCCGCCACGGCTGATCAGATAGGGCTTGAGCACGTTGTCCACGCCGCTGATGATGAAGGTGCCCCAAATGCCCAGGAACACTGCCATCCCGTATTCACCTTTCCAGACCAGCCACGCCGTGGCGGGGATCCAGGCCAGTGGCGGGCCCATCGGGATCAGGCTGAGCAGGAAGGTGACGATACCCAGCACCAGCGCTCCGGGGACCCCGGCGATCAGGAAGCCGATCAACGCCAGCACCGCCTGGGCCGCCGCGGTCCCGATCACGCCATTGACCACCCGCTGCACCGTCCCGGCCACCAGCTCGACGTAATAACCGGCACGGTCGCCGATCAGTCGTTCCAGCAGCCCTTGGACAAACGCGGCCAGCCGCGGGCCGTCACGATAGAAAAAGAAGACGAATACGATGCTCAGGGTCAGTTCGAGGATGCCGCCGCCGATCTGGGCGCTGCGGGCCAGCAACCAGTTGCCGACCTGCCCCAGGTACGGCTTGATGGACACCATCATCGCCGCGCCCTGCTGGTCGATGCTGTTCCAGATACCGACCAGGCGCCCGCCCACCAATGGCACGCCGGCCAGCCAGTCGGGCGCCTCGGGCAAGCCGTCGACCTGTGCATCCCGGATGAACGCCGTGGCGTCGCGCACATGATCGGCCAGGTTGAATCCCAGCCATACCAGCGGCACCGCCACCAGCAACATCCAGCCCACCGTCAGCAAGCCCGCCGCCAGGGATTCGCGCCCGTTGACCCAACGGGTCAGCAGGCGCATCAGTGGCCAACTGGCAAACGCCAGCACCGCGCCCCAGAACAGCGCCGACCAGAACGGAGCCATCACCCAGAGGCTTGCACCGAACAACACCAGGAGCAGGATCTGCACCAATAGCCGATCGTTATTGAGCATGAAAGATCTCGGAAAATGAAAGATACGGGGGTAACCAATTCAAGCGCCGCCCCCGCAACAGCTTATCGCAGCAATTCAAGATGCAGGCCCGCCGCCTCAGCGCTGGCCGCCTCCATTCGAGCGGCGCGCACACCCTGGCCGATCAAGCCCTGACGCCACGCCTCGGCTTGCGGCCCGGCGATGCTGACTCGCAGCCCAGTGTCCAGGTTCAACGCCCGGGACAGCAGGCGCAGCCAGGTATCGTCCGGTTCACCGGCCAGGCGCGGCAGGTCCAGCACGCCGGTGTCCTTGAGCTGGCGCAGCAGGGTCGCCGAGGTCGGCAAGACATCGCCCAGCGGCGCATTGGCTTCGAACTGTTCGACGTGCAGGTAGGCCTTGCGATTGCCACGGGTGATGGCATACAGCGCGATGAGCGTGTTGTCCGTTGGCGGCGCCAGGCGCAGCAGCAGATAGGCCTGGCCGTTGTCGGCGCCGTAGAGCTTGGCATTGCCGAACACTTCGTTGGCCCACAGGCTGCTTTCGCCGCAGTCGCGGGCCTGGCACCAGAACAGCAGCTCGGCGCCCTGTTTCTGCAGCGCTTCGCGGGCAGCGGTAAAGGCCTGTGTGGCGGAATGCTCGGGCGGCAGCTCGTAGGTCACCGAGGTGGCGTTGCCCCGGGCATCGATTTGTCCGTCGAAACGCAACTGGCCGCTGATCTTGCGGATCGAACCCATGGGGTAGATCCGCTCCAGGTCGCTGGTTTGCCGATAGTCGACGATTTGCGCGTCGGGCATGCGTGGCACACGCTTCAGGTCCTGGCTACCAGGCACATCGGCGGCCAGCACTGCCGGCGCGAAACAGGCCAGCGTCAGCAGGACGAATGAGTGGACGGATGATTTCATTGGATCGGCTTCGCCTGGATCCGCGCGACGCAAAGGCGTTCGTCAATGCGCAGCAAGGCGAGTGGACGGATATCAGTCATGGTTGGCTCCCTTTCAACCCGCCCAGCCTCGACACTTGCCCGGCGCAAGTCAAGAAACGCTGAAGAACCGATTGAAACAGTCTGCTACAAGCGCCGCCCCGGACTCATCGTTCAGGTGCAAATGATGGCCGCCGGGCAACTGTTCATGACTGAAGGGTAGACGTTCCAGCAATTCGGGGTGGTGGGCCAGCATACCGTCCGACGCCACCACCAGATGAGCAGGACAAGCGATCCGCGCCACGAAGGCCATGGCCTGTTCGTCGGTCAGGCGCAGCGGTGAGGGCAAGGTCAGGCGATTGTCGGTGCGCCAGGTGTAGCCTCCCGGCACCGGCATCAAGCCGCGCTGGGCCAGCAACTCGGCGGCCTCGCGACTGACCGCCACCAGACCCTTCATGCGAGCTTCGATGGCCCGGTCAAGGGTTTTATAGACGGGTTTGCGTTTTTGCTGCAACTCCAACTGCGCCTGTAAGGCCATGCCCATGCGCTCCGCCGCATTATCGCCTTTCGCCGTAGGAGGGATCACACCATCGATCAGGCCCAGGTGCGTGATACGTTCCGGCAACGACCCGGCCAGCACCAGCGAGACAATGGCCCCCATGGAATGGCCCAGCAGGGCAAAACGCTTCAATCCCAGTTGCTCGGCCACTTGCAGCACATCGTGGGCATAGTCCCACAGGGCATAGCCGGCGCCAGGCGGACGATGCCCGGAATGACCGTGGCCGGCCATGTCCAGGGCGATCACCCGCACGCCCTGCAACCGGGGCGCCAGTCGGGCGAAACTGTTGGCATTGTCCAGCCAGCCATGCAAGGCGATCACCGGTCGGCCATCTTCCGGGCCAAACAGATGAGCCGCCAGTTCGATATGGGGCAGGCTCAGGCGGACTTCTTCAACGACGCTCATGGGCGGCGTCCTTCCCAGCGCTGGAAGAGGTCCTTGAGCAGATTGGCGGTGTCCAGTGGGCGCTCCAGAGGAAACATGTGGCCGCCCGGCATGCTCAGCGACTCGCCGAAGGGCATGCGTCCCACCGACCGGGCGTGATGACGCATCACCACCCGACTCTGCCGCCCCCGCACCACGGCCAGCGGGATTTCGAGTTTTCGAGCCCTTCCGGGGCTGGTGTGCGGCACACCTCGGTAGATGCTGATTTCCGTGGCCGGGTCGAAGCGCAGTCGCAACCGATCGCCGACCGGCTGCAAGCCATGTTGCAGGTACGCTTCGAAGCACTCTGGGTCGAAACCGCGAAACAGCGTCTTGCCAGCAAAATAAGTCCGCGCCGATTCCAGGTCGCTGAACTCCTCCCGCCGCCCCAGGGTTCGCCCCGCCGGCGTCAGGCGATCGATGAAGCCCAGGCGCTTGGCGGCCAGGATCAGCCAGCGATCCACACGGGTCAGCACCGGAGAATCGAGCATGACCACGCCCCGATACAACCAAGGGCTGCGCAACGCCGCGTGCAGATGCAGCACGCCCCCCAAGGAATGCCCCACTCCCCAGACCGGTTCCGGTTGCTGCTCCAGATGATGAATCAGCTCGTCCACCAGGTTGTTCCAGTTGTCATCGACGGGGAAGCGCGGGTCGTGCCCGTGCAATTCCAGATGCGCGACCTGGTACTGCGGCGCCAGTGCGGCGAACAGCTTGCCGTACGTGGCCGAGGGGAAACCATTGGCGTGAGCGAAAAACACCTGTTGCGACATGTTGGGCCGATCCATTGCGAGAACTGCGATCGATTCTGCGCAGAACCCGGCGGCGCGGCAATGACCGTAACTGACAGGAATGATGACAGTCGGGGTTGGGATATGGGCTCGTGCCCACTGCCCCGTGGCGAGGGAGCTTGCTCCCGGTGGGCTGCGCAGCAGGCCCGAAGATGGGCAACACGGTGTGCCCGGCTGATCGAGTCACGAGACCGAGGGCCGCTTCGCGCCCCAGCGGGAGCAAGCTCCCTCGCCACAATGGACTGCTCCACCCCGCAGGCATCAACGCGCCGGCGGCTGCTCACCCAACGGCACCACCGCCATGGTCAGGCGCGATACGCAGTTGACCTTGCCGTCATCGTTGACCAACCGGATGTCCCAGACCTGGGTGGTGCGCCCCAGGTGAACCGAGCGGGCCGTGGCCGTGACCCGTCCGCTGCGTACGCCACGCAAATGGTTGGCGTTGATCTCCAGCCCCACGCAGTAGAACTTGCTGGTGTCCACGCACAGGTAGGCGGCCATGGAGCCGACCGTTTCGGCCAGCACCACCGACGCGCCGCCATGCAGCAGGCCGAACGGCTGGTGGGTGCGGTGATCGACGACCATGCTCGCGGTCAGCGACTCGTCGTCGAAGGACTCGAAACGAATGTCCAGCACTTCGCTGATGGTGTTTTTACCAGCGGCGTTCAGTTGTTCAATATTCGGGGTGGTGCGCCACAGACTCATCGTTGCCGTTCCTTTGTGATTTTTATTTTGCCTTGGGACCGTTCGTTTCAGGGATGCTTGAGGCTGTTGAGCTTCATCGCACCGGCCAGTGGAAGATCACCTTCCAGCTCGGCCAGGCCAGCCGTTGCGACCTGTTCCGGTTGCTGCAAATGACCGTGCTGCAAAAAGCCCAGCAGACTGCCCACCAGTGGGTTGTGGCTGACCAGCAGAACGTTGTCCTGATCGTCCAGATGTCTCAACACCTCAGCCGGACGCGTCTCCGGCGTCAACCAGTTCACGGTGATCAACTCAGGCTCGAACCCGAGGGCCTCGCGTACCAGTTGCGCGGTCTGCTGGGCGCGCACGTAAGGGCTGGCATAAATGGCCCGCAACGGCTCGCCTATCAATCGACCGGCGCTGAGCAGCACTTCCTCGCGCCCATGAATCGTCAACACCCGCTCCGGATCGGGACGGGCTCCGTGGGGCTCGGCCTCGCCATGACGCAATACCCACAGTTTCATAGCTTCGGCTCCTCGTCCCGGACCGGGTGCGGTGCCGGCGCCACGGTGTGGGGCGCTTCGCCTTCCGGCGTGCGTGGGGTCGGCCAGTCGGCGAATGGCCAAGGCTTCTGGTCACTGTGAAAGGTGCCAAAACGGCCGATCTGCGCGAGGAACTGGCTCAGGCTGTCGCCAAAATTCATCAGGCTGGCGCTGGGCGCGCCGTAGATCAGCCGGTAGATCAACTGCACCAGCACCACGGCGCCGAGGATGAATTGCGCCACCTGCCAGACCAGCAGGTAAATCACCATCCACAGCACGCGCAGCAGGATGGATTCGTATTGAGGCTGCCCTTTCGGATCGTTCATGGTTCGCTCCTGCTTGCGGTCAAAGGGAATCAGTTGAAACCGCTGGTGGAAATAAAATCGACGTCGGTCTTGGGTTCGCCACGCATCAACAGTTCGATCACCTGTTCCAGCGTGCGCCCTTCGAACAGGATCGCATGCAGACCGGCGACCAGCGGCATGTACACGCCGGCCTCCTGGGACTTGGCCTTGAGCACCTTGAGGGTGTTGACCCCTTCCGCCACTTCACCCAGGCGCGACACGGCCTCGTCCAGGCTCAGGCCTTGGCCGAGGGCGAAGCCGACCTGGTAGTTGCGGCTCTTGGGCGAAGAGCAGGTAACGATCAGGTCGCCCACCCCGGCCAGCCCGAGGAAAGTCATCGGATTGGCGCCCTGGCTGACGGCGAATCGGGTCATTTCCGCCAGCGCCCGGGTGATCAGCATGCTCTTGGTGTTCTCGCCCATGCCCAAGGCGACCGCCATGCCGGCGATGATCGCGTAGACATTCTTCAGCGCCCCGCCCAGCTCCACGCCGAAACGATCCGCGCTGGCATAGACGCGGAAAGTGCGGCCATGCAGCGCGGCCTGGACCCGTTGGCACAACTCTTCATCTTCGCTGGCGACCACGGTGGCGGTCAGGGCATGCTCGGCAATCTCGCGCGCCAGGTTCGGCCCGGAGATCACGCCGATTCGCGCCTTGGGGGCGATGTCTTCGAGGATCTCGCTCATCAGCTTGAAGGTTTGCGCCTCGATACCTTTGGTCAGGCTCACCAGCAGTTTGCCGCTCAAGCGTTCGGCATGGGGCGCCAATACCGAGCGCAAGGCGCTGGAAGGCAAGGCCACGAAGAACAGGTCGCTGCCTTCGAGTGTGGCCTGCAAGTCAGTGACCGGCTCCACTTCAGGCCGGACCTTGATGCCCTTGAGGTAACGCGGATTCTCCCGGTTGACCCGGATGGCCTCGGCCTGTTCGGGGTCACGCATCCATTGGCGCACCGCGTGGCCGTTTTCCGCCAGCAGGTTAGCCACGGCAGTGCCGAAACTCCCGCCTCCCAGGACCGCAATCGGGCGCTGTTCAGTCATATGCAATCCGCTCTTCCGTACCAAGTGGCAATGCGGGGCATTATACGGAGCAGCCGGACCGCGACCAGCCCCGTCAGTAATTACCCATAGCTGTAGGAAGCTGACCATCAATTCCTAGGAAAATGCTGTCAACGTGAATGGAAAAGTCGTTCGGCTCGGTTAACATGCCTGCCTTCCTTTCATTATCCAAGGCTGTGCCGTGTTCGTTGGCCCCTCCCGTCCAGGTTCTTCACTGCTATTGGCGCTGATCATCAGTCCGCCGGTAGTGGCCGACGACTTGTTCGTGGACAGCCAGGCCGTGCCCCAGGTGTTGACCGCCACGCGCCTGAAACAGTCGCCGGCCGCAGTGCCGGGCAGCATGACCGTGCTCGATCGTGAATTGATCAAGGCCAGCGGCGCCCGGGACATCAGCGAACTGTTGCGCCTGGTGCCGGGCATGATGGTCGGCAATCTCAGCGGCAACCAGGCCACCGTCAATTACCACGGGACCAACGCCAGCGAAGCGCGGCGCATGCAGGTGCTGATCGATGGCCGTTCGGTGTATCGCGCCGGCCTGGCGACAGTGGACTGGAGCGATATTCCGGTCGCCATGGAAGACATCGACCGAATCGAAGTCTTCCGGGGCCCGAACACCGTCAGCTACGGTGCCAACGCGCTGATGGCGGTGGTCAACATCATTACCCGCGCCCCGGCCGACAGCCACGGCACCCGACTGAAGATCACCCGGGGCCAGCGAGGGATCGGCGACTGGTACGCCAGCCAGGGCAGTGGTTGGGAAAACGGCGATTTCCGACTCTCGCTGTCCGGCCAGGAAGACGACGGTTTCGACAGCGACCGCAACGGTGCCGATTACCGCGACAGCCGGCGACTGGACCGCTTCAACCTGTCCGTCAGCCAAATCCTGGACGAATCCCAGAGCATCGATTGGCAATTGAACGCCAAGGACGGGACCAATCAGCGGCCCTACACCTATCGCCCTGTGTTCGCCGGGATTACAGCGGCTGGGGATAATTCTGACGTCATCGCCAAGGATTACGCCGGTTCGCTGCGCTGGAACCTGGACCTGAACCCCAATCACAGCCTCTATGTACAAGGCTCGATCCAGCATTGGGATCGCCAGCAAACCTGGCGCGCCTGTGATGCCGAGGTGTCCTTCAGCCCGCAATTGACCGACCTCTGGCAGCTCAACCCCAACTACGCCGAGAAGCTGGCCCGCAACATTCCGAGCTTCCTCGGCTCGGGCGCGCCGCCCGGTACCGCACAGGAACAGGCACTGGCTAATCAGGTGCTCGATCAGTGGCGCAACGGCGCTTCCCAGACACTGTGCGGCGACATCGACCAAAGCGCCCGGGAGTCGCGCTATGACCTGGAGATCCAGGACACCCTCAGCCTGTCCGACAGCCTGCGGCTGGTCACCGGGGCGAATTATCGCTACGACCGGGCCGACTCGGAGACCTACTTCAACGGTACCCTGGACGACACCACCTACCGTTTGTTCGGCCAGCTCGAATGGCGAGCCAGCGAACACTGGCTGCTGCAGGGCGGCGCGATGTTCGAGGACACGCGCCTGACCGGCAGTTCGCTGACACCGCGGATGGCGGTGAACTACCTGATCACCCCGCGACATGGCCTGCGGGCGGTGTATTCCGAGGCGGTGCGTTCGCCGGACATGTTCGAGAACAACGTCAATTGGAGCTATCAAGTCTCCAACCTGCAGCCGTCCGCGTTCGGCCAGGACAGTGCACGCTATTTCGTACGCACGCGCGGCCCGGGGAACCTGGATCAAGAGCACATGCGCTCCCGAGAGCTGGGTTACAACGGCTATTTCATGGACCTTGGCCTGACGATGGATGTGAAGCTGTTCCATGACGAAATCACCGGCATGATCAGCGAGCCGCTGCGCAACAACCAATACATCGCCAGCAACAGCAACGAATCGCAATTCACCGGTGCCGAGACCCAATTGGACTGGCGCGTGACCCTTGCCGATCGGCTGCGCCTGACTTACGCCTACGTCGATGCCCTGGCGAGCAACCCCCTCGACGAACAACTGACCGCCCGCAACAGTGGTTCCGCCGGCTGGCTGCGCGATTGGGGCCAGGGTTGGAACAGCGCGGTCTTCTATTACGCCGCCGATGCCCTCAATGGTTATCGCTACGAGCGGGTCGACACCCGCCTCGCCCGGCGAATCCCCTTGGGCAAGGCCAGCCTGGAGCTGGCGGGGGTGATGCAACAGCGCCTCGACGATCAACCGACCACCTACGTCGATAATCGCTACGACTCCCGTCACGTCCTGTATTTCAGCGCAGAGTTGTCCTTCTAGATGTCTCGGCGCCAACCACACAAGACGCCATCCCGTGGCCGCCTGTCGCTGCTGCTGTGGGTGGCTTTTGCCAGTCTGCTGAGCGTCATCGACGCCCGCGCTGCGGAGATCCTGCTGACCGGCGCCCAGGACAGTCCCGGTGTGCAGTCGTTTACCCAGGCCCTGCAGGCCCGACGTCCCTATGACCGTGTACGGTTTGCCCCAGTGGCCAGTCTGCCGACGCCGGACCAGCTACCGGGCGACCTGCGCCTGGTGCTGCTGGATTTGCCGAGCCTTGACTGGCGGCTGCAAAAGATCCGCGGACCGGCGACCCTGGTGCTACGGATCAGTCGCCAGCAAGCCCGCGATCGCCTGGGCGATGCAACGCCCGAGCACCTGAGCCTGCTCTGGAGCGATCCGCCGATGGCGCGGCAATTGCGCCTGATTCGCCAGATCCTGCCGCAAGTGCGACGGGTCGGCATATTGTTCGACAAGCACAGCGAGTTCCTGCTCAAGGATGCTCATCAGGCGGCGCTTGCCCTGGGCCTGGAAATTGTCGGCGAGCGCTGGGACGACAGCAGCGACAGCCGCCCGTTACAGAACCTGCTGGGCCAGAGCGATGTCTTGCTGGGCCTGGATGATCCCGATCTGTACAACCCCAAGACGGTGAAGAACCTACTGCTCAGCAGTTATGCCCGGCAACGCGCGCTGATCGGCCCGAGCCCGGCCTTCGTCAAGGCGGGCAGCCTGGCCAGCACCTACAGCGACCAGGAAGACTGGCTGGCGATTCTCGATGATCTGCTCGACCGCCCCGCCACCACCTGGCCGCGCACCCTGTACCCGCCCCGCTTCAAAGTCCTGAGCAATCAACAGGTCGCCCGTTCCCTGGGGATCGAACCGATCGATGCCGAATCCGTCGCTGCGCAGTTGGCAGAAGGAGAACACCGCCCATGACCTTGCGTCGTCGTTGGGATATCCACACCCGCACCCAGCTCATCGCCCTCGGCCCGGCATTGTTGTTGACCGTGTTGCTGATCGGCTTCTTCACCTTCGTGCGGATCCAGGACTTGCGCCAGGAACTCAACCACACCGGGCAACTGATCGCCAACCAACTGGCGCCGGCAGCGGAATACGGGGTCATTTCCGGCAACAACGAAGTGCTGGAAAGCCTGCTCACCGCGACCCTGGCCACGCCCCATGTGCGTTTCCTCGAGGTCCAGGACCGCACGGAGCGAGTCCTGGTGTACGTCGAGCAACCGGCCCAGGCCCGCAACCATTCACAACAGGTGGAAGTGTTCCAGGCCCCGGTTCGCCTGCAGCGCATTGCCCTGAACAATGACTTCCTGCAAGGCAATAATCCGACCACCGAAACGCCCGGCGAGGATTACCTGGGCCGGGTGATCGTCGGCATGTCCAGCGACGCCTTCAGCCAGCGTCAGCAGGAAATCCTGCTCAAGGCCGCGATCCTGGCGTTGTTCGCCCTGCTGTTCACGTTCCTGGTGGCGCGGCGCCTGGCGGCCGACCTGTCACGGCCGATCCGCGACATCGGCAACGCGGTCAAGGCGATCCAGCAAGGCGACTACAACGCCCCGCTGCCGATCGTCGACGACGGCGAACTGGGGGCATTGTCGCGGCACATCAACAACCTCGCCGACGGCCTCGAGCAGGCCAGCCGTGAACAGCACCAGGCCATGGCCCAGTTGATCAAGACCCGGGAAGAAGCGGAAAAGGCCAACAGCGCCAAGTCCGAATTCCTGGCGATGATGAGCCATGAGCTGCGCACGCCGATGAACGGCGTGCTGGGCATGCTGCAACTGCTGGAAACCACCCACATGACCGACGAGCAGCACGAGTACACCGCGCTGGCCTCGGAGTCCACCGAGCACCTGTTGAAGGTGATCAACGACATCCTCGATTTCTCGCGTATCGAACGCTCCGCACTGGAGTTGGAACACATTGCGTTCAACCTGGCGGAGCTGGTGGGCAGTTGCGCCCAGTCGTTCCAACACAGCGCCGCGCAACGCAAGCTGGGCCTGGACCTACTTATCCCCGACGACCTGAAGCCGCTGCAGGTACAAGGCGACCCGACGCGGATCCGGCAGATCCTGGTGAACCTGATCGGCAACGCGCTGAAGTTCACCGACCAGGGCCGCGTTACCGTGCAATGCCAATGGCAAGCCCTGGACCACGAACTACTCTGGTTCACCTGCACGGTACGTGACAGCGGCATCGGTATCCCGGCCGAGAGCCTGGAGCGGATGTTCGACGCGTTCCAGCAGGCCGACAGTTCGATTTCCCGGCGCTACGGCGGCACGGGCCTGGGCTTGCCGATCGCGCGCACCCTGGCCGAACGCATGGGCGGCACGCTGCGCGCCCAGAGCGAGGAAGGCCAGGGCTCGGTGTTTACCCTGGAGATCCCCCTGGCCCTGTCGCGCCTGGCCCCACCGCCGTTGCCTCCACGCCTGCCTGGCGGAAGCCGTGATGGAGAAGGCCGCAATGTCCTGCTGGTAGAAGACAACCCGGTGAACCAAACGGTGATCGAAGCCATGCTGCGCAGCCTGGGTTTCAAGGTCAGCGTCGCCACCGATGGCGCCCAGGCCGTACGCAGCGCCGAGAGCCTGATTTTCGAAGCGATCCTGATGGACTGCCGGCTGCCGGTCATCGATGGCTACGAAGCCACCCGGCAGATCCGCCAATTGCCGGGCTGTACCGAGGTGCCCATCATCGCCCTGACAGCCAATGCATTGCAGGGCGACCGGGAAGCCTGCCTGGCGGCAGGCATGAACGATTACTTGGCCAAACCCTTCAAGCGAATTGACTTGCAGCAGACTCTCCAACGCTGGGTAGGGTAAATACGGGGCGTTGGACTATCTGCGACTGGCGTGAAAGGCGAAAGTGCGGCAGTCTTAAGCACCCGGACACGCCTCGAGCGGGACAGGAATAACAATTTCAGTGCACAGGTGTACATTCATTTCCCGTGTGCTGTGACTTTCACTACAACGCAATAGTCTATGAGTAGGCTGCCGACTCGAGGCATGAACGCTTCGATCGGCCGGGAAGATTTGCCCCACCCTGCCGCATGGGACTATTGAGGAGCTCGCATGACCAAACAAAACGCCTTTACTCGGGAAGATCTGCTGCGCTGCAGTCGCGGTGAGCTGTTCGGCCCAGGTAACGCGCAACTGCCCGCCCCGAACATGCTGATGGTGGATCGCATCACCCATATCAGCGATGAGGGTGGCAAGTACGGCAAAGGTGAATTGGTCGCCGAGCTGGATATCACTCCGGACCTGTGGTTCTTCGCCTGTCACTTCGAAGGTGACCCGGTGATGCCCGGCTGCCTGGGCCTCGACGCCATGTGGCAACTGGTCGGCTTTTTCCTCGGCTGGCAGGGCCTGCCAGGCCGCGGTCGCGCCCTGGGTTCGGGCGAAGTGAAGTTCTTCGGTCAGGTACTGCCGACTGCGAAGAAGATCACCTATAACATTCATATCAAACGCGTCCTCAAGGGCAAGCTGAACATGGCCATTGCCGATGGTTCGGTTGCCGTGGATGGTCGCGAGATCTACACCGCCGAAGGCCTTCGGGTCGGCGTTTTCACCTCCACTGACAACTTCTAAGGGTTATCCGCATGCGCCGCGTCGTTATCACTGGTCTGGGCATCGTTTCGTGCCTGGGCAATGACAAAGAGACCGTCTCCGCTAACCTGCGTGCAAGTCGCCCTGGCATCCGGTACAACCCGGAATATGCCGAAATGGGTCTGCGTAGCCAGGTTTCCGGCTCCATTGACCTGAACCTCGAAGAGCTGATCGATCGCAAGATCTACCGTTTCGTCGGCCACGCGGCGGCTTATGCCTACCTGGCCATGAAAGACGCCATTGCTGACTCCGGCCTGACCGACGAGCAGGTGTCCAACGTGCGCACCGGCCTGATCGCCGGTTCCGGCGGCGCGTCGACCTTGAACCAGATGGAAGCGCTGGACATCCTGCGCGAGAAAGGCGTCAAGCGCGTCGGCCCGTACCGCGTCACGCGGACCATGGGCAGCACCGTTTCGGCTTGCCTGGCCACCCCTTTCAAGATCAAGGGCCTGAACTACTCGATCTCCTCCGCTTGCGCCACCAGTGCCCACTGCATTGGCACCGCGGTCGAGCAGATCCAGATGGGCAAGCAAGACATCGTGTTCGCCGGCGGCGGTGAAGAAGAACATTGGAGCCAGTCGTTCCTGTTCGATGCGATGGGCGCCCTGTCCAGCAAACGCAACGACACACCGCAAACCGCTTCACGCGCCTACGACGCCGACCGTGACGGTTTCGTCATCGCCGGCGGTGGTGGCATGGTCGTGGTCGAGGAGCTGGAACACGCCCTCGCCCGTGGCGCGAAGATCTACGCGGAAATCGTCGGCTACGGCGCCACTTCCGACGGCTACGACATGGTCGCGCCGAGCGGTGAAGGTGCCGTGCGCTGCATGCAGATGGCCATGTCCACTGTCGACACACCGATCGACTACCTGAACACCCACGGCACCTCGACCCCGGTCGGCGACGTCGCGGAGATGAAAGGTGTGCGTGAAGTGTTCGGCGACAAGGCCCCGGCCATCAGCTCCACCAAGAGCCTCTCGGGTCACTCCCTGGGCGCCGCCGGCGTCCACGAAGCGATCTATTGCATGCTGATGATGGAAGGCAACTTCATGGCCGGTTCGGCCAACATCGACGAACTGGACCCGGAAGTGGCCGACCTGCCAATCCTGACCAAGACTCGCGAAAATGCCACCATCAACACCGTGATGAGCAACAGCTTCGGCTTCGGTGGCACCAACGCCACCCTGGTGATGAAGCGCTGGCAGGGCGCGTAGGAACTGCCGCAGGCTGCGATCTTTTAATGCGAAAAGATCGCAGGCTTCGCCAGCGCCTACAGGAGCCAACAAAAACGCCCCGACTGGTTCGGGGCGTTTTTTTGTCCGTTCAAAAGCGATGGAAATCTTTGTGGGAGCGAGCTTGCTCGCGATGGCGTCGGATCAGCCAACCTTGATACTGACTGATCCGAC
>NZ_JAESPG010000047.1:0-35634 GCF_016756915.1 Pseudomonas sp. HB05
TACGAAATGTGTTCGCGCGAAGGCCAGACAAGGCGAAACGGGGCGAGGAAGCGCAGTGTACTGGAGTACATGAGCATTCCGAGCCCCGTTTCAACGCAGTATGGGCGAGTGCGGATACATTTCGTACAGAGCCTTGCGCTTTCCACACAGTCTGGTGCTGCGGGTGGATCAGTCTTCGTTGTCGGCCTGGCGGCGTTCAGTGGTTTGCTGCTGCTCGGGTTGCTGGGCGTCGGGTTGCCCTCCGGCTTGCAGCGGGGTCGTCTGCTCAGGTTCGTGCAGGCTTGGGAAGGGGAGATTAGGGATCTCGTGCATTTCGCGCTCCTCGCAAAGTCTGTTGATTGATCGGGTAGATCCGCGCTTCTACAAAGCGTGGGCAGGATACCCCAGGAGAAATGACAAAAAGACTTTCAATCCTGGTGGGGCGACCGGTGGGCTTGTCTGGACAGGTCATGTCCAGCAGCGAAAACGCCGTCGCTACCGGTGGTCGGCAGGGCTCAAGAACAGGGCCTGGGGGCCGACCCTGTGTACATATCCTCCACATTCAGTAGCGAGAGTGGACCCTGGACATGGAGGTCCTTTCTTCGAAGAGATCGACTCCATGTTTCTACAAAAATCCCTGAGAGCGCAGATTCTGGCCCTGCTGAGCGGCAGCCTGTTGGCGATGCTGCTGATCGCACTGGCCTCCTTTCATTTCCTTTCCGATGGCATCCAGAATTATCGCAGCCTGATTGATGGCCCGTTGCGTGCGTCGCAATTGATCGACGAGGCCAATCTGCAATTCAAGGTACAAGTCCAGGAATGGAAAAACGTCTTGCTGCGCGGCAAGCAGCCCGCGGACCTGGAAAAATACTGGAAGCAGTTCGATGATCGCCAGCGCGATGTCCAGAACCTCCTGGGGGAGTTGATCAAGCACGAAGGTGTCCCGGCGTCGATCAGGACGCGCATCGAACGCCTGCGGGGCGAGCACGCGCAATTGGGTGCCGCCTATCAAAAGGGGCGTGATGCGTTTGTCTCCGCTGGTGCAGACGCCGCGGCAGGGGACGCGGCGGTCAAGGGTGTTGACCGTGCCGCCAGCGAGCAGATGAGCGAATTGGTGGTGGAGCTGCACAAACTGGGCGATGAACAATCGGCGCTGATCAGTGCCGGTGCGGATCGTACGATCCTGTTGGGCACCGTGATCATGCTGCTTTCGGGATTGCTGGTCGGCTTGCTGAGTCTGTGGCTGGTCAACCGCAACCTGGTGCAGCCAATCCGTAGCCTGATCGAATACGTGACTCAACTGAGCCGTGGGCGTTTCGCCGAGCGCGTAACCAGCACACGTCAGGATGAGTTGGGCGACCTGGCCCTGGCGGCGAATACGTTGCGTGACTTCCTCGCTGAAACCTTCACCCGGCTGCAACGCAGCGCCACGGAACTGGACAGCGCCAGCGGCGAGCTCAACGCGATTGCCAGTCTGATGAGCCAAGGCACCAGCGAGCAATTCGAACGCACCGATCAAGTCGCAACGGCGATGAACGAGATGTCCGCCACCGCCCAGGAAGTTGCCCGTCATGCCGCCGACGCGGCGCGGGCCGCTGATGATGCCGATCATTCCGCGCAGTTGGGCGAAAAGGTCATGCAAGGCACCATCCACACGATCACCCAAATGCGCGGCGAGATTGCCAACACGGCCACGGTGATCCGCCGCTTGGAAACCGACAGCGGTCGCATCGGCAAGGTCCTGGAAGTGATTCGCGGGATCGCCGAGCAGACCAACCTGTTGGCCCTCAACGCCGCCATTGAAGCCGCGCGGGCCGGCGAGGCCGGGCGCGGTTTTGCGGTGGTGGCCGATGAAGTGCGCAGCCTGGCCCAGCGCACTGCGTCGTCGATCATTGAGATCAACCAGATCATCCAGACCGTTCAGACAGGCGCGGTGGACGCGGCCCAGGCCATCGAGAGCGGGCAGTCGCGCAGCGAAGAAAGTGTCGAGCAGGTGACTCAGGCCGGCGAGATGCTCGAACGTATCACCCAGGCTGTCGAAGCGATTCGCGACATGAATCGCCAGATTGCCACGGCGGCGGAGGAGCAGACCTCCGTGGCCGAGGATATCTCGCGCAACCTGACTGAAATCACCTGCATCGCCAGCACCAACCTGGACAATGTGCAGCGTACTGAAGCGGCCAGTCGGGATCTGCACGGGTTGTCGGGGCAGCTGAACGAAGTGACGGCG
The DNA here is from genome assembly GCF_016756915.1 of Pseudomonas sp. HB05. Taxonomy (NCBI): domain Bacteria; kingdom Pseudomonadati; phylum Pseudomonadota; class Gammaproteobacteria; order Pseudomonadales; family Pseudomonadaceae; genus Pseudomonas; species Pseudomonas sp. HB05. The sequence goes on from NZ_JAESPG010000047.1 coordinate 2,210, forward strand.
CGGTTGAGTGCCTGACTTTTTTTATTATTAGAGCTTATATCCGTGGCGAGGGGATTTATCCCCGCTGGGCTGCGCAGCGGCCCCAAACCAAGCAACCCGATTTGTCAGAAAGACTGAGGTTCACGTCTTCAGGGCTGCTACGCAGCCCAACGGGGATAAATCCCCTCGCCACAAATTAATACGGGGCGCAGAGGACCAGGTTCAATAATCGCGCCGCTTGCGAAACGCCCATCGGCCTGCAATCACGGTGAAGGTGGCGACCAGCGCCACCAGGATCCAGAAGCCCTCGGGATCACTGGCCAGCGGCACGCCGCCGACGTTCATGCCGAAGAAACCGGCAATGATGTTGATGGGCAACGCCAGTACCGTGACCACCGTCAGGGTGAACAGGGTACGGTTGCTTTGTTCGTTGAGGTTGGCGGCGATTTCTTCCTGCAGCAACTTGATGCGCTCGCCCAGGGCCGTGAGATCGTTGATGATCAGGGCGAACTCCTCGGTGGATTTGCGCAGTTCCTTGACGTCTTCTTTCTGCAGCCATTGCGGCGGGCGATTGAGCAGACGCAGCAGCGAACCCGGCTCCAGGGCCAGCAGGCGTTGCAAGCGCACCAGCACCCGGCGTTGGCTGCCCAGTTCGGCGCGGTTGGTGGACAGGCGTGAAGACAGCAACTGATCCTCGATCTGGTCGACGCTGAGGCTGGTCTTGCGCACGATCTGGGTCAGCACCTCGCCTTGGTCGCGCAGCAGATGCACGAGCAACTCCAAAGGTGACCGAAAGCACTCGCCGGCCTTGACCGATGAGCGAAGCTTGTCGACCGAGTGCAGCGGTTGCAGGCGTGCGCTGACAATCAGCCGACTGCTCACGCAAACCCACAACGTGGACACATCCGAGGACACCAGGTTGCTGAGGTTGAACACCACATCGTTGACCACGGCGAGCAAGGCCGAGTCCACGTGCTCGATGCGGGTCGAGCGCGAGCCCTCGTGCAAGGCTTCGAAGAATTCCTGGGGCAAGGCCAGCCGGCTTTTCATCCAGCGCTCGCACGCGGCGTGGGCCAAATTCAGGTGCAGCCAGAGGAATTCGTCGGGATCTTGCGGTTGTTGCAGGCTTTGCAGGGCCTGGGCCGAATCAATTTCTCGTCCGCGCTCGCCAGGCAGGAAGCGAAACCCGTAAAGCAGGCCGAACAGGTCCGGGTCGCGATGGCTTTGGTCGATGCTGTGGTTCATGAAGGCTCGCTGGCGGGAGTGCCTGTCGCGGCGATGACAGGTTCACTTGTGCGGCATCATTGCAGGGTTCTTTGAAGGTTTTGTGACGGTTGGGCTGCGGCGAAGGCTTGGTCAGCGTTCACGAAAAAGCCGCGCAACTTTCAAGTTGCGCGGCTTCTTTTATTTCCATGGATCAAGTGTCTTGTTTGTTCGACAAGACTTTGCCAGTGGTGGCGTCGAAATCAACGTCAAATTCCTTGCCATCGGCAGTTTTGAGTTCCACTTCATATTCGTAGCCGTTGAAGTGGTTATCCAGGTCGGTGTCGGTGATGGTGGCGCCCGGGTGCAACTTCAGGGCTTCGGCATTCATCGACTCGAGGGATTTGATCTTGCCGTCCTTGACCAATTGAGGAATCTGGTCGATTCGTACATCCGCCTGGGCCAGGCCAGCGGTGAGAGTCAGGGCGGCAGCGGTGAACAGGGCAGTCAAAGTTTTCATCTGTCTTTCCTTGGTGTCGTTAAAGGGTGATTCGTTTAAGTGGGGCCAGATTATCTCTGGCAACTTAATTCACCCTTAATTCGGAAAACTTGCGCCGACCGCACCGATCCGCCCCCGATTCTTAATAACCGTTCTTCTCCAATAGTTGCACCACACTGCCGGTTTCGGGACGCTTGAAGTACTTGAGCAACTCACTGGAGCGGTTGGTGAAAATGCCATCTACGCCGGCATCCATCACTTTCTTGAAGTCCACCGGTTCATCCACGGTGTAGACATGTACCAGCAGACCCTGGTCATGGGTGTACTGGTTCATCCACGGTTTCACCAGGTCCGAATAGCTCTGGCTGCCACCATGGGTCAGTGCCGCTGAAGGTCCGGTGCCGATGGCGCCGTGGGCCTTGGCGTACTGGATCCATTGCTCGAACTCGGCCTTGTCCTTGGGCTCCTGTCTGGCGTAGTAGGCGGCCTTGTCGGTTTCGCCGGACTCGGCGAATGTCACTTTTGATTTAGGCTCGATGTTGCCTTCACCCACCCACAGCAGCAGGATTTTCGGCACCTTGGGCATTTCCTGATGAAGCAGTTCCAAGCTGCTCTTCTCGAACGTTTGCAAGACCACTTTGCCTTTGCCCTGGCCCACGCCGGTGGCGCGTTTGGCCAGCTTGGACCCGGACGGACTCAGCCAGCCACGGTCCTGCAATTTGTCCTTGAGGTCACGTTCGATGCCGGGAAACAGCTTGGGCTCCTTAGTCTCGATGTACAGCCCTGGTTTCTGCTGGGGGTTGCCCTCGGCGATGTTGATCACCTCGTCCAGCGTCAGGATCTTCAAGCCCACAAAGGAAGGCCGAGCACGGTCCGGATAAGCCGCGTTGAACCAACTGCCGGCGTCCAGCGTCTTGAGTTCGGCCATGGTGAACGCGTTGGCGCTGCTGTCCTTGCGCTCGGGAAACTTGGTCGCGACATCGGTGGTGCGCAGCAGGTTGTCGTCATGCAAGACGAACAGGACGCCGTCCTTGCTGCGTTGCAGGTCGAGCTCCAGGTAATCCGCTCCCAGGTCCCTCGCCAGCTTGTAGGCTGCGGCGGTCGATTCCGGGGCGTCGAACGAGGCGCCGCGATGGGCGATGACCGCTGGATGGGGAATCCCCTGCTGGGTTGCCAGGGCCTTCGGACTTGGCGTTTCGAGGGCGTGTGCCTGGCCGAGGCCGAGTAACAGGCTGAGCATCAGGGCGCTACGGGTAAAGGTGACAGGCATGCTCGAGATCCTTTCGTGGTTTCTGTAAAACCTCTCTTTTAACAATTGAACGCTGCGGACGCTATCGCCATACCGACATTGACCTGCGTAAAGCAGATTTTCCCACGCACTTTCCAACCACTTTGAAGTACCCTTGGTCGCACCAGTTCCCCGGTAGAGGGAAACCTGAACATCATTCGCTAGCCCTGCGTGTAAACCATCGATCAGACGTCCCACGGGACGCATCCATGAGGTTTACCATGCGCATCACTTCGACACTCATCTGCCAGGCCGCCGACCAACTAAAAGGTTTTGTCGGCCTGAACCGCAAGACCGGCCGATACATCGTGCGTTTCAGCGAAGACGCTTTTGGCATGGACGTCGCCGATGACGGCATCATCCCCACCAGCGAATTTGCCTGGGCCCCGGCGGCAGACGGCACCATGGCGCTCAAGCGCGAGCGAATCCAGTTGCTGTTGGACCAGAACGTCGACGACCGGATCAACCTCACCGAGCCGTTGCGTGTGTACATGGCCCGCAGCGATCTGCCGGAAATTGTTGCGGTGCGGCAGTTGGTCGAAGGCTGAAAACCAGGATCTGTGAACACCAAAGATTCAATGTGGGAGCGGGCTTGCTCGCGAAGACGTAGGCACATTCAACAGCGCTGCAGCTGACCCACCGCTTTCGCGAGCAAGCTCGCTCCCACAGGTTCTGTGGCCTGGCATCAAGTTTGGCGTTGGAAGGCATAGTCTCGTTCGACCTTGCACACCCTCGTCTGGAACTGGGCATACCAGGTTGATCGGCCACGTTCGCGGATCGCGACGTGTTCGGGATGTTGCTTCCAGGCCAGGACGGCTGCTTCGTCGTTCCAATAGGAAACAGTGATCCCCAGGCCGTCGTCGCCACGGGCCGATTCGACGCCCAGGAATCCGGGCTGCTCCCGGGCAAGAGCGAGCATGCGCTCGGCGGCTTCGGCGTAGCCTTGGTCCCCCTCGGTACGCAGGGAGGTGAAAATCACGGCGTAATAATGGGCGGCGCTCATGGCGTTTTCCTCGCGCAGGCTTCGACAAAAGCGCTGACCAGCGGCGGCACGCGGCCTTCCAATGCGGCGCGTTCTGGCTGGAACAATGTTGCGACAAAGAAAGGATGATCCTGCAGCTCCACCGCCCGCAGGTCGCCGGCCGAATCCCTCGCAACGGCGTTCAGACGTTGGCTCAGCAAGTCTTTTTCAAAATCTGGATTAACCCCGAAGCGGCAATGGTAGCCCTCGAACGCGGTCTGTCGGCCGTAGGCCTTGGCAATCAGCGAGCCCGCATCAAGCTGAAGGCTGTCGATGGTCTCGACCAAGGCACAGCTCAGCGGCGTCAATAATGCCCGTTCAGCTTTCGGGGACGTTTCGCCATGGGCGGCGTCAGCCCAGCCCATCACGTTGCGGGCATATTCCAGCACAGCATGCTGAAAGCCGCCGCAGGTGCCGAGGAAAGGCCGACGTTGTTCGCGGGCAAAACGAATGGCTCGCAAGGCGCCTTCTTCATTTTGGTAGGGGCTGCCGGGGACGCACCAGACACCATCGAAGTCATTCAACAACGTATCGTCGACAAGCCCGTTGGTGGCCAGCCACTGGAAGCGAATGTCGTGGCCCGTTTGCCTGCCGGCCAGTTCAAGTGCGAGGGGGATCGCTCGGTGAGCGGTGATTTGCGGGTCATAATCGCCGACCAGGGCGATGTTGAGGGGGTGCTGTTTTTCCATGGGTGGCTCGCCGCTTGTTGATTCCTGGTTGCCACTATAGATTGGCGTTCACGCAATCAATATTGGCGTTTATCCAAGTGATCAATGCAGCCACGCACTATCGTCTGGACTATCCCGACCTGTCCCTGATCCTCGCGCTGGTCCGTGGCGGCTCTCTGGCACGGGCGGCTCGACTGCTGGCAGTGGATGTCTCCACCGTCTTTCGCTCGGTGCGTCGTTTGGAGGCCGCTCTCGGCCAACCCTTGTTCGATAAAAGTCGTTCGGGTTACTTGCCCACGAGCCTGGCCCAGGCGTTGGCCGAACAAGCCGAAAGGGCAGAGCAAGCCTTGGAGGCGGCGCGGGTGGGCGTGGAGCAGGGCGGCGAGGTTATCAGCGGGACGGTGCGCCTGACCTGCAGTGACTCAGTCCTGCAAGCCTTGTTGTTGCCGGCACTTGCGCGTTTCATGCCGGCTTATCCGGCGTTGAGCCTTGAACTGAGCACTTCCAACGACTTTGCCAACCTGAGCCGCCGCGATGCCGACGTTGCGTTGCGATTGACCCGTACACCGCCGGAGCATCTGGTCGGTCGAAACCTGGGCAGTGTGGCTTACCGGATATGTGCCGGGGCCGAGTATCTGCGCTCGACGAATACCCAGGCGCTGGCTTCCATGACGTGGATCGCGCCGGACGATTTCCTGCCCGATCACCCCACCGTGGCCTGGCGTCGTCAACATCTACCCGGCGTGGTGCCCGCCTATCGCTGTAACAGCATGCTCTCGGTCACCGAGCTGGTGCGGGCCGGCCTGGGGGTTGCGGCGCTGCCGGACTTTCTGATCGATGAAGGCAAGGGCCTGATGCCTTTGGGCAAACCGCTGGAGGGTTACGACACGGCGCTGTGGCTGCTGACCCGTCCGGACTGCCGGGCCTTGCGTTCGGTGGTGACCTTGTTCGACGAGTTGGGGCGCAATCTGCGCTGGCGCTGATATTCAGGTCTCGTAGCGACTCAGGAACATATCGAGCGCCGACTCGATCACCCGGGTCTGCTCCTCCTGAGTCAGGCTCGGTTGGCCCATTGAAACCTGCGGCCAGAACGCGAACGTCTTGAGCAGCCCATGCATCTGTTGGGCGGCGAAGGCTGGCTCAACGGGCTTCAACCGACCATCGGCCTGGGCCTGGCGAATCCAGGCCGTCAGGCCTTCTTCGCGTTCCCCCATGCGCGACACCATGTCTTGTGCTCGCTCCGGGGAGTGAATCGTCGCGGCGATGGCAATGCGTGCCAGGTCGAGGAAATTCTCGTCCGCCAGCAGCTGCAGTTTGGCTTGCAACAGCGTTTGCAGTTGCTCCCGTAGTGGCGCCTGAGAGCGGTAGGGCATGTCTTGTTCCGCAGTGATGCTGTTCCATAACCGATTCAGGATTTCGGCAAACAGTTCTTCCTTGCTCGGGAAATGGTTGTACACCGTGCGCTTGGATACACCGGCAGTCGCCGCGATCCTGTCCATGCTGGTGACCTCGAAACCGCTGCTACGGAATTCAGCAATCGCAGCTTGGAGGATGGCTTCGCGTTTTCGCTCGGTGAGGCGTTGCGGTGCGGTCATGGGCATTCGTCGGTTGAAAGATGGAATTTACACTCGGCAGTTTACTTGGCTGGAGGATTCATGCAATGTAGAAACTACACCGAGTGGTGTAGTTTTCTGAATCAAGCGGCTGAGCGTGTACGTAGCGGCCATCCAGCGTCCACAACGGCGAAGCGCAACAGCGCTGACGCCCTTGGAGTTATCGCATCATGACCATTTCTTCTCCGGATAACCCTGCATCGCGACATGAACAGGGCAAGTATCGCAATCATGCCTTCACACCGCGCGAAGGCTTTGGCACCACCCTGCGCATCATCTGGAACATGATCTTCCACAAGCCGCACTCCACCCGTCCTGCGGGTGCCATCGACGTTCGACCGTTGACACGTGCCGCGTTGCTGGCCGCGCCGAACCACAGCGTCTTCCGCCTGGGCCATTCCACCGTGCTGCTCAAGCTGCGGGATAAATTCTGGCTCACAGACCCCGTTTTCTCCGAGCGCGCCTCACCTGTGCAATGGGCCGGCCCCAAGCGTTTTCACCAACCGCCCATCAGCCTGGAAGAATTGCCGCCCATCGAAGCGGTGATCCTTTCCCATGATCATTACGACCACCTCGACCATCAGGCCATTCTCAAGCTGGCGACCAAGACCCGCCACTTCCTGGCGCCCCTGGGCGTAGGCGACACCCTGATCAAATGGGGTGTCGACGCCAGCAAGGTGCGCCAGTTGGACTGGTGGCAGGGCACCGAGGTTGACGGCATCGAATTCATAGCCACGCCCTCCCAGCATTTTTCCGGACGCGGCCTGTTCGACAGCAACAGTACCCTGTGGGCCTCGTGGGTCATGATCGACGGCGCCACACGAATCTTCTTCAGCGGCGATACCGGTTACTTTGACGGTTTCAAGCGCATCGGCGAACGATACGGCCCGTTCGATCTGACGCTGATGGAAACCGGCGCCTATAACGTCGATTGGCCTCATGTCCACATGCAGCCGGAGCAAACCTTGCGGGCCCATATCGATCTCAAGGGCCGTTGGCTGTTGCCAATCCACAACGGCACGTTCGACCTGGCGATGCATGCCTGGTATGAACCCTTCGATCGCATCCTGGCCCTGGCCTGGGAACGCAACGTCTGCATCACCACGCCCCAAATGGGCGAAGCTTTCACACTGACGCAGCCGCAATCTGGCCGCGCCTGGTGGCTGGACGTGGAATCCTCGACGTATCAAGACCAAGCTGGGATCGCCTAGAACCTGCGCGGTAGGTTTTACTCGATCATCGCGTAATCGGGCCGCCCCATCGGGTCTGGCGTCGCGCCCTTGATGTTCATGCCGCGCCCCGGTGCGAAGCCGGGGAAGAACACCAGGCCCTCGGCTTCCAGGCGAAACGCCAGGGCCAGGCGGGTCACGTCGAGCAAGTCGCCACCGGCTTCGAAGCGCCGGATAGCCTTGACCGACACGCCGGACTGCCGGGACAGCTCCTCGACACTCCAGCCCAACATGGCGCGGGCCTGTGCACTGTGGGCGGGGGTGAATTGATAGACAGCGATGCGTTCCAGGGTGGTTTTGATTGCGAGAGAGGCCATGAGCAGCTCCAAAGCGGCGGATTATAAGTACTGTGTTTTTGTACAGTTGTTTTGAGGCCGCTTCAATCTCATTTTTTTGATCAACGACCAGCGGTCATCTCCAACCAGGTGCTCGGAGCATGGCCGAGCGTGCGGCGAAACATGGTGGAAAATGCCGCTGGGCTGTCATAGCCCAAGTCCAAGGCGATGCGCGTCACCGAGTCCCCGCCAGCCAGGCGAGGCAGCGCCGCCATCACGCACGCCTGTTGACGCCATTGACTGAAACTCAGGCCAGTGTGCCGACTGAACAGCCGATTGAATGTACGTAAGCTGATGTGCAACTGCGCCGCCCATTTCACAGGCGAGGCATGGGCGTCAGGGTGTGTCAGGAACGCCTGGCATAGTTCGAGCAGCTGTGGATCCCGTGGCATGGGAAGGTGCAGCGGCAGATGGGCGCTGCGCAGCAGTTCATGCAATAGCAGACCTATCAGTGCACCGTCCCGTCCCGCCTCGTCGTATTCCGGCGCAAGCTCGACGGCTTCCATCAACAACTGACGCATCAAGGGCGACACGCTGATGACTTGGCAGCGCGAATCCATGGCCGTTACCGTGGCCGGTTCGATGTAGAGACTGCGCGTACTCACGCCCAGCATCAATACTTCATGATCGACCCCCGGCGGAATCCACACTGCCCGTTGCGGTGGCACCACCCAGTTGCCATCCGCCGTGCTGACCTGCATCACCCCGGTGGCGCCATAGAGTAACTGCGCGCGGCGATGCCGATGCAACGGCAACATTTGGCCGTGGGCGTAGTCGGTGCCGATGGCGACGACGGCCCTGGGGGTCGCATCCAATAGATCGATAGAGCTGTTGCGCATCGATGGGCTACTCGCAAATTGGCGTAAACGCGAACATTGTTGGCTTATTTGCTGCGGCGAGCCAAGCTTGGCGTTCTTATCGTAGGCGTCTCCCCATTTCACGGATTCGCCGCGATGTTCTATGTATTGCTTGCCTGTTTTGGCTGCCTGAGTGGTGTGACGGCCGTGTTGTTCGGCTTCGGCGGCGGCTTCGTCGTGGTGCCCTTGCTATACCGCATGCTCACCGCCAGCCACGGTACCGACGACCCAATCGGCCAATCGGCGATGCACATTGCCGTGGCCACCTCGACCTGCGTGATGATCGTCAACGCGCTGATCGCCACCGTGAAGCATCACCGCGCCGGTAATCTTATTTGTCATTATGTATGGCCGTTGGGCGGCTTCATTGGCCTGGGCGCTATCATCGGAGCCGTTGTCGCGATGTGGTCGAACAGCGAAGTCATTCGCTATGCCTTTATCGTTTACCTGGGCGTGACCATTCTGGACTGCTTGTTCCGACGCGGTTTTCTGACACAGTCTGACGCTGCAGTCCCACGGAGATTGAGCAGCACAGAGGTCTCGGCAGGCGGGATCAGCATCGGTGTCATTGCCACTTTTCTGGGCGTGGGTGGCAGCGTCATGACGGTGCCCTTGCTGCGCCGTTGCGGGCTGAACATGTCCCGCGCGACGTCCATGGCCAACCCGTTGAGTTTGCCGGTTGCGGTGGCCGGGACGTTGACTTACATGCTCATGGCTGGGTTTACCGAGTTTGATTTGGGGGCTTGGTTTGTTGGGTACGTCGACTTGATGGCCTTCGCTGTGCTGACACTTGGCGCGCTGCTGGGTATCCGTCTGGCAACGCCATGGATCGGACGGATACCGGATAGGCTTCACGCCTGGGTCTATATTGGATTGTTGGTCGTTGTGATGCTGGGCATATCGATAAGATAAAATCTCCGTGCAGCGTTGCTCCATGTCTTGTTGAAGGAGAGTGGCATGTCGATATCCGACAGTGATTGGAAGCGTTACAACGAGCTCAGCGAGCTGGCGTTGGAACGCTTCTGCCAAGGCGTTCTTTCGGATGCCCAGACAGTGGCTCAGAACGAAGCTCTATCCGCTCACGCTCGATATCGCACGCTCTACCGGCTCATGCGAGATCGTGACAAGAGCTTGGCGATGGCGTTCAACGTAGGTCGACGTCGAGACATTTCCTTATCGTTGAGATAGCTGATTGCGTACGACCTGTTGAGCGATCAGGAATTGACGATTCTGAATGAGGAGCTTCGTGAAAGAGTTTCCGACGCTGTTCGCCAACCGTTCGAGATTGAATGGGCCGACGACGCCTAGCGTCTCTCATATTTTCCGAGAGTTTAAATGCTGATCTTCAACTGCACCGAAGCGGCCAGTAATTTTTTCAGCCGCGTGAGCAAAGGTAAGAAAGTCACCCCGATAGAGAAACCGCCATCCCCTGTTATCGAGGACGATGAGCTGGGTGAGCTCGACGAGCAATGGCTGGTTCATGTAATCACTGTGCAGCGCAAACACGTGTTGTTCGTCATCCACGTGCGAACCCGTTATTGCATGATTTTCGCCGGTGCTAAAAAAGCGGAAATTGAAGGTTTTGTTCACCGGTTTTCCGAACGATGGATCAATGGCTTGATGCGTCACGCGGGGCAGCATGATCTTCTTCGCTGGGTCGATGATGAAGCGATGATGGAGCGCTTCCAGGAAAGTTGTCGTGATTACATCTTTTATAAACGTGGCCATCGTGGTGCGCAAAAGCACCTCAACGAGATTTCCTGGATTTTTGAGGACTGCGCTGCCGAATGGGGCACGTTACCCTCTGATGAGTTCTCTGCAGGTCGCTTCGACGGCAATATGAATGACACCCCGAGAAGCAGTAAGGGACATAAGGACTATTACTACCCGGACGAAGAAATGATCGTCCATTGGTTGCGGCGTTATGGTGGCTTGGATGAGCCTGCCGCCCAGGCAGCACGTGAGCGGCACATCGAAGTGAAACGAGAGATGCGGTCGTTCGAGCGGCAACTTGCCCAAGAAGCGCAATGAAGGAGGCGTAGCGCTACGGCTAGCCAAGGCGAAATCAGTTATCGGTTAGCCCCGGCGCCTCCCGAATAATAAAGTGATCCAGGTTCTCGATATTGGCACTGAACACCCCGAACGTTTCTTCGGGGTTCTTTTTGCTCGGTACTTGTTTGAACTCCGGCGTCACGCCATAAAAGAAGCAATACAACGGCGCATCACTGTCGATGGCGTGCTTGATCTCAGCCAGGAACGCTTTGCGCTTGCGGTAGTTATCGATCAGCTTTTTGCTCAGGTAAACGTTGACCGAGTAAGGTTTTTTCTTCGCCTCGTCCGGCTGCTTGAACCAGACCTTTGCTTCGAAATCGATGCGAAAGCTCAGCGTGTAATCTTTGATTTCCTTGATCTTGCCCCAGTAAATCAAGCCCCTGTTGTCCTGCAAATACTCGATCTTCTTGAAGAACGATCCATAGGGCGCCGTGTGCTCGGCAATCTTCAGCGGCATGCGCTTGAGCAGATCCTTGTCCGCGAAGTTCGAGACGAAACACTCCACTGGGTGGGCGAAGACGCTGGTCTTGTCCGGTGTCGAGTCCTGGGCGGAATGAGCGTTATCACCATGGGACGATAGGGTGGGCGACGTAGGCCGAGTCGCTGCCTCAACGTCCTTCGACGGATCGGACGGCTTGCGCACGTACTGACGCCGAGTCAGTAACAACTCCGACGGAAAATGCTCCTCGCGGTCGTCATCTGCCTCAACGCTTTGCGCATCAAGCCCTGGCGTTTTCGGACTGACATAAGGGCAGCCTTCGATATGCTGGGTCGTCGGCTGATTCTTGAAATGCGGCGTGCGGATGTAATTGACGTTCTTGGCATTGAATGTCGTCAGCCGATTCCCCTCATCAAACGCCGCCCGACAGGCATCGTTGGGGCACTGAAAGCGCTCCTTGGCCGAATCGAAGGCCATGGTCTCGTCGAAATTCAGATCCCGAACGTCATAGATCGAAAGCTTGGCATCGAGGCTGAGGCAATAGGCGGTATCGAATTTCATCGGGGCTCGGGTCCGTGAGAGGAAGTGTATTAATACCGAAGGGCAGGGCGGGATGCACCCGAAGTTTCAACGCATCACAAACCCCGTGGGAGTGAGCTTGCTCGCGATTCCCAGAACCAACCTGGCCATCAAGCCCGCCGCCCGCCTGCGCCCTGACATCGACCCGTGGCGAGGGAGCTTGCTCCCGCTGGGCTGCGGAGCAGCCCTCGTTCTGCAGCTCCAGGTCCAATTAGTCGGTATTAGAATGCCGATTATCTACCGCGTTCCGCCTTTAATCGGAATTATATTGCTGGTAGAGAGGCTTTTGGCGAGACTAACCGGTATCATAGTTCCGGTTGATTTAAAAATGTCCGAACAACTCACCATCCAGACTTACGTTGAAGGCCACTGGCGCGACGCTGTGGTCTTCAGCGTGTCGAACGCTCAGAAGGTTGAGGAGTCGCGATGCAGCGTATCCTACGACCAAGATTACTTGGTTCACTTCATTCATAAGCTAGATACCGCATTTGAACACGCCCTCAGCGTAAATCTTCCGCTGAGCTGGAATGCTGTCGATGGTAAAGGCTATCCCCCATTCGTCTACGACATCATACCGGCCGGAGCTGCTCGGAAATCGTTGCAGAAGAGATTTGGTGAGGAAAAGCCAGACGGCATGGACATGAGTTTTTTCCTCCTGAGTCGCTGCACACCTTCTCCCATTGGGCACTTGAGGGTGAAGGAGTCTTTCGAGCAGATCGACCAGACTCGCAAAGAGGCCTTTGCACGCAAAGAAATCGTAGACAGAACAAATGACTTCCTCGAATACGCCTATGAATCTGGCGCTGCGCTGGGCGGTGCTACGGGCGCTCAGGGGGAAGCTCCAAAGCTGATTATGGTTGAGGATGGGGATGGCGCGCTTTATGCCGATGCGATGCTTTCTGACGAACTTGCGCGTCGTCATTGGTTGGTGAAGTTTGCTCGCAACCAAGCGACTGAGCGCGACAAGAACATCCTGCGGGCCGAGTACCACTATTACAAAGCGATCTCCCGACTCGGTTTGAAGACGATATCTACAGATGGACTGGTGCTTGAGGAAGCCGATAAGCCAAGCCTGTGGATGCCGCGCTTTGATCGGCGAGTCGCCAACGACATGGTGGAGAGGATTCCGGTCGAGTCGATTTATTCAGTGTGTGAGAACACCGAGCCTGGTTCGAGAATGAATCATGAGGATGTACTCAGTCGCCTGATTCACCTGTGGTGCACGAATGGGCAGGAAGGTGAGCTTGAGGAACTGGTATTTGAATACCTTCGCCGTGACCTGCTGAACCGTATCCTGGGAAATTCGGACAACCATGGGCGCAACACGGCCATCTTCAGATATCGGGACAAATTCGAACTGGCGCCGATCTATGACCTTGCACCAATGGTACTCGATCCGGAAGGTGTCACTCGGGTAACCAAATGGAAGGCTGAGCGTATGGGAAGTCCAGACTGGAAAGCGGTCTGCAGTGACTTCCAGGACTTGGTCAGCCCTGACGTGCTTTTCGAGCGTCTGCTTGGAGCCGCCGAGATATTCAGGGCTTTACCGGATCTGCTGGTTGATCTTCCAGAGGAAGTGAGGCGCGCTCAGTCTATTCCGCTGAACAATTTGGATAAGCGCCTGGCTGAATGGGGGCTGCGATGAAAGAGAACATCAACGAACGGCGCAGGGAGCTCATTGACGACATCGTCATGCAACATGTGACGGGGATCGAAACCCTGGGAACCGCTATTCGCCGTCTACGGCTTGAGGTGACCGGCCTGGATCAGGAAACCTTTGCTCTCATGTGCAACATGTCGACCAAGGCCCTGTACCAGATCGAGAAGGACAAGGGCAATCCAACCCTTAGCACCATCGAAGCCATCTTGAGAAAGTTCGGGCTGCGCCTGGGGCTGACGAAGTCTGCCACGACCCTTTACACGCCGCCGCCCAAGCCGCAAAAAACGACTCCCCAAATGCCCATTCGCGGTGCTAATCCTAAACGCAAAACCGCAGCACAGCTCGGTACGAAGGCCAAGGATGGCGACAAGGGCGCGGCCGGGTAGGTGGAGAAATGTTCAGAGCAGAGACTTGGAGCGCCAGCTTGAACCTATCGAGCGCTCAAGCTTGGGTCAGTTGAATCCGTGGAGACGGTGCATGAGTGAACAGGTGGAAGTAACCTTGCGCGAAGCAAAGTCCCAGCTCTTACAACTGGGTGCGCGTGCATGGCAGGGCGACAGGGTGGTGATCACCAAGGCCGGCAAGCCTTATCTGGAACTGCTGCCTCATGTCGCTACACCGCAGGCGCGCAAGCCTGGTCGATTGAAGGGGAATATTCGGATGCTGGCGGATTTCGACCGCACTCCGGAGGACGTCATCAAGGGGTTTGAGGGCTAGCTCTGAGTTCAGGCGAATCTTCTTGATCTGAGAGTTCAGCAGATACCTCAGCCATGCAGGCCTCGTCGAACTCTCGCATGGTGGCCTCGTCGATAGCGCCTACTTTCAGCAACGCTTCGGCCGAGCTGTGAATCGACTCGAAGGCCTCACTTCTTATTTTTTTCGTCATTACATATCTCCATAAATTCTTTTCTATCAACAGACGCTGAAGTTCTCAGAGCCTACACCCGTGGCGAGGGAGCTTGCTCCCGCTGGGCTGCGCAGCAGCCCTCATTCCATATGACCAACAAAAAACGTCGCTCGAACACGGACGACGGCCTCTGATTGAATCTCAAGACCCTCGCAAAATCCGAGAAGCTTTCCGCCACCAGGATTCGTGCTGCCCAAACGGATCATCCACCAGCACCGCTGGCATATCCCGCAAACGAATCCATGGCTCATCCTGCCAGTGCAGCATGCAGAGCGACATCTTCGGCCAATCCAACACGCTCAACGTAGGCCGTTCCACCTTATGCGAGTAGCGCTCATCCCGCAGGGTTGGTACCACCTGATGCGTGATCCACTCACGCAGCAATCGATACTCAGGGCAGTAGTGATAAACCAGCAGCGCATAGAGGCCTGACTCGCTCAGCATCAGACGCTCTTCGGTCAAGCCGTGGACATGCACGAGCATCATCCGGCGCTGGTCAGGGTCAAGCTTGCGGGTCATGCGTTCATCGAGGTGCTTGCTCATCAAACGCCCCAAATCGGAGGCGCTGAACCAAGCTTGGTTTTCAAGCAGAAGGGCATGAAGATTAACGTTATGACGGGTAAAAACCGCCGGAGTGTAAGCGTCAGGCATGAAGGTTCTCCGAGACATACGGAGAGCAGAGCTGCGTTCTTGTGGGCATAACCACCTCTACGTTCGAAGGTTAGCGGCGCGAGCCCGACGTAGAGGATGTGAGAAAAATCCCAACTAGCTATTTTCCCCACACAGAATTGCAAGTGTCCTCGGACAGTGCGCGATTCCATGTTCGGCGATTAGCTACTACGTTGGGCGTTTCTTAGGCACCTGTGACTAAGATAGGTAACGAGGCGATACGGCGTCAATGCGGAAAGATTCTGAGTTTTTCGTAGGGCAGAGGTGACGTGCCTGTCCCGCAGTTAAACGCGGTTTTGGTTCCGTAGAATACAAAAAACCCCGTTGTCACGGGGTTTTTAGTTACGCGTACAGCCTAGGATTTTTCTGTCGAATCAATCCCAGCTCAAAGCCCCACCCGTCTGATACTCAATCACCCGAGTCTCAAAGAAGTTCTTCTCTTTCTTCAAGTCCATGATCTCGCTCATCCAAGGGAACGGATTCGTCGTCCCCGGATACTCTTCTTTCAAGCCAATCTGCGACAAGCGACGGTTAGCGATGAACTTGAGGTAGTCCTCCATCATCGCCGCGTTCATCCCCAATACACCGCGAGGCATGGTGTCGCGGGCGTATTCGATTTCCAGTTGGGTCCCTTGCAGGATCATCTGGGTCGCTTCTTCCTTCATCTCGGCATCCCACAGGTGTGGGTTTTCGATCTTGATCTGGTTGATCACGTCGATACCGAAGTTAAGGTGCATGGATTCGTCGCGCAGGATGTACTGGAACTGCTCGGCGACGCCGGTCATCTTGTTGCGGCGGCCCATGGAGAGGATCTGGGTGAAGCCGCAGTAGAAGAAGATGCCTTCCAGGACGCAGTAATAGGCGATCAGGTTGCGCAGCAGCTCTTTGTCGGTGTCCGGGGTGCCGGTTTCGAACTTCGGATCGGAGATCGAACGGGTGTATTTCAGGCCCCAGGCGGCTTTTTTCGCGACCGATGGGATCTCGTGGTACATGTTGAAGATTTCGCCTTCATCCATGGCCAGCGATTCGATGCAGTACTGGTAGGCGTGGGTATGGATCGCCTCTTCGAAAGCCTGGCGCAGGATGTACTGGCGGCATTCCGGGTTGGTGATCAGGCGGTACACGGCCAGGACCAGGTTGTTGGCAACCAGGGAGTCGGCGGTGGAGAAGAAGCCCAGGTTGCGCATCACGATGCGGCGTTCGTCGTCGGTCAGGCCTTCCGGGTTTTTCCAGAGGGCGATGTCGGCGGTCATGTTGACTTCTTGCGGCATCCAGTGGTTTGCGCAGCCGTCCAGGTACTTCTGCCAGGCCCAGTCGTATTTGAATGGCACGAGCTGGTTGAGGTCGGCGCGGCAGTTGATCATGCGCTTTTCATCGACGGCGACACGGGCGGAGGCGCCTTCGAGTTCGGCGAGGCCTTCGGCGACGTCGAGTTTATCGAGGGCGGCCTTGGCGCGAATGATCGCGGCCGAGTCGCTGGCCGTCACGGCCCGGGCTTCGAGGGCGGCGGCACCGCCGGCGCTGTCGAGGCGGTCCATGTTGGCTTCAGAAGCGTGGCCGGCGTTGGCGCCTTTTACAGCGACTTCGCCACTGTCTTCTTTGTCGAATTCGTCCCAGCTCAGCATGACGTGTCGTCTCCTGCGTGAGGGCCAGATGCCCAATGAAGGCCTACTGGCCGCGGTGGATCTTGAAAAATCGTTTGTTGCAGCAGCTGACGCAGGCAATAAACAGAAAAATGTACGGGTCATTCCGGAGCAGCGGTGAACGCGGGGAGGCGATGGGCCCCTGCGTGGGCTCCAGGCTGGCGTGATCCCCTGTAAGGGAATATTGCAGGCCCGTTTAAGGCGGCATTATAAGGACTTTTTTGCCTACGTGGTGTGGCGAAATAGCTCACAGAAGGGGCGGCGGGGGGTATATCCGCGTGGGAGCGAGGGTTTACAAGGCTTTGGCCGTTGAAGATTTTTTTTGCAGGGTGCGGATCGCGGTTTTTTTTGATCAAAAAACCAGCGTTTTTTGCGGTTTTGCACTACATGTTGTGTTTGTGAAGGGTTTTCGGCGGTTCCAGACACAACCTGGCCCGATCGAAATCGAGCCATGGAAGTTGCCAGTAATGATCAGTCGGTACGCGCCGAATCGGCATGGTCGCGGTCATCGGTGGCGACGGTCGCGGTGTGTGTGCGGTCGTGATCGTCGGTGGCAATCGTGGCGGTATCCATCAGGTCGTAGCGCTTGATTGCGGCGGCGGAACCGGTGCGATCGAATCCGTCGGCGGCGAAGGTGCTGGCAGCCAGTACGGACAGGGTCAGGGTGAGGATCAGTTTGCTTTTCATGAGGGTTGGTCCTGGTTCGATTAGGTTGATCAGCCGTTGGAGCAACCGTTGCCCATGACGCTGTAGCGCAGGATGTGGCGTTGGCCCTTGGAGTCGTCGTATTCCATCTTCGCCGGGACCACTTCGCAGACATTCGGGATGTCGCTCATGTAGATAACTTTGGCGATGTCCAGGTGGGTGGAGTAGGTGTACTCCTCGATTGCCGGTTTTTGCTGTGCAACATCGGTCGGGGCCTCGTCCGCCATCGCGGTGGCGCACAGGCTGCCGAGGACCAGAACCCATAAAGCTTTCATCTGTATTTCACCTTTTTTGAGGTCGAGTGGGGTCACGCAACCTTTTTGGGGTTGCGTGTGGAGCAAGTGTTGGAAGTTGGATCAACGGCCTTCGTGGGGGCTGTGTTGCGTCAATCGTGTTTGCCGGTTGGCGAGGTGGATTTTAGAAGGAGGGGGTGGGGGTAAACAGACTCGGTTTTGATAAACACTGTTGGTTGATCTGGTAATAATCGCTAGAGGTGGTGGGGATGTCTGTTGCATTTATGCTGGATGTGTCGCCGTCATCGCGAGCAAGCTCGCTCCCACAGGGGGAGCGGCGTTGGATATAAAGTGAGTATTCAATGGAGATCAACTGTGGGAGCGAGCTTGCTCGCGATAGCGGTGGATCAGTTTGCATGGATATTGGCTGACCCACCGCCGTCGCGAGCAAGCTCGGCTCCCACTAGTACCGACATTTTGTAGGGACTTGTTACTACCATCGTCGAATGGTTCTATAGGCCCGCCCCAAGCTACAACGGAACCATACAAAAACAACTATTGTCACCGAGGTAAGAAAGATGAGTGCGGCTTCTGTGTATCCCGTTCGTCCCGAGGTAGCGGCCAACACGCTGACTGACGAGGCGACCTACAAGGCCATGTACCAGCAGTCGGTCGTCAACCCCGATGGCTTCTGGCGCGAGCAGGCCAAGCGCCTCGATTGGATCAAGCCTTTCACCACGGTGAAGCAGACTTCTTTCGACGATCACCATGTCGACATCAAATGGTTTGCCGACGGCACCTTGAACGTGTCCTACAACTGCCTCGACCGTCACCTGGCCGAGCGCGGTGATCAAATTGCGATCATCTGGGAAGGCGATGACCCATCCGAGAGCCGCAACATCACCTATCGCGAGCTGCATGAAGAAGTCTGCAAGTTCGCCAACGCCCTGCGCGGCCAGGACGTACACCGCGGCGACGTGGTGACCATCTACATGCCGATGATCCCCGAGGCCGTGGTCGCGATGCTGGCCTGTACCCGCATCGGTGCGATTCACTCGGTGGTGTTCGGTGGTTTTTCCCCTGAAGCCTTGGCCGGTCGGATCATCGACTGCAAATCCAAAGTGGTGATCACTGCTGACGAAGGCATTCGCGCCGGCAAGAAGATCCCGCTCAAGGCCAACGTCGATGACGCGCTGACCAACCCGGAAACCAGCAGCATCCAGAAGGTCATCGTGTGCAAGCGCACGGCGGGCAACATCAAGTGGAACCAGCACCGCGACATCTGGTACGAAGACCTGATGAAGGTGGCCGGTACCGTTTGCGCGCCGAAGGAAATGGGCGCCGAAGAAGCGCTGTTCATCCTCTACACCTCCGGTTCCACCGGCAAGCCCAAGGGCGTGCAGCACACCACTGCCGGTTACTTGCTGTACGCGGCGCTGACCCATGAGCGTGTGTTCGACTACAAGCCGGGCGAGGTCTACTGGTGCACCGCCGACGTGGGTTGGGTCACCGGTCACAGCTACATCGTCTACGGCCCGTTGGCCAATGGCGCGACCACGCTGCTGTTCGAAGGCGTGCCGAACTACCCGGACATCACCCGCGTGGCCAAGGTTGTCGACAAGCATAAGGTCAGCATCCTCTACACCGCGCCGACCGCGATCCGCGCGATGATGGCCTCGGGCACTGCCGCTGTCGAAGGCGCCGACGGCAGCAGCCTGCGCCTGCTGGGTTCGGTGGGTGAGCCGATCAACCCGGAAGCCTGGGACTGGTACTACAAGAATGTCGGCAAGGAGCGTTGCCCGATCGTCGATACCTGGTGGCAGACCGAGACCGGTGGCGTGTTGATCAGCCCGCTGCCAGGCGCCACGGCGTTGAAACCGGGTTCCGCAACCCGCCCATTCTTCGGTGTAGTGCCGGCGCTGGTGGACAACCTCGGCAACCTGATCGAAGGCGCCGCCGAAGGCAACCTGGTGATCCTCGACTCGTGGCCGGGCCAGGCGCGTACGCTGTACGGCGACCATGACCGTTTTGTCGACACCTACTTCAAGACCTTCAGTGGCATGTACTTCACGGGTGACGGTGCCCGTCGCGACGAGGATGGCTACTACTGGATCACCGGTCGGGTGGACGATGTGCTCAACGTGTCCGGTCACCGCATGGGTACGGCCGAGATCGAAAGCGCGATGGTTGCCCACCCGAAAGTCGCCGAAGCGGCGGTGGTGGGTGTGCCGCACGACATCAAGGGGCAGGGCATTTATGTCTACGTCACCCTCAATGCCGGCGAAGAAACCAGCGAGGCCCTGCGCCTGGAACTGAAGAACTGGGTGCGCAAGGAGATCGGTCCGATTGCTTCGCCAGATGTGATCCAGTGGGCGCCAGGCCTGCCGAAAACCCGCTCCGGCAAGATCATGCGTCGCATCTTGCGCAAGATCGCTACCGCGGAATACGACGGGTTGGGTGATATCTCCACCCTGGCCGATCCGGGTGTGGTGGCGCACCTGATCGAGACGCACAAGACCATGAACGTTGCCTGACGGTCGCGTGTAACACTGAAAAGCCCCGCCCGGCGTTTGCCGGGCGGGGCTTTTTTATATAGGCCTGCGGCGCTCACTTTTGTGGCGAGGGGATTTATCCCCGTTGGGCTGCGAAGCAGCCCCAAGGCAGTCAACTCAATTTGTCTGGCACACCGAGTTGCCTGGCTTTAGGGCCGCTTCGCAGCCCAGCGGGGATAAATCCCCTCGCCACAGGTTCGTTGTAGAACGACCCCGGTGCCTGGCTTTTGGGGCTGCTGCGCAGCCCAGCGGGAGCAAGCTCCCTCGCCACAGGGTTTGATGTTTGGCTGACAGGTGGGTGAATAAATATCGGCGTTCAATGTAGGACGCGTCTGAACGTTACCGGTGTTTCGAAATGTGTAACCAAAGGCGCCACAACGGGGCGATGTGAAACGCCAAGCCCCGTTGCAGGGCGTTTTCAAGCGTTTCGAAAAACAAGCCGACACGCTGTGCTTGCCGGATTAGAAGGGTTTGCGAATAATGGGCCCGCTATTTGCAGCGATGATTGGTTCCCTTTCTGTTGCTCTTGCATGAATTTGCGAGGCTGTCAATGTGCTCGAACAGCTTTCTCGGTGCTTCTGTAATTTGTTGTCGCATTGAAGAAATATCGACTTCGGGCCTGTCGTTAGAATGCCGATCACTCGCTCGTCGTGGCGTGCGTTGAAAAACGCGAGCCATCGAATGCAGCACCCAAGTTCGTTTACCCATTCGCATATTGGGCTGTTGCTCACTCTGCCGTTTTGCCCTTTACCGATGGAGTCCCAAGATGAAGAAACTTGTGCTGCTTGGCGCCCTGGCACTGTCCGTGCTGTCCCTGCCGACCTTCGCTGACGAGAAGCCCCTGAAGATCGGTATCGAAGCGGCTTACCCTCCGTTCGCCTCCAAGGCTCCGGACGGCAGCATCGTCGGTTTCGACTACGACATCGGCAATGCGCTGTGCGAAGAGATGAAGGTCAAGTGCGTGTGGGTCGAGCAGGAATTCGACGGCCTGATCCCGGCGCTGAAGGTGCGCAAGATCGACGCGATCCTGTCGTCCATGTCGATCACTGAAGATCGCAAGAAGTCCGTTGATTTCACCAACAAGTACTACAACACGCCGGCCCGTCTGGTGATGAAGGCCGGTACCCAGGTCAGCGACAACCTGGCCGAGCTCAAGGGCAAGAACATCGGCGTGCAGCGTGGTTCGATCCACGAGCGTTTCGCCCGTGAAGTCCTGGCTCCGCTGGGTGCCGAGATCAAGCCGTACGGCTCGCAGAACGAAATCTACCTGGACGTCGCCGCCGGCCGCCTCGACGGCACCGTGGCAGACGCTACCCTGTTGGATGACGGCTTCCTCAAGACCGATGCCGGCAAGGGCTTCGCATTCGTAGGTCCAGCCTTCACCGACGAGAAATACTTCGGCGACGGCATCGGTATCGCGGTTCGCAAGGGCGATGCGCTGAAAGACAAGATCAATGGCGCGATCACCGCCCTCCGCGAGAACGGCAAGTACAAGCAAATCCAGGACAAATACTTCGCTTTCGACATCTACGGCAAGTAACGACGTCCCGCCACTCGTGCGAAATGGCGCAAGCAACAGGATCTCTGCGGTTTGCGCCATTTTTTCATCCCACTTTCGAGGACCTGAATCATGTTGAAAGGCTACGGGGCTGTCATCCTCGATGGCGCATGGTTGACGCTTGAGCTCGCCTTGTCGTCCATGGCCCTGGCCATCGTCCTGGGTTTGATCGGCGTTGCGTTGCGCCTTTCTCCGGTGCGCTGGCTGGCGTGGCTGGGCGACCTGTATTCCACGGTCATTCGCGGCATTCCCGACCTGGTGCTGATCCTGCTGATTTTCTACGGCGGCCAGGACTTGCTCAATCGCGTGGCACCGATGCTCGGCTATGACGACTACATCGACCTGAACCCGCTGGCGGCCGGTATCGGTACCCTGGGCTTCATTTTCGGCGCCTACCTGTCGGAAACCTTTCGCGGTGCTTTCATGGCGATCCCCAAGGGGCAGGCCGAGGCGGGCATGGCGTACGGCATGAACGGCTTCCAGGTGTTCTTCCGGGTGCTGGTGCCGCAGATGATTCGCCTGGCGATCCCGGGCTTCACCAACAACTGGCTGGTGTTGACCAAGGCCACCGCGTTGATTTCCGTGGTGGGCCTTCAAGACATGATGTTCAAGGCCAAGCAGGCGGCGGATGCCACTCGCGAGCCTTTCACCTTCTTCCTCGCAGTGGCGGCGATGTACCTGGTGATCACCAGCGTCTCGTTGCTGGCGTTGCGTCACCTTGAGAAGCGCTACTCGGTAGGCGTAAGGGCGGCTGATCTATGATCTTCGACTACAACGTCATCTACGAAGCCTTGCCGCTGTACTTCAGTGGCTTGCTGACCACCCTCAAATTGTTGGCTTTGTCGCTGTTCTTCGGCCTGTTGGCGGCGCTGCCCCTGGGGCTGATGCGGGTGTCGAAGCAGCCGATCGTCAACATGACGGCCTGGCTCTACACCTATGTGATCCGCGGCACGCCGATGCTGGTGCAGCTGTTCCTGATCTACTACGGGCTTGCGCAGTTCGCCATCGTGCGCGAGAGCTTCCTCTGGCCATGGCTGTCCAGCGCAACGTTCTGCGCCTGCCTGGCGTTCGCCATCAACACCAGCGCCTACACCGCTGAAATCATCGCCGGCAGCCTGCGGGCCACGCCCAATGGTGAGATCGAAGCAGCCAAGGCCATGGGCATGTCGCGCTACAAGCTGTATCGCCGGATCCTGTTGCCGTCGGCCCTGCGCCGGGCACTGCCGCAGTACAGCAACGAAGTGATCATGATGTTGCAGACCACCAGTCTCGCGTCCATCGTGACCCTGATCGACATTACCGGTGCCGCGCGCACGGTGAACGCGCAGTATTACTTGCCGTTCGAGGCCTATATCACCGCCGGTGTGTTCTACCTGTGCCTGACCTTCATCCTGGTGCGCCTGTTCAAGCTGGCCGAGCGCCGCTGGCTGGGTTACCTGGCGCCGCGCAAGCACTGATAACGCGTCGATCCGATCGACTGCTCAACGACTGACGTTTTGTGAGAACCGACCGCATGTATAAGCTTGAAGTCCAAGACCTGCATAAACGCTATGGCAGTCACGAAGTGCTCAAGGGCGTGTCACTGAAAGCCGCGGCTGGCGATGTGATCAGCATCATCGGCTCCAGTGGCTCCGGCAAGAGTACTTTCCTGCGTTGCATCAACCTGCTTGAGCAACCCCACGCTGGCAAGATCCTGCTCAACAACGAAGAGTTGAAACTGGTTGCCGGCAAGGACGGCGCGATGAAGGCTTCGGACCCCAAGCAACTGCAGCGCATGCGTTCGCGGTTGTCGATGGTGTTCCAGCATTTCAACCTGTGGTCTCACATGACTGCGCTGGAAAACATCATCGAAGCGCCGGTCCATGTGCTGGGCGTGCCCAAGGCCGAAGCCCGCGAGAAGGCCGAGCACTACCTGAACAAGGTCGGCGTGGCCCATCGCAAGGATGCCTACCCAGGCCATATGTCCGGCGGCGAGCAGCAACGCGTGGCGATCGCCCGTGCGCTGGCAATGGAGCCTGAGGTGATGCTGTTCGATGAGCCGACTTCGGCCCTTGACCCGGAATTGGTCGGCGATGTGCTCAAGGTCATGCAGGCCCTGGCCCTGGAAGGCCGGACCATGGTGGTGGTGACCCACGAAATGGGCTTTGCCCGTGAAGTGTCGAACCAGTTGGTGTTCCTGCACAAAGGCATCGTCGAAGAAAGTGGCAACCCGCGCGAAGTGCTGGTCAATCCGCAATCGGAGCGCCTGCAGCAATTCCTGTCGGGCAGCCTCAAGTAATCGCTCCCGTTACGCACCTGATTTGGGTCATGCTGCGCACCGCGCGCCAGATGGTCTAATTTGGTTACAGCCGCTTTTGGCTTTAACACTGTTTTCGCTTCGGATCGCCCGCCATGACTGCCCATCGAATAGGTTTCCTGATTTGGCCCAGCACTAAAGCCTTGACGCTGGCGCTGGCCGAGGAGGCCTTGCGTGTCGCTCAGCGAGTGCATCCGGACGTGGTCTACGAGCTGTCGTTTCTTCAAGCCGAGCCTTCGGCAGAGGGCGCCTGGCAACTGCCGGGCGAGCCTTGGGCGGGCAAGCTCGAAGGTTTGCAGAAGCTGTTCCTGGTGGCCGATGAGCCGCCGACTGCGCTGGCCTCGCCGCTGAGCAGTGCGCTTAAACAATTGGTGCGGGCCGGTTGCGTCATTGGTGGTTTGTCCGCCGGCGTCTATCCACTGGCCCAGTTGGGTTTGCTCGATGGCTATCGGGCTGCCGTGCACTGGCGCTGGCAGGATGATTTCTCCGAGCGCTTCCCCAAAGTCATCGCCACCAGTCATCTGTTTGACTGGGACCGTGATCGCCTGAGCGCCTGCGGCGGCATGTCGGTGTTGGACTTGTTGTTGGCGGTGCTGGCCCGGGATCACGGCGCGGAACTGGCCGGCGCGGTGTCGGAGGAGTTGGTGGTCGAGCGCATTCGCGAGGGCGGCGAGCGCCAGCGCATTCCGTTGCAGAACCGCCTCGGCTCCAGCCACCCGAAGCTCACCCAGGCGGTGCTGCTGATGGAAGCCAACATCGAGGAGCCGCTGACCACCGACGAAATCGCCCAGCATGTGTGCGTGTCCCGCCGGCAGCTGGAGCGGATCTTCAAGCAGTACCTCAATCGTGTGCCGAGCCAGTATTACCTGGAACTGCGCCTGAACAAGGCGCGGCAGATGTTGATGCAGACCAGCAAGTCCATCATCCAGATCGGCTTGTCCTGCGGTTTCTCTTCCGGCCCTCATTTTTCCAGCGCCTATCGCAACTTCTTTGGTGCCACGCCGCGGGAAGACCGTAACCAGCGGCGTAGCAGCAGCCCGTTCGAATTGTCCTCGGTGCCGTCCGAACGGGGCTAAAGCTGGCGCAACCCCTTATATGGGTAGTGCATGTAACCCTGTGGCGAGGGGATTTATCCCCGCTGGGCTGCGAAGCAGCCCCAAGACAGCCAACCCAATCTATCTGGCACACCGAGCAGCCTGGCTTTAGGGGGCGCTTCGCAGCCCAGCGGGGATAAATCCCCTCGCCACAAGGTGTGTTTTGCATGGCCGAGGGAAATGTAGATGCAGGGACCTCAAATACACCGGCAACGTTTAAACTGCGCCTTTGCGACGCTATTTGTCGCATTGCCGTAAACCCGCGAAAAACGTGGGTTGGCGCTATAAGAAGTTGTCGCTTGGCGGCAAGGCCGGGCTGAAAACTGTCCTTACAATCCTTACCAAGCCCGCCAGTTCCAGGTGGGTGTTCCTCTTCAGGAGACTCCGATGTCCGTTGAGCAAGCCGCGGTACAACGCGCCGATTTCGACCAGGTGATGGTTCCCAACTATGCACCTGCTGCCTTCATCCCTGTGCGTGGTGCCGGTTCCCGCGTGTGGGACCAGTCCGGTCGCGAGCTGATCGATTTTGCTGGCGGTATCGCAGTCAACGTGCTGGGCCATGCCCACCCGGTTCTGGTCGGAGCCTTGACCGAACAGGCCAACAAGCTGTGGCACGTATCGAACGTTTTCACCAATGAGCCGGCCTTGCGCCTGGCTCACAAACTGGTGGACGCGACCTTCGCCGAGCGTGCGTTCTTCTGCAACTCCGGCGCCGAAGCCAACGAGGCCGCCTTCAAGTTGGCCCGTCGCGTCGCGTTCGATCGTTATGGCAGTGAAAAATACGAAATCATCGCTGCGCTCAACAGTTTCCACGGCCGTACGCTGTTCACCGTCAACGTCGGCGGGCAGTCGAAGTACTCCGATGGTTTCGGTCCTAAAATCACCGGCATCACCCACGTTCCTTACAACGACCTGGCCGCTTTGAAAGCGGCGGTCTCGGACAAGACCTGCGCCGTGGTGCTGGAACCGATCCAGGGCGAGGGTGGTGTGTTGCCGGCCGAATTGGCTTACCTGCAAGGCGCCCGCGAACTGTGCGATGCGCACAACGCGCTGCTGGTGTTCGACGAAGTGCAGACCGGCATGGGCCGCAGCGGCCACTTGTTCGCCTACATGCATTACGGCGTGGTCCCGGACATCCTCACCAGCGCCAAGAGCCTGGGCGGTGGTTTCCCGATCGCGGCGATGCTCACCACCGAAGCACTGGCCAAGCACCTCGTCGTCGGCACCCATGGCACCACCTACGGCGGCAACCCGCTGGCCTGCGCGGTGGCCGAGGCGGTGATCGATGTGGTCAACACGCCTGAGGTGCTCAATGGCGTCAAGGCCAAGCACGACAAGTTCAAGACCCGCCTGGAGCAGATCGGCGTGAAGTACGGCCTGTTTACCCAGGTGCGTGGCCTGGGCCTGCTGATCGGTTGCGTGCTGAACGACGCCTGGAAGGGCAAGGCCAAGGACATCTTCAATGCCGCCGAACAGGAAGGCCTGATGATCCTGCAAGCCGGCCCGGACGTGATTCGTTTCGCCCCGAGCCTGGTGGTGGAAGACGCCGACATCGACGCCGGCCTGGACCGCTTCGAACGGGCTGCGGCGAAGTTGACCCAAGCCTGAGGCTGGACCGAATCCCTTGTGGGAGCGAGCTTGCTCGCGATGGCGGCGGATGAGCCAGTATCAATGTGACTGATACACCGCTATCGCGAGCAAGCTCGCTCCCACAGGAGTCTTGCAGCGGCTGAGAAATCGAAGACCGCCGCAGATTTGATAGATGCCTGGGTGTTCGTTTAGTTTTTTTCTGTGTATCGACCCAATGGTCGAACCGTTTATTTCAAGTTAAGGAGTGACACCATGCTGGTGATGCGCCCCGCGCAAATGGCTGATCTGGGCGAGGTACAGCGTCTGGCTGCGGACAGCCCGATCGGTGTCACTTCCTTGCCGGATGACGTGGAACGCCTGAGCGATAAGATCGCCGCAAGCGAAGCCTCGTTCGCCGCCGAAGTCAGTTTCAACGGCGAAGAGAGCTATTTCTTTGTCCTCGAAGACACCGCTACCGGCAAGCTGGTGGGCTGTTCGGCCATCGTTGCGTCGGCGGGATACTCCGAGCCGTTCTACAGCTTTCGCAACGAGACCTTCGTCCATGCGTCCCGCGAGCTGAAGATCCATAACAAGATCCACGTACTCTCCCAGTGCCACGACCTGACCGGCAACAGCCTGTTGACGAGTTTCTACGTCGTGCCGGAACTGGTCGGGTCGCCTTGGGCCGAACTCAATTCCCGTGGGCGCCTGCTGTTCGTCGCCAGCCATCCGGAGCGCTTTGCCGATTCGGTGGTGACCGAGATCGTTGGCTACAGCGATGAAAATGGTGACTCGCCGTTCTGGGACGCCATCGGTCGCAACTTCTTCGACCTCAACTACGCCGCCGCCGAGCGTCTGTGCGGGCTGAAAAGCCGGACCTTCCTCGCCGAATTGATGCCGCATTACCCGATCTACGTGCCGCTGTTGCCGGATGCCGCCCAGGAAGCCATGGGCCAGGTCCACCCACGTGCACAGATCACCTTCGACATCCTGATGCGCGAGGGTTTCGAGACCGATCACTACATCGATATCTTCGACGGTGGCCCGACCTTGCATGCCCGCGTCTCGGGGATCCGCTCGATCGCCCAGAGCCGCGTGGTGCCGGTCAAGATCGGCGAAGCCGTCAAGGGCGTCGGTCGCCAATACCTGGTGGCCAACGCCCAATTGCAGGACTACCGCGCCGTGCTGCTCGACCTCGACTACGCGCCAGGCAAGCCTGTGACGCTGGACATGGAAGCAGCCGAAGCCCTGGGCGTCGGTGAAGGCGCCAGCGTGCGCCTGGTGGCGGTTTAACAGCAGTGTTTCGCGGGTGGCGTGAGCGGCCCGTCTGAGGAGATAGCATGATCGTTCGTCCCGTACGCAGCAGCGATTTACCCGCTCTGATCGCCCTGGCCCGCAGCACCGGCACCGGCCTGACCACCTTGCCGGCCAACGAAGAGCGCCTGGCCCATCGGGTTGGCTGGGCCGAGAAGACGTTTCGCGGCGAAGCCGGGCGTGGTGACGCGGACTACCTGTTCGTGCTCGAAGACGATGACGGTCGCGTGGTGGGTATTTCCGCCATCGCTGGCGCCGTGGGGTTGCGTGAGCCTTGGTACAACTTCCGGGTCGGCCTGACGGTCAGCGCTTCCCAGGAACTGAACATCTACCGGGAAATCCCGACGTTGTTCCTGGCCAACGACCTGACGGGCAATTCCGAGCTGTGCTCGTTGTTCCTCCATGCCGACTACCGCAACGGCCTCAATGGCCGGATGTTGGCCAAGGCGCGGATGCTGTTCATCGCCGAGTTCCCGCAGCTTTTCGGCAACAAGATCATTGCCGAAATGCGTGGCATGTCCGACGAAAATGGCCGCTCGCCGTTCTGGGAAAGCCTGGGCCGGCATTTCTTCAAGATGGAATTCAGCCAGGCCGATTACCTGACCGGCGTGGGCAACAAGGCGTTCATTGCCGAGCTGATGCCCAAGTTTCCGCTGTACACCTGCTTCCTGTCGGAGGACGCCCGGGCCGTGATTGGCCAGGTTCATCCCGACACCGAGCCGGCGCTGTCGATGCTCAAGAGCGAAGGCTTCAGCTACCAGGGCTACGTCGACATCTTCGATGCCGGCCCGGCCGTCGAATGCGAGACTGGCAAGATCCGTGCGATCCGCGACAGCCAGGCGCTGGTGCTGGCCATCGGCACGCCGGGCGATGACGCCACGCCATTCCTCATCCATAACCGCAAATGCCAGGACTGCCGCATCACGGCGGCGCCGGCGCGCTTTGCCGCGGGCACCCTGGTGGTCGATCCGCTGACCGCCAAACGTCTTCAACTCAACGCTGGCGACCAGGTGCGTGCCGTGGCGTTGTCCGCTGCTCGGGAGTCGAAATAATGAAATCGTTGTACATCGCTGGAAGTTGGCTGGAAGGCCAGGGCGACGCCTTCGAGTCGTTGAACCCGGTGACCCAGCAAGTGCTGTGGTCTGGAAGAGGCGCCACGGCGGCCCAGGTGGAATCCGCCGTGCAGGCTGCGCGCCAGGCGTTCCCGGACTGGGCTCGGCGCCCGCTGGACGAACGTATCCAGGTACTGGAAGCATTTGCCGGCACCCTGAAGACTCACGCTGACGAATTGGCCCGCTGCATCGGTGAGGAAACCGGCAAGCCCCTGTGGGAAGCGGCCACCGAAGTCACCAGCATGATCAACAAGGTCGCCATTTCGGTGCAGAGCTACCGCGAGCGTACCGGCGAAAAGAGCGGTCCCCTGGGCGACGCCACCGCCGTGCTGCGCCACAAGCCCCACGGCGTGGTGGCGGTGTTCGGCCCTTACAACTTCCCCGGCCATTTGCCCAACGGCCACATTGTGCCGGCGCTGCTGGCGGGTAACTGCGTGTTGTTCAAGCCCAGCGAGCTGACGCCGAAAGTCGCCGAGCTGACGGTCAAGTGCTGGGCCGAAGCGGGCCTGCCGGCGGGTGTACTGAACCTGCTGCAAGGCGCGCGTGAAACCGGTATTGCCCTGGCGGCGGAGCCGGGCATCGACGGGCTGTTCTTCACCGGGTCCAGCCGTACCGGCAACCTGTTGCACCAACAGTTCTCCGGTCGTCCGGACAAGATCCTCGCGCTGGAGATGGGCGGCAACAATCCGCTGGTGGTGGATGAAGTGGCCGATGTCGATGCGGCGGTGTACACCATCATCCAGTCTGCGTTCATCTCCGCCGGCCAGCGCTGCACGTGCGCACGCCGCCTGCTGGTGCCGGAAGGCCAGTGGGGCGATGCCTTGCTGGCGCGCCTGGTGCAAGTCAGCTCCACCATTGAGGTTGGGCCGTTTGACCAGCAACCGGCGCCGTTCATGGGCTCGGTGGTTTCCCTGGCTGCCGCGAAAGCCTTGATGGATGCGCAGAATCATTTGTTGGGCAAGGGGGCCGTGCCGCTGCTGTCCATGACCCAGCCACGACCCCAGGCGGCGTTGTTGACGCCGGGGATCCTTGATGTCACCGCCGTGGCCGAGCGCCCCGACGAGGAATTGTTCGGGCCGTTGCTGCAGGTTATACGTTACAAAGATTTCGCCGGCGCGATCGCCGAAGCCAACAATACTCAATATGGCCTGGCCGCCGGCTTGCTTTCGGACTCTCAGGAGCGCTACGAGCAGTTCTGGTTGCAAAGCCGTGCGGGCATCGTCAACTGGAACAAGCAACTGACCGGCGCCGCCAGCAGCGCGCCGTTCGGCGGTGTCGGTGCCTCGGGCAACCATCGCGCCAGCGCTTATTACGCGGCGGATTATTGCGCGTATCCGGTGGCTTCGTTGGAGACGCCGAGCCTGGTCATGCCTGTGAGCCTGACGCCTGGCATAAAAATGGTTTAAGCCCTAATCGCGAGCAAGCTCGCTCCTACAAGGAC
This sequence comes from Pseudomonas sp. HB05, assembly GCF_016756915.1. NCBI lineage: Bacteria > Pseudomonadati > Pseudomonadota > Gammaproteobacteria > Pseudomonadales > Pseudomonadaceae > Pseudomonas > Pseudomonas sp. HB05. The sequence goes on from NZ_JAESPG010000047.1 coordinate 32,725, forward strand.
AGTGCAAGGCCCTGTGGGAGCGAGCTTGCTCGCGATAGCCGCGACGCGGTTGTTACTCGATGCCTATAAAAAACAGATTCTCGTGGAGCCTCGCTGATGAAATCCTATGAAGTCAACTTTGACGGTCTAGTGGGGCCGACCCATAACTACGGCGGGCTCTCCTACGGCAACGTCGCCTCCCAGAGCAACAGCCAGCAATGCTCCAACCCCAAGGAAGCGGCGCTGCAGGGCCTGGCGAAAATGAAGGCGCTGATGAACATGGGGTTCAAGCAAGGTGTGCTGGCGCCACAGGAACGTCCGGACGTGGCGGCCTTGCGCCGCTTGGGCTTTGCCGGCAGCGACGCGCAGGTCATCCAGCAGGCCGCGAAAGAAGCGATGCCGCTGCTGGTCGCCAGTTGCTCGGCGTCGAGCATGTGGGTCGCCAACGCCGCCACCGTCAGCCCGAGCGCCGACACTGCTGACGGCCGCGTGCATTTCACCGCCGCCAACCTCAACTGCAAATACCACCGCAGCATCGAGCACCCGACCACCAGTCGCGTGCTGGGGGCGATGTTCGCCAACCAGCAACACTTCGCGCACCACGCCGCATTGCCAGCCGTGGCGCAATTCGGTGACGAAGGTGCGGCCAACCACACGCGCTTCTGCCGCGCCTATGGCGAGGCTGGTGTCGAGTTCTTCGTGTTCGGCCGCAGTGCGTTCGACAGTCGTTTCCCGTCGCCACAGAAATACCCGGCGCGCCAGACCCTCGAAGCCTCCCGCGCCGTCGCTCGCCTGCATGGCTTGAGTGAGGAGGGCGTGGTGTACGCCCAACAGAACCCGGCGGTGATCGACCAGGGCGTTTTCCACAACGACGTGATCGCGGTGGGCAACGGCGAAGTGCTGTTCTACCACGAGGATGCGTTCCTCGAGACCGAGAAGATGCTGGCCGAGCTGAGCGACAAACTCGCCAAGGTCGGTGGGAAATTTCAATCGGTGTGCGTACCGCGTTCGGCGGTCACTGTCGATGACGCGGTCCGTTCCTACCTGTTCAACAGCCAATTGCTGTCGCGTCCCGACGGCTCGATGCTGTTGATCGTCCCGGAAGAATGCCGTAGCAATGAACGCGTCTGGCAATACCTGCAAGGCCTGACAAGCTCTGGCGGCGTCATCCGTGAGGTGCAGGTCTTCGACCTCAAGCAAAGCATGCAGAACGGTGGCGGCCCGGCTTGCCTGCGGTTGCGCGTGGCGCTGAACGAAACCGAGCTGGCAGCCGTCAACCCAGGGGTTATCATGACCGCGCCGCTGTACGATTCGCTGACCCAATGGGTCGAGACTCACTACCGCGACCGCATGACCGAAAACGACCTGGCGGACCCGCAATTGCTGCTGGAATGCCGGTCGGCCCTGGATGAGCTGACACAAATCCTTAAACTTGGCTCGGTCTATCCTTTCCAGATCAATTGAAAGCGCGCGCGACCTGACTACAGTCAAAGCAGGGCGCGTTGCCTTATCCCCAGACGAGAATGTAAAAACATGAGCGATACCCTGCAGCTGATCCTTGAAGACACCGACGGCACGCAACTGGAAACCTCCTGCACCCGCGTCGCGGTGATGTGGCAGGGCAAGGAACTGTGGATCCAGCAGGACGGCCGCGGCCAGCTGCTGATCGGCGTCGATGTCGAGGAAGGGGACGAGGAATACGCCAACCTGCTGTTGCGCCCATTGGCGACCAACCTGGTCAGCCTGCAGCTGGAAATGGAGCCGGCTGACATGAGCGATGACGATCATGTCCATGGCCCGGATTGCGGCCACGACCATTAAGGAAATCGCACTATGCTCGCCCTCGGCAAACTGCTTGAACTGACCCTCGCCGGCCGTGAACCGGCGGAGAAGACTCAACTGACTGTCGAAGGCGTACGGATGCGCTGGTTGAGCGAGGGCGCGCTGGAGGTCAAGCCGCCCGAGGCACGGGATAATGGCCTGGACCTGCTGCTCTCGGCCGGTATCCACGGTAACGAAACCGCGCCGATCGAATTGCTTGATCGCCTGCTGCATGACATTGCCCGTGGCGACCTGAAGCCACGGGCACGCATTCTGTTCCTGTTCGGCAATCCCGAGGCGATCCGTCGCGGCGAGCGTTTTGTCGAGCAGGACGTCAATCGCCTGTTCAATGGTCGCCATGAGCTGAGCGGCGGCCCCGAGGCGTTGCGCGCCTGTGAGCTGGAACGGCTGGCCGCGAGTTTCTTCAGCGTGCCGGACCGTAGTCGTTTGCATTACGACCTGCACACCGCCATTCGCGGTTCGAAGATCGAGCAATTCGCCCTGTATCCGTGGAAAGAAGGTCGCCAGCATTCACGCCATGAACTGGCCCGTCTGCGTGCGGCGGGCATGGAGGCGGTGCTGCTGCAGAACAAGCCGTCCATCGTGTTCAGCGCTTACACCTACGATCAGCTCGGTGCCGAGTCATTCACCCTGGAGTTGGGCAAGGCCCGGCCATTCGGCCAGAACGACGGCGTCAATGTCAGCCTGCTGGAAACGCGCCTGCAACAGATCATCGAAGGCAACGAGCCGGAGATGGAAGACAGCCTCGACGGCCTGCAACTGTTCAGCGTCGCGCGGGAAATCATCAAGCACAGCGACAGCTTCCGCCTGAACCTGCCGGCGGACATCGAGAACTTCTCCGAGCTTGAAAAAGGCTACGTGCTGGCCGAAGACATCGCCCATACGCGCTGGGTGATCGAAGAAGAGGGCGCGCGGATCATCTTCCCGAATCCCAAGGTGAAGAATGGCTTGCGGGCTGGCATCCTGATCGTGCCGGCAACCGACGAAAACCTGATCTAAAGCCCCATCATTCCAGTGTGGGAGCGGGCTTGCTCGCGAATGCGGAGTGTCAGACAACTTATTTGTTAACTGACACACCGCATTCGCGAG
>NZ_JAESPG010000003.1:0-352335 GCF_016756915.1 Pseudomonas sp. HB05
CGATTACCACTAACCTGGGGATCTTTGTGTTGCAGTGGGGTGGGTGGATCTAGCCTCGGGTTTGCAGCGCTCTTTCGTTCCATTCGCGAGCAAGCCCGCTCCCACCTTCGATCGCATTTCCATGGAAGAACGCAGTCAATGTGGGAGCGGGCTTGCTCGCGATAGCGGTGTGTCAGTCAAGGAAGTGTTGACTGACCATTCGCTATCGCGAGCAAGCTCGCTCCCACAGGGATTTCATTGAATTCTGGATAAGCGCTACGTCAGTACACATCCCGCCGATATCGCCCTTGCTCGACCAGCTTTTCCACTTCCTCGCGGCCCAGCACCAGATTGAGCACATGATCCACCCCTGACGCCATCCCTTGCAGGCTGCCGCACACATAGATCGCCGCGCCATCGGCCAGCCACTGCTTGAGCAGTGCCGCGGATTCCAGCAGGCGATCCTGGACGTAGATTTTCGCTTCCTGATCCCGTGAAAAGGCCAGGTCCAGGCGCTCCAGGTCGCCGGAGGTCACCCATTCCTGCAGCTCATCGCGGCAGTGGAAATCATGCTCGCGGTTGCGCTCGCCAAACAGCAGCCAATTGCGCTGCATGCCCTCGGCAACGCGGGCCTTGAGCAAGCTGCGCAGGCCGGCCAGGCCGGTGCCGTTGCCCAGCAGGATCATTGGCACGCCCTGGGGCGGCAAATGGAAGCTGCTGTTGCGGCGCACTCGCAGGCTGATGGCGCTGTCCAGCGGCGCGTGTTCGGTGAGCCAGCCGGAACCGACGCCCAGGCGGCCATCGGCATGACGTTCCTGGCGCACGATCAACTCCAGTACGCCGTCGGCCGGGATCGACGCGATGGAATATTCGCGCGTCCCCAGCGGCGCCAGTGCTTCCACCAGTGCCTGGGCATGCAGGCCTACCAAATGGGCGCGGCTTTCTGGCAGTTGGCGGGTCGCCAGGGCTTGATCAAGGCTCTGGGACAAACCATCGATTTGCACGCGAGCGTGGCCGGAGAGGCCGAGGCCATCAAGGAAGTGTTCGATAGCCCACGCATCATTGCGCGGCAGGATTTCCACCAGGTCGCCGGCCAGCCAACTGCTCGGGCCGGGGGCGGTGAGGCCCAGCAAATACACCCCCGAGCCGCTGCTGTCGGGGTTGAGCAGGGTGCGTTGGCCGAGCGTCCAGTTCTGGAAACTTGGCGGCTGCCAGGCGTCCGCCGGGGCGTGGCCGGTCAGTTCGGCCAGTTGTTGCTGCCAGTGCCGCAAGGCATAGGGGTCGCCGCTGTCCACTTCCACCGGCGCAAACAGCGTCTTGCCGCCGTGCTCCGCCAGCCAGGCATGCAGGCGCCGGGCGAAGCCGCAGAAGTTCTCGTATTGGCGGTCGCCCAGGCCCAGTACCGAATATTGCAGCCGCTCCAGGCTCAGGGCCTGGCCCAGCACCTTGCGTTCGAAACCACGAACGCTGTCGGGGCCTTCACCGTCGCCAAACGTACTGACGACAAAGAGCGCGCGGGTGGCGCTGTTCAAATCCTGCTCACTGACGCCAGCCAGTGGCTGGACCTTTACCGGCAGCCCGGCGGCCTGGAGTTGGCCGGCAGTCTGCCAGGCCAATTGCTCAGCGAATCCGCTTTGGCTGGCGAAGCCGATCAACCATGCCGGGGCATCACCAGGGCGTTCGGCCAATGCCTGGCGAGCCTGGCGGACCTGGCGCTTCTTGCGCCGGCGGTCCAGGTACAGCAGCCAGCCGGTGATGAAAAACAACGGCATGGCCAGCGCGGCAACCGTCATGAGGATCCGGCCGACCAACCCGAAATAACTGCCGACATGCAGCGCGTAGATGCTCGTCAGCAATTGGGCCTTGAGACTCTTGTCGCTGTAGCGGCTGTGACGGCTGATAGCGCCAGTGGCCGGGTCGAGGATGAGTTGATTCAGTGCGCGGTCATGGGGCGAGTTTTTCAACAGATAGAAGACGGTCGCCGGTTGCCCGGCTACCGGCGGCATGCGCACGTTATAGGCCGACAGGTCGGGACCGGCGGCGCTGTAGATGCTGCTCCACATCGCCCGATAATCGGCGATCGGCGCCGGGCCGTTTGGCACGGGGTCGCGGTTGCGCACGCGCTCATCCTTGGGCGAATCGGAGAGCAGGCGAGTCACGCCCTTGTTGTACCAGTCGTAGGACCAGGTCAGCCCGGTCAGGGCGGCCAGGAGGTAGAACACCAGGCACCAGGTGCCCGCCACCGAGTGCAAGTCCCAGTTGAAACTGCGACCTTTCTTGGCCCAGTCGAGGGTCAGCCAGGCGCGCCAGTTTTTCCATTGTCGCGGCCAACGCAGGTACAGCCCGGACAGGCAGAAAAAAATCAGGGTCAGCGTGCAGGCGCCGGTGATCTGCCGGCCCACGTCGTCCAGGGTCAGGACGCGGTGCAGGCGCAGCACCAGGCCAAAGAAGTCCTGGCCCACCACATCGCCCATGAACTGTGCGTTGTAGGGATTGAAATAACGCATCGGCCCGCGTTTCTCTCCGGGCGGAGCCGTGAAGATCACCCGTGCGGCATTGCCGCTATCAGTGTCGACCCAGAGCATGTTGACGGTCTCGCCGGACGCGGCTTCGATCCGTTCCACCAGTTCAGCGGGCGGCAGGACGCCCGCCGGTTGCTTTTCAACCGTCAGCACCTGCGGGTTCAGCGCCCGCAGGATCTCGTCCTGAAACGACACCACCGCACCGGTAATGCCCATCAACGCCAGCACCAGCCCGGCGCTGACGCCGAAAAACCAATGCAACTGGAACAGGGTTTTTTTAAACACGTTGCTCGCCTTGTTCATTCAAGATTGTTCGTCACGGCGTGCATTATGCCGTGTGTTATCGAGAACCATTCATAAACACACCTAAAAGCCCCGATCATTTGCATGAGCGGGGCTTTTTTGGCCTGCTGCGTTCCTTTGTGGCGAGGGAACTTGCTCCCGCTCGGCTGCGCAGCAGTCGTCATCCTCGGAGGGCTCGCTTCACGGCCTAGCGGGAAGAGCGCACGCGTGACGCTGGTGGTGTCAGTGCTAGCGTAGTTGCGGGAAATCGCGCGTTCCAAGGATCGTTCGGGGCCGGATTGGACAGCGAAGTACAGTTGTTTCCGCGCGCTTTTTTTAAGCGTTTACTTAATGGCGCCATTCCTGGCGAAAGCTATTCAAATGATCGGCAAGGACGGCTGATTCCCTCAGGAATGTCAGGATAACGGTCTCGAGCTCTGCGGAGGTGCCATGGTTGTTGAGGTTCAGAAAGTGGCCGATGGAGCCGGACAGCTGGCTGATTTCGTTGCTATAAGCTTCTCTTAACGGTGGAACCGATTGTGCTTCGACCAGCAGTTGGTGGCGATTCCTGAGCACACCGAGCTCTTTCTGGGTGAGCGCCGATGTCTCGCGATGCCGATCCAGCTGTATTTGTAGTTGGTGCCTGGCTTCGATCAGGTTGTCATATTTGATGCTGCCGACGACGAGGCCAAGCAGTTTGCCTGCCACGTCTACACCCTGTCGAATGAGCTTGAGTTGTGGCGGGGATAAACTCATTAAGCCAAGGGTACCGGCCGTAAGCAGCAGATGCTTGATTAGCGAAAAGCCATTGGTCGATTCGAGCAGCTTGATGCTCTCGTTCAGTTTCGTTTCTTGTACAACCAGGCGTCGTATCGTCGTTTGTTCATTGCCCGCCCGTAACTCGGTCTTGTTGATAGTGTCGTCCAGTTCTCGGGTCCGTTGCTCATTGTCGCTGAGCGTGACAGCGTTCAGGCTCGTCAGGCTTTTATCGAGTGCGACCACGTGTTTATCTGTTTCAGACAAGGCGTCGTCGATGAGTTGCTTGATTTCCTGGCTGAAACTTTCAATAGCTTCTTGCTCTTCGGGTGTGGGGTTTTCCCGAAGCTTTTCAATCACGCCGTGTAACCGCACTATTTGGTTCGCTTGCAACGCAACGGGAATCTGAGTAGCGGCGCGTTTCGCTTGGTCGTCGGTGTTGTTGAGCGCTTTGCGAAGTGCAGTGAATTCCTCAGCGAGGGCCGGAATGTATAGATTGCTCAACATACTGATCTTGTGATTGAGTTGGGCGCGGTAAGCCTGGATCTCTTTAATATCCGGTAAGGTATAACCGGTTTCGGTCTCAATGGAGTGAGTGCGGGACATTGCGTAATTCTCGAATGTGGGGGGCAGGAGCGCTGAGCTGAGAGAGAGAGTTTGCAGGGGCGTGGGTTTAAAGGCGCCGAGGAATAAAGTTTCATTGGTGGCGTTGTTGAAAGCCGTCAATAAATCATGCGCTTGTTCTTTGATGCGCGTCCAGTTATACGCCATGGTGCTGAGCCGAGCGGCAAAGGAGACCAGATACATTGCATTTGTCACGCCGTTCACCCGGCTGCAGGAAGTATCGATATAAGTCTGGATAAGTTCCCACAGGCTTTCGAGGTTCGAGGAACTGCCGGCGGCGCTTTCCACTCGAGCTTTCAGCTCATGCATATCTGTTTCGAGTGAGTTTAAATGCGCCAAGAGCTTATGATTGGTTCGGAGCGTTTCCTCGATAGTTCGCCGTTCATCTATTAACTCTTGCTGGTACCGGCGGGCCCTCTGGGCTTTTTTGCCGAAGACCGTGGCTGTAACGACGAGGCCAGGCAGGCCTCCGACCAGCCCCCACCATTTTTTCTTGGAATAACTCTCGATCTCAGCCTGCCGGTCATTTATTCGCTCGCTTAGCACCAGGAGCCGCTCGTTTTGTCTTATTGTATCCTCGCCGAAATCCTGACTATTGATCAACGCCAGTTTCAGATCCAGGGCAGGTTTTATCGAGTGGTTAATAGCGTCTTTGAACCGGGTGATTTGAGCCTTTACAGTATGAGTGCTCTTGCTGCGTTCCTCGATCAACTCTTTAAGTTGGTCGGTCAGCCCCGGCAAGTTATAGGATCTTGGCAGCTCCTCGGGCGTCAGCTGTATTTCCGGAAGGTTTTCTATCTCCTCGGGCGACAGGTGGCCGATTTTTCCGGCGCCGGAAATAAAGCTGGGTATCGTATTAAGATATTGAATAATTTCGTTGCTGATAAAGATCAGATTGTCAGCGAATACGTGGAGGTCCGAGCCGACTGTTTTCATGCCTGCTTCAATTTTCGACCAGGTTTCGGAATGGTCTTTTATTGACGTGTACAGGACTTGCATATCGGCAGAGCGAAGGCCATTGACGTTGAGTTGATCGTATTTATAGATCTGCTCTATTTCTGCTGCATTCGTCGGCAACGCCAAGCCTCGCATTATGTAGCGTTTAATATTTCTGATGTCGTCGTGAGTGACCAGTAGGCCTTTTTCTCGTTCGACCCCGGGAAGCGTCCCGGAAACAGCACCCATGAATTGTGTTGTTAACGTATTGAACGCCCTGGAAGCGATAGGGGTGTCGTCAAGGGTTGACATATAAAATTCTTTTTTTATTGCGTCGCGGCATCATGCCGTGGGTGGGAGGTTAGTGGGGACTTCCGGTGAAGTTAAGTAAAAAAGGTTTGCGACCTGTAACGTAGTGGCGCGTCGATGGGGATTGAGCATTAACGCCGCGTTTGAAGTGTCAACTACCTGTGCGGGCGTTTGTGACAGGCATAAAAAAAGGCCCGTGGAATCGGGCCTTTTTTGTTTTTACGGTATTTACACGTAGTACGACTTCAACGGCGGAAACCCATTGAATTCCACCGCGCTGTAGCTGGTGGTGTAGGCACCGGTCGACAGCCAGTACAGGCGATCACCAATGGCCAGGTTCAACGGCAAACCGTACTTGTAGTTTTCGTACATGATGTCGGCGCTGTCGCAGGTCGGGCCGGCGATGACCACTTCTTCCATCTCGCCTTTCTTCTCGGTCCAGATCGGGAACTTGATGGCTTCGTCCATGGTTTCGATCAGGCCGGAGAACTTGCCCACGTCCGTGTACACCCAACGCTCGACGGCGGTGCGGGACTTGCGCGCCACCAGCACCACTTCGCTGACCAGGATCCCAGCGTTGGCGATCAACGAACGGCCCGGCTCCAGGATGATTTCCGGCAAGTCGTCGCCGAAGTCTTCCTTGAGGAAACGGATGATTTCCTCGGCATAGGTTTCCAGGCTGTTGGTGCGGGTGATGTAGTTGGCCGGGAAGCCGCCGCCCATGTTGATCAGCTTCAAGACGATGCCGTCTTCTTCTTTCAAACGCTCGAAGATTACCTTGACCTTGGCGATGGCAGCGTCCCAGACGCTGATGTCGCGCTGTTGCGAGCCGACGTGGAACGAGATGCCGTACGGCACCAGGCCCAGGTCGCGGGCCAGGATCAGCAGGTCCATGGCCATGTCGGTCTGGCAGCCAAACTTGCGCGACAACGGCCAGTCAGCGGTGGTCGAGCCTTCGGTGAGGATCCGCACATAGACCTTCGAGCCCGGCGCGGCCTTGGCGATGTTGCGCAGGTCGGCTTCGGAGTCGGTGGCATACAGGCGCACGCCCTTCTCGTAGAAGTAACGGATGTCCTTGGATTTCTTGATGGTGTTGCCGTAGCTGATCTGCTCCGGGCCGACGCCACGGCTCATGACCTTGTCCAGCTCGTAGATCGAGGCAATGTCGAAGTTCGAACCTTTTTCCTTGAGCAGGTCGATGATTTCCACCGCCGGGTTGGCCTTGACGGCGTAGTAGACCTTGGCGAATTCGAAACCGGCACGCAGGTCGTCATAGGCCTGGGCGATCATCGCGGTGTCGATCACCACGAACGGGGTTTCCTGCTTGTCGGCGAACGCTTTCATTTTCTGGAAAGTTTCGCGCGCGAAATAATCTTCGACCTGGATCGACATACTTGGGACTCCTACTGGCAAACATCAGGATCAATGGGTTTGAGGGCAAGCTGCCCCCGCGAACGTCCTCCGTATCCCCACTTTGGTTCGCCTACTTCCCAAGGCATGTCGCCGAAAGCAAAAAGGCCACGGGATGCATGATGCCCTTGGCCTTGCTGTCTCGTCGTCAGTACTTGAGCCGGATGGATCGTTTCCAGCATGGACGTTCGGCGCGAACTTTAGGGCGTGAGGGGCCTGAGATCAACTAAAAATGTCGCGTTTTTGCACGTCTCCGTCGTGCGGTGCGCGACAGCCCATGATGTAACCGACCGGTGTGACAGGTTGATGTTCCCTTGGATCGGTTTTCGAGTTGGCGCAATGTGCGTTGCTTTTGTGGCGAGGGGATTTATCCCCGCTGGGCTGCGCAGCAGCCCCAAAGGCTGAAATGCTCTAAACCTGACACACCGCAGTGGCGGGTCTCAGGACTGCTTCGCAGTCCAACGGGGATAAATCCCCTCGCCACAAGCAAGCTCCCTCGCCACAAAAAGCAGCCGTGCTTGGTCAGACTGAGGCAGTCTCAGCCGGCGAAACAATACTGGTCTTGCCCCCACGGGACTTGCCGGAGCTCAAGTACTCGGCAATCGATTCCTGGGTCACTTCGCCCAGGAACACCCGCTCGGCGTCCAGCACCGGCAGCCACGAGCGATTGAACTCGTACATGCGCGACAGCAGGATCCGCAGGTGCTCGTCGTAGGCCGCGGTGGCGTTGAATTCCCGCAGGAATTGTCCGCAGGTACCGGTCTGACGGTGCAGGTCGCGACGACGCACATACCCTAGGGCCTTGTTCTCGGCACAGGTGACCACCACGTAGCGCCGGTCATGTTCGTCCATCAACTCCAGCGCCTCGCTCACCGGCGTTTCGGGGCTGACCGACGGGGCGTTGTCCGCCGCGTCTTCGGCCTTGACCAGCAGCAGGCGCTTGAGCGTGCTGTCCTGGCCGACGAAGTTGCTGACGAACTCGTCGGCCGGGTGCGCCAGCAACGTGTCCGGGTGATCGCACTGCACCAGCTTGCCGGCGCGGAAGATCGCGATCTTGTCCCCCAGCTTGATGGCCTCGTCGATGTCGTGGCTGACCATGATCACGGTCTTGTTCAGCGCCCGTTGCATCTCGAAGAACTCGTTCTGGATCATCTCGCGGTTGATCGGGTCGACCGCGCCGAACGGTTCGTCCATCAGCAACAGCGGCGCATCGGCCGCCAAGGCGCGGATCACACCGATCCGTTGCTGCTGGCCACCCGATAATTCACGCGGGTAGCGGTGCAGGTATTGCTTGGGTTCGAGCTTGATCATGCTCATCAATTCGCGGGCGCGGTCGTGGCACTTCTGTTTATCCCAGCCGAGCAGGCGCGGGACGACGGTGATGTTTTCCTCGATGGTCATGTTCGGGAACAGACCGATCTGCTGGATCACGTAGCCGATGTTGCGGCGCAGGGTCACTTCGTCGAGGCCGGTGGTGTCTTCGCCGTTGATCAAGACCTTGCCCGAAGTCGGCGGGATCAGCCGGTTGATCATCTTCAGCGTGGTGCTCTTGCCACAGCCCGACGGCCCGAGGAACACGCAGATCTCGCCTTCGTTGACGGTCAGGTTCACCGAGTCCACGGCTTTCACATCCTTGCCGTTGCTCTTGAAGGTTTTGCTGAGGTTTTGAAGTTCGATCATTTGAGGAGTCCTTTAGGAGTCAGCGAGCGTTGCAGCCATTGCAGAAGCAGGTCGGCGAAGATGGCCAGGAGACTGACCAGCACGGCGCCGACGATCAGCATCGACATGTCGCTGCGGCTGATGGAAGCGAGGATGAGCACACCCAGGCCACCGGCGCCGATGGTGGCGGCGATGGTCATGACACCGATGTTCATGACCACGGCGGTGCGCACGCCGGCCAGGATCACCGGCACGGCGATGGGCAGTTCGACCATGCGCAGGCGCTGGCCGAAGGTCATGCCGATGCCGCGGGCGGCTTCACGAATGCCCGGTTCGACGCCGGTCAGGGCCAGGTAGGTGTTGCGCATGATTGGCAACAACGAATAGAGAAACACCGCGGTAATCGCTGGCATCGGCCCCAGGCCCTGGCCGAATTTGGAGTAGAACGGCAACAGCAGGCCGAACAGGGCGATCGACGGAATCGTCAGCAGCACCGTGGCGCTGGCCTGCAACGGGCCGGCGAGGGCCGGGAAGCGGGTCATGAAAATGCCCAGCGGCACACCGATGACAATTGCCAGGGTCACGGCGATGCCCACCAGGGTGATGTGCTGCCAGGTCAGGTGCAGCACCAGCGGCCAGTCCAGATGGGAAAAGGCGTCAAGAAAATCCATGGCTTTTCCTCCAGGTCATTGGGTTGAGAGCAGCGAATGCTGGCGCAGGAAATCGGCGGCAACGGCGGAAGGGCTTTCATGATCGACGTCCACGCGAGCGTTGAGCTGGCGCATGGTTTCGTCGTCGAACAGCTCGGCCAGCGGCTTGAGCTGCGCGGCCAGTTGCGGGTGCGCGTCGAGGAACGCCTGGCGCACCACGGGCGCGGCGGTGTAGTCGGGGAAGTAATGCTTGTCATCTTCCAGCAGCTTCAGCTTGAAAGCGTTCAAGCGCCCATCGGTGGTGTAGACCAAGCCGGCGAATACCTGGCTGTTGCGCAGCGCGGTGTAGACCAGGCCCGCGTCCATCTGGCGGATGTTCTTGCGGGTCAGGTTCATGCCGTACTGCTCGACCATGCCGGCCAGACCGTCGGAGCGATTGGCGAACTCGGTGTCCAGGGCCACCAGATGGTTCTCGTCGGCCTCGGCCTGCAACACCGTGTTCAACTGGCTGATGGAACTGATCTGCGGGTATTTCTTCGCGACTTTTTCCGGCAAGGCCAAGGCGTAGGTGTTGCTGAATTTCGACGGCGTCAGCCAGACCAGGCCTTTTTTCGCGTCGAGTTCTTTTACTCGGGCATAGGACTGGGCGCTGTCGAGTTTCTCGGTGACATGGTTGTAGGCCACCAATGACACGCCTGTGTATTCCCAAAGCAAATCCAGTTGCCCGGTTTCATGGGCGCTACGGGCCAGGTTACTGCCCAGTCCGCCAGTGATTTGCGCGTCATAGCCTTTATTGCGCAGGTATTGCGCGGTGATTTCCGCCAGCAAGGTCTGCTCGGTGAACACCCGGGCGCCGAGGCGGATCAGCGGTTTTTCTGCGGCTTGGGCAACCCCTGCGAACAGCAGCAGGCAGCCCAGGATCAAACTCAACTTCTTCATAACGATTCCTTTATCCAGCCAGGCTCAGGACGGTCGCAGACCGCGTTCCAGCCAGAGGCGGCTGGCCAGTGTCACCAGGCCGTCGAGCAGCAACGCGAGCAGGGCGGTGCAAGCGGCGCCGAGCAGCAATTGCGGCTGGTTGTTCAAGGCAATGCCAGGAAAGATCAGGCTGCCGAGGCTGTTGGCGCCGATCAGGAATGCCAGCGGGGCTGTGCCGACGTTGATCGCCAGGGCCACGCGCACGCCGCCGACGATGATTGGCACGGCGTTGGGCAATTCGACTTTCCACAGCACCTGGCGCGGGGTCATGCCGATGCCGACGGCGGCTTCCTTGAGGGAGCCCTGGACGTTTTTCAGGCCTTCATAGGTGTTGCGCACGATGGGCAGCAGCGAGGCGAGGAACAGCGCGAAGATGGCGGGACCGCTGCCAATGCCCAGGACGCCGAGGGCGATGGCCAATACGGCCAGGGGCGGCACGGTATTGCCGATGTTGAACACTTGCATGAAGCGTTCGGCGCGCCCGACCATGCCGGGGCGGCTGAGGAAGATGCCAGCGGGGATGCCGACAATCAGGGCCGCCAACATGGAGGCCAGGACAAGCATCAGGTGCGCTTGCAGGTAGAACAGCAGATCGTCGCGGTAACGTTGGATCGTATCGATGCCGATCCAGTGGACCAACAGGGCCAGGAGCGCGACGACGACCGCACCCCCGATAAGCCCTTTGCCATAGCGGATAGCCACAGGCGGACTCCTTTGTCTTTCAGTCGGCGCACGCTTTCCCGGGCGGCAAACCATCACTGGTTGCCGGGAAAACGTTCGCGAGAAGCAGCTCTTTTCGAGGCCGGTAAAACGACGTCGAAGCGAGCCATGAGCGCAGCCTCGTCAGGCTAACTTGCTGATTTTCAAGGCCCTGACGGTTGCTCGTATCAGGGGGTGGACGCCTCCACGGGGCAAAAGGTTCCCATCCTGAGCAGCATTTGGCCACCCCGGATGTGCTCAACGGTTCGGTGCCTGGTACACGTTGGGCTATAGTTTCTGCCCTTTTTTGAGTCACCCGTCAGGCGATTTCCCATGACCAAACATCCCGTATGGAACTGGCCGGGATCGGGCAGGATTGGCGTTTCAAGGCTGATAACGGGGTCTGGCGTGTGGCTTTCGCGTTCGATCCGGAAAGGAAAGCAGTCCTGCTGGTGGGTGATGACAAGTCAGGCGGCAGCCAGAAAAAATTCTATAAGGACTTGATCAAGACAGCAGATGGCCGTTTTGACCGGCACCTGAGCACACTGAAGAAAGGGTAAGGCAATGGCTAAGTCAATTGACGAGATTATGAAAGGGCTTCCCGCGGCCCGTCGACAGAAGATCGAACAGCGCGGCGCAGAGCTCATTGCAGAACAGATGACCCTGCAGGAACTGCGCAAGGAGCTGAATCTCACGCAGGAGACTATGGCCGGTCTTCTCCACATGAAGCAAGGCAACGTCTCTAAAGTGGAGAAGCGTACCGACATGCTGCTCTCTACGCTGCGTGAATATGTTGAGGCTATGGGGGGAACGCTGGAATTGGTTGCCCGGCTTCCAGGTCGTGGCCCCGTGAAGCTGGAAGGTCTTCGTGACCTGAACGCGGACTTCAAGTAAGAAAAAAGGCCATCCAGACGGATGGCCTTTTGGTTTTTCAGTCAACCTCTTTCGGCGAGGGCGCAGTTCCAGCCAAGCGCTATCGGGCATCGTACCGAGCACTCCCGTCCGCCCTTTGTTACAATGCGCGGTTCCCTGTACTGGCCTGTGCAATCGGCCAAAAGCAAATTTTTCAGTGTGTGCATAACAGCATGCACAATCGAGATTTTGAACGATGTCCGACAGCAAAATTGTCAATGAAGTCAATGCCAGACGCACGTTTGCCATTATTTCCCACCCCGATGCCGGTAAGACCACCATCACCGAGAAGCTCTTGCTGATGGGCAAGGCGATTGCGGTGGCCGGCACGGTGAAATCCCGCAAGTCCGACCGCCATGCCACCTCCGACTGGATGGAAATGGAAAAACAACGGGGTATTTCCATTACCACGTCGGTCATGCAGTTCCCGTATCGCGATCACATGATCAACCTGCTCGACACCCCGGGCCACGAAGACTTCTCCGAAGACACCTACCGCACCCTGACCGCGGTGGACTCGGCGCTGATGGTCCTCGATGGCGGTAAAGGCGTCGAGCCACGGACCATCGCGCTGATGGACGTCTGCCGTCTGCGGGACACGCCGATTGTCAGCTTCATCAACAAACTCGACCGTGACATCCGCGACCCGATCGAACTGCTCGACGAAATCGAAGCGGTCCTGAAGATCAAGGCGGCGCCGATCACCTGGCCGATCGGCTGCTACCGCGACTTCAAGGGCGTGTACCACTTGGCCGACGACTACATCATCGTCTACACCGCCGGTCACGGGCACGAGCGCACCGAAGTCAAGATCATCGAGAAGCTCGACTCCGACGAAGCCCGCGCCCATCTGGGCGACGAGTACGATCGTTTTGTCGAGCAACTGGAGCTGGTGCAGGGCGCCTGCCATGAGTTCAACCAACAGGAATTCATCGACGGCCAGCTGACCCCGGTGTTCTTCGGGACCGCCCTGGGCAACTTCGGCGTCGACCATGTGCTCGACGCCGTGGTCGACTGGGCCCCGCGTCCGCTGCCGCGTGTTGCCAACGAGCGCACCGTGGAGCCGGTGGAAGAGAAGTTCTCGGGCTTCGTGTTCAAGATCCAGGCGAACATGGACCCCAAGCACCGCGACCGCATCGCCTTCATGCGCATCTGCTCCGGCAAGTACGAAAAAGGCATGAAGATGCGCCATGTGCGCACCGGCAAGGACGTGCGCATCGGCGACGCCTTGACCTTCTTCTCCTCGGAGCGCGAGCAACTGGAAGAGGCCTTCGCCGGTGACATCATCGGCCTGCACAACCACGGCACCATCCAGATCGGCGACACCTTCACCGAAGGCGAAGCCCTGGGCTTCACCGGCATCCCGCACTTCGCCCCGGAACTGTTCCGCCGCGTGCGCCTGAAGGACCCGCTCAAGTCCAAGCAACTGCGCCAAGGTTTGCAGCAACTGGCCGAAGAGGGCGCCACCCAGGTGTTCTTCCCGGAGCGCAGCAACGACATCATCCTCGGCGCCGTCGGTGTGCTGCAGTTCGACGTCGTCGCCAGTCGCTTGAAAGAGGAATACAAGGTCGAGTGCTCCTACGAGCCGATCACCGTGTACTCGGCGCGTTGGGTCGAATGCGGTGATAAGAAGAAGCTCGAGGAATTCTCCAACAAGGCTGTGGAAAACCTTGCGCTGGATGGTGGTGGACATTTGACCTACCTGGCGCCTACGCGGGTGAACCTGGCGCTGATGGAAGAGCGCTGGCCAGACGTGAAATTCCGCGCGACGCGGGAGCATCACTAAGCAGTAAGTGTGACCCATTGTGGGAGCGAGCCTGCTCGCGATAGCGCTGGACCAGTCAGCATTTATGTTGAATGTGCCGCCGTCTTCGCGAGCAAGCTCGCTCCCACATTGGTTTTGTGTCAGATCCTCAATCTCCCGGTCAGCCACAATTTCCTGTGGGAGCGAGCTTGCTCGCGAAAGCGGTGGGTCGGCTTGCATGAAAGCGGGCTGGCGCACGGCTCGTCAGCCCTCTCTTTAGGGCCAGTCGCTAACGCGGATCGACGATATCCAGCGCCCGATTCGCCAGCAATTCACTCATCTCGATCACCTGAAGAATACCCATCGCAACCTGTCGGCGAGAGCCTTCAAGGTCGAATGCCAGGTCGCTGATCATGGCGTTGGCGGAGGCGAGGTTTTCGCTGAGGTTGGCGAGCAGGCTTTCGCTATCGACCCCTTCCACCACAGTGAAGAGCTGGCGCGCTGGCGGTTCTTTCTTGGCCTGTTCCGGCTTCAAGTAATAATCGAGCGCCCGCTCAGTGGCTTCGTGGAATTTTTCCGGGTCTAGGCTGGAATAGGCAGAGGTGGGGTCTGATTCGGGTGGGTTCGGTGTGGCTTTGAACATGGTGATGCTCCTATGGGAATAGAAGCCGCCAAGACCTGTCGCTAAACAGAATGGTGGCGACTGTACGCAGGTTAGCGAACCGGACATAGGCACCCGGTAGACCCGAAGGTCTCCCACATACAGCCGCCATAACGATTGCGGTGAGATCCCGCAATAAGGATGGCTGCTTACGTGCCTATGGTTCAGGTCGCTAAACCCGACCGCTGAATTTCAGCGACCCGGTAACCATAAAGACCCACCCCAAAGCGCACAAGCGGGCGGATTCTGGCTTAGTTGTAGGCAAAGGCGCAAGGCAACGTAGCCTCGGGACGAGCGTTCCGTGTTACCGGGTATTTGTCTGTAGGGCTCAATGCCCGGCGGCCCCAAAAGGGTTTTGGTTTGGCACTGCTTTGTGACCACACCCATTCAAATTGTGGGAGCGGGCTTGCTCGCGAAAGCGGTGGGGCAGCCTGCCTGGATACTGGATGTGGCGGCCTCTTCGCGAGCAAGCCCGCTCCCACAAGGGAGGTTTGTGGCGTTAGTAGATTTGGGGATAAGGCTTATTCGAAACCATTCTGTACAGCGACGGCATTTCTGGCTGTACGGGGGCGTCTTATCTGGTGAACCGGGCGGTTCAGAACTAGATTTTGTTGAGCGCCGTCGGGCCCCGGCTTTATCCGGAAAGAAGGAATTGGCTATGAATAAGCTTCTACGCATGATGTTGCTATTGAAGGTTTTGGTGATGTTGTCCCTGGGCTCCACCATCGCGTGGGCGGAATGTGATCAGCATGATCAGCACGCATCGAGTGGGCAGGTTGCGCAGGGTGAGTTGATGCTTGCCGCGACCGATGCGGACGCAGGCGATCCAGACGATGGCGAGGATGACGATGGTTCGCCGGTTGATCCGCCGGATGGTGATGAGGATGAAGAGGGCGATAGCCAGACGTAGGGCTATAGCCTAAAGAAAACCCCTCCAGCCCCAACTGATATTCAGTCGGGGCTGGAGGGGTTTTTAATGTCGGATGCATGACCCAAGGTGAAATTTTACCTCTGTGGCGAGGGGATTTATCCCCGCTGGGCTGCGCAGCGGCCCCAAACCAGGCAACTCGGTGCGCCAGGAAGATTGAGTTCATTGCTTTAGGGCTGCTGCGCAGCCCAACGGGGATAAATCCCCTCGCCACAAGAGCTTATCTACCTTCTGCTTTATGCAGCGCCGTCGAGAAACCGCTCAGCGTAGTGACACGCCACCAGCCGGTTATCCAACGGACGCAACGCCGGTTCTTCGGTCTTGCAGCGCTCGGTCGCGTACGGGCAGCGCTTGTGGAAGGCGCAGCCGGACGGTGGGTTGAGCGGGTTGGGCAGTTCGCCGACGATCTTGATCTTCGGCTTGTTCGGGTCCGGGTGGATGGTCGGGGTGGCCGACAGCAGCGCCTGGGTGTACGGGTGCAGCGGGCGGCTGTAGATGGACTCGTTGGGGCCCATTTCCACCGGGCGGCCGAGGTACATCACCATCACGTCGTCGGCGACGTGCTGCACCACCGCCAGGTTGTGGGAAATGAACACGTAGGCGGTGTTGAATTCCTGCTGCAGGTCCATGAACAGGTTCAGCACCTGGGCCTGGATCGACACGTCCAGCGCCGACGTCGGTTCGTCCGCCACCAGCACCTTGGGTTGCAGCATCATGGCGCGGGCCAGGGCGATGCGCTGGCGCTGGCCGCCGGAGAACATGTGCGGGTAGCGCTGGTAATGCTCGGGGCGCAAGCCCACCTGCTTCATCATCGCCTGGACTTTCTCGCGCCGCTCGGTGGCCGACAGGTTGGTGTTGATGAGCAATGGCTCGGCCAGTTGATCACCAATTTTCTGCCTTGGATTAAGAGACGCATAAGGGCTTTGGAAAACCATCTGCACGTCTTTGCGCAGCTGCTTGCGTTCGGCCTTGTTGGCGCCGGCCACTTCCTGGCCAGCGATTTTCAACGAGCCGGCGGACGGCTCTTCAATCAGCGTCAGGGCCCGGGCGAGGGTGGATTTGCCGCAACCGGATTCGCCCACCACGGCCAGGGTCTTGCCGGCTTCCAGTTCGAACGACACGCCGTTGAGGGCGCGCACGGTCGCGTGGCCCTTGAACATGCCACGGGACACTTCGTAATGACGGGTCAGGTCACGGGCGGTAAGTACGACGGCCATCACGCCACCTCCTGGTTCAACGGGTAGAAGCAGCGGGCGAGGCTGTTGGATTTTGGATCGAGCGCTGGGCGCTGTTGACGGCAATTGTCCTGCACGTACGGGCAGCGCGGCGACAGCAGGCAGCCTTGTGGGCGGTCATAGCGACCGGGAACGATGCCGGGCAATGTCGCCAGGCGCTCGGCGCCCATGCTGTGTTCCGGGATCGCCGCCAGCAGCGCTTCGCTGTAGGGGTGGGCCGGAATGTCGAACAGCTGCGGCACCTGGCCGACTTCCACGGCTTGGCCGGCGTACATCACGCACACGCGTTGGGCGGTTTCAGCGACGACGGCCAAGTCGTGAGTGATCAGCACCAGGCCCATGTCCTGCTCTTTTTGCAGGGCCAGCAGCAGGTCCATGATCTGCGCCTGGATGGTCACGTCGAGGGCGGTGGTCGGTTCGTCGGCGATCAGCAGCTTTGGCTCACCGGCAATCGCCATGGCAATCGCCACGCGCTGGCTCATGCCGCCGGACAGTTGATGCGGGTAGGCATCCATGCGGCTGGCCGCGCCGGGAATCTCGACTTTTTCCAGCAGCTCGATGGCGCGCTTGCGGGCGGCCTTGCCGGACATCTTCAGGTGCAGGCGCAGCACTTCTTCGATCTGGAAACCCACGGTGTAGCTGGGGTTGAGCGCGGTCATCGGATCCTGGAAGACCATTGCCAGGTCCTTGCCGACGATCTGCCGGCGCTGGCGGTTGCTCAGCTTGAGCATGTTCTTGCCGTCGAAGTTCAGCGCATCGGCGGTGACGATGCCGGGGTGCTCGATCAGGCCCATCAGCGCCATCATGGTCACGGATTTACCCGAGCCCGATTCGCCGACGATCGCCAGGACTTCGCCTTTTTCCACACTCAGGTCCAGGCCGTCGACCACCGGCACGGCGGTGGCGTCGCCGAAGCGGACATTGAGATTCTTGATTTCTAGCAGTGACATGGGAATCTCCTCAGGCGGCATTCTTGAGTTTCGGGTCCAGCGCATCGCGCAGCCCGTCGCCCATCAGGTTGATTGCCAGCACGCTGAGCAAAATGGTCAAGCCAGGCAGGCTCACGACCCACCAGGCGCGTTCGATGTAGTCGCGGGCCGAGGCCAGCATGGTGC
Organism: Pseudomonas sp. HB05; assembly: GCF_016756915.1. Classification (NCBI taxonomy): domain Bacteria; kingdom Pseudomonadati; phylum Pseudomonadota; class Gammaproteobacteria; order Pseudomonadales; family Pseudomonadaceae; genus Pseudomonas; species Pseudomonas sp. HB05. The sequence continues at coordinate 17,400 of NZ_JAESPG010000003.1, forward strand.
CCCACTCCGGGGTAGGCGGCTGCACGCCGAGGCCGAGGAAACCCAGGGCGGCGGCGTCGAGGATCGCCGAGGAGAAGCTCAAGGTCGCCTGGACGATCAGCGGTGCCATGCAGTTGGGCAGCACGGTGATGAACATCAGGCGCGGCAGGCCGGCACCGGCCAGGCGGGCGGCGGTCACGTAGTCGCGGTTCAGTTCGCCCATCACGGCGGCGCGGGTCAGGCGCACGTAGGATGGCAGCGAGACGATGGCGATGGCGATCACGGTGTTGATCAGGCCTGGGCCGAGGATGGCGACGATCGCCACGGCCAGCAGCAAGGATGGCAGGGCCAGCATGATGTCCATCAGGCGCATGATGGTCGGGCCGAGGATGCGCGGGAAGAACCCGGCGAACAGCCCCAGCAGGATGCCCGGGATCAGCGACATCACCACCGATGACAAGCCGATCAGCAACGACAGCCGCGAGCCTTGGATCAGGCGCGAGAGCAGGTCGCGGCCCAGTTCGTCGGTGCCCAGCAGGAATTGCATCTGCCCACCTTCCAGCCAGGCCGGCGGCGTCAGCAGGAAGTCGCGGTATTGCTCGCTCGGGTCGTGCGGCGCGACCCACGGGGCGAAGATCGCGCAGAACACGATCAGGATCATGAACAGCAGCCCGGCGACGGCGCCCTTGTTGCGGGAAAACGCGTGCCAGAATTCTTTGTACGGGGACGGGTACAGCAGGCTTTGATCGACTGCTACCGCGGTAGTTGGAGTACTCATGGTCTTGATCTCAGCGCTGGTGACGGATGCGTGGGTTGGCAAAGCCGTAGAGGATGTCCACGACGAAGTTGACCAGAATCACCAGGCAGGCGATTAACAGGATGCCGTTCTGCACCACGGGATAGTCCCGGGCGCCGATGGCTTCGATCAGCCACTTGCCGATGCCCGGCCAGGAGAAGATCGTTTCGGTCAGGACCGCGCCGGCCAGCAGCGTGCCGACTTGCAGGCCGACCACGGTCAGCACCGGGATCAGCGCGTTGCGCAGGCCGTGGACGAACACCACGCGCGACGGCGACAGGCCCTTGGCCTTGGCGGTGCGGATGTAGTCTTCGCGCAGTACTTCGAGCATCGAAGAGCGGGTCATGCGGGCGATCACCGCCAGCGGAATGGTGCCCAGCACGATGGCCGGCAGGATCAGGTGATGCAGGGCATCGAGGAACGCGCCCGGCTCGTCGGCCAGCAGCGTGTCGATCAGCATGAAGCCGGTTTTCGGCTCGATGTCGTAGAGCAGGTCGATCCGTCCCGACACCGGCGTCCAGCCCAGGGACACCGAGAAGAACATGATCAGGATCAGGCCCCACCAGAAGATCGGCATCGAATACCCCGCCAGGGAGATGCCCATCACCCCATGGTCGAACAGGGATCCTCGCTTGAGTGCCGCGATCACCCCGGCCAGCAGGCCCAGGATACCGGCGAACAACAGCGCGGCCATGGACAGTTCCAGGGTCGCGGGAAACAGTGAGCTGAACTCGGTCCATACGCTTTCACGGGTGCGCAGCGATTCGCCGAGGTCGCCGTGGGCCAGTTTGCCGATGTAGTCCAGGTACTGGGCATACAGCGGTTTGTTGAGGCCAAGGCGTTCCATTGCCTGTGCATGCATTTCGGGATCGACCCGACGTTCGCCCATCATCACTTCCACGGGGTCGCCGGGGATCATGCGAATCAACGCGAAGGTCAGCAAGGTGATGCCGAAGAACGTGGGGATCAATAATCCCAGTCGGCGGGCAATAAAACTAAACATCTTCAGGTGTACCTCATCAGCCGGTTAGGCGTGCCCTTGGACGCTTGAGGTCAAGCGTCGAAGGGCGTTTTCTTATCTACTTCACCTGGGTGGTGGCGAAGTTATTGGTGGTGAGCGGGCTAATCACGTAGCCCTCTACGTTGCTGCGCATTGCCGTGAACATCCGGGTGTGGGCCATGCTGATCCATGGCTGGTCCTGGTTGAAAATCACCTGGGCCTGCTCATAGAGTTTGGCGCGCTCCTCGGGGTTCACTGAGGCGCGTGCCTGGTCGAGCAGCGCCTGGAATTTCTCGTTGCACCAGCGCGCGTAGTTTTCGCCGTTCTTGGCGGCCTCGCAACTGAGCATAGGCGTCAGGAAGTTATCCGGGTCGCCGTTGTCGCCCGCCCATCCGGCGGACACCATGTCGTGCTCGCCGTTTTTCGCGCGCTTGAGCATTTCGCCCCATTCCATCACGCGAATGTCGACCTTGATCCCGACTTTCGCCAGGTCGGACTGCATCATCTGCGCGCCGAGCATCGGGTTGGGGTTGGTCGGGCCGCCGCCGTTGCGGGTAAACAGGGTGAACACGGTGCCTTCCGGCACGCCGGCTTCCTTGAGCAATTGGCGGGCCTTGTCGAGGTCGCGGGCCGGGTTCTTCAGATTGTGGTTGTAGCCCAGCAGGGTCGGCGGGTAGGGGTTGACCGCCGCGGTGGCGTTGCCCTTGCCGAACAGCGCGTTGACGTAGGCTTCCTTGTCGAAGGCCAGGTCGATGGCTTTGCGCACCCGCACGTCGCTCATGTATTTGTGGCTGGTATTCATGGCGGTGTAGGAGACGGTCATCGCGTCCAGCTCGGTGACCTTCAGGTTCGGGTCTTTCTTGATGCTGGGGATGTCATCGGGCTTGGGGTACAGCGCGATCTGGCACTCGTTGGTCTTGAGTTTCTGCATGCGCACGTTGTTGTCGGTGGCGATGGCCAATACCAGCGCATCGGCTGGCGGCTTGCCACGGAAGTAGTCCGGGTTGGCCTTGAAGCGAACCTGGGCGTCCTTGTTGTAGCGCTGGAACACGAACGGGCCGGTGCCGATCGGCTTGCTGTTGAGGTCGCCGGTTTTGCCTGCCTTGAGCAACTGGTCGGCATATTCGGCCGGGTAGATCGAGGAGAAGGCCATGGCGATGTCGGCCAGGAACGGCGCTTCGCGGCGGGTCAGGGTGAACTTGACCGTGTGCTCGTCGACTTTCTCGACGTTTTTCAGCAGTTCCTTGAAGCCCATGCTTTCAAAGTACGGGAAGCCCACGCTCGACAGTTTGTGCCACGGGTGGTTCGGGTCCAGCTGGCGCTGGAAACTCCAGACCACATCGTCGGCGTTCATGTCGCGGGTCGGCTTGAAGTAATCGGTGGTGTGGAACTTGACGCCCTTGCGCAGGTGGAAGGTGTACGTCAGGCCGTCGTCACTGATGTCCCAGGATTCGGCCAGGGCCGGAATCACTTCGGTGGTGCCGGGCTTGAAGTCGGCCAGGCGATTGAAAACGGTTTCTGCCGCAGCGTCGGCGGTGACTGCAGTCGTGTACTGGACAATGTCGAAGCCTTCCGGGCTGGCTTCTGTGCAAACCACCAGGGGCTTGGCCGTGGCGCCAACGGCGACACTCAGCAGCGCGGCGGCGATGGCGGCGCGTAGGGGGATCATGTTCATCGTCAATCCTCTGCAATCGGGTAATTGGCAAAAGACCGGGCGGGCGACCTTGTGAGTCGACCGCCCGGTGGCAGTTTAGAGAATGTTGAACGGGATGGTGGTGACCAGGCGGAACTCGTTGAGGCTGCCGTCGGCCTGGTTTTCGCTGGCGCGGTGTGCGGTGTAGGTCGCACGGATCGCGGTGGCTTTCAGAGGGCCGCTCTGTACGGCATAGGACGCGCCGACGCCGTATTCATAGTGGTGCTCACCGTCCATGGCCCGCACGTCGCTATAACCGGTGCTGTTGTAGTGCGTGCCGTCGATGCCCCAGCCGCGCGCCTGGTAGATGTTGAACTTCAGGCCTGGTACGCCGTATTCGGCCATGTTCAGGCCATAGGCGATCTGGAAGGATTTCTCGTTCGGGCCGTTGAAGTCCGACAGCAGGGAGTTGGCCAGGTAGATGCCGTTGGTTTCGTGCAGGTAGTCGAAGTACTCGTTACCGTTCACTTCCTGGTATGAGAAGGTCAGGCTGTGGGCCTGGTGCGTCAGACCGAACGACAGGGAATAGGTGTCGTTGTCGATTTCACCCAGCTTGCTTTTGCCCGAATCCACGGTCTTGTAGTAGTTCAGGCCGGTGGTCAGGCTCAGTACCGAGCTGTCGCCCAGCTCGTGGGTGGCGCCGAAGTAGTACTGGTTCCACATGTCCTCGGCCTGGGTCGCCCAGAGGCTGGTCTTCAGGCTGGCCAGTGGCTGGTAAGTGATACCGGCGGTGTTGACGTGATCGGTCTCGACGCTGCTGTCACCGTATTCGGAGCGGAACTTGCGCTGGCTCTCTTCGGTACGTGGCGAGTTGCGGTCGAAGGTGGCGATGTCGAAGCCCAGGTTTTCGAACTCTTCGCTGTGCAGGCTCACACCTTGGAAGCTGGAAGGCAGGGCACGGTTGCCGATGACGTCGACCATCGGGCTGCTGAAGTTCTGGCGGCCGGCGGTCAGGGTGGTGTTGGACACGCGGGCCTTGACGTTGGCCAGGCCCAGTTTGCTCCACTGGCCCACAGCGTCGCCGCCTTCATGGGTCAGGGTACGGTTGTTGCCGGCCCCAGGACGGGTGGTCGGTGCACCGCCATTGTTGGACGCCAGGTCCTTGCGATCCCGGTCGAGGGCGATGGCATTGTAGGCCGCCACTTCGGTGCTGAAGCCTACGGTGCCTTCGGTGAAGCCCGAGTTGTACTTGATGATGGTGCCTTGCAGCCAGTTGATACGGCGATCGGTCTCGCGTGCTTCGCCGTTCTTGCGATAGGTGAGTTTCGTGCCGCGCTTGAATTGCTCGTTGGCGTACCAGTTGCGCGTGCTACCCGTGACGGATTGGCCGTCGATGAAGCCCTTGGCTTCGCTTTGCTCGCTGGTGGTCTTGAGGGTCACTGGGGTGACTGCCTGGCTCTGGGATTCAGCGTAAGCCGTGGCCGTAACGCTGCTGATGGCCAAGGCCAGTATCGCGGTGCTGCTCAGTTTCATCGGTAACGCTCCTTTTCTTTCTTTTTCATGCCGTTCTTTTTTGGTGATACGGCTATCGGTTTGGAACTCATTTGCAGCTTGCAAACGTTTGCTTTGCGCCTGATCGGCGAATTAAGGCAAGACTTCTGCGTGAGGGCTTCCAGGGAAGCCCTCGCTGTGCGGCTAAGCGGTTATGGGTTCAGGCTGACGCCCGAGAAGACGTTGCGACCGAAGGGGCTGACCTTGAACCCTTCGACTTTGGCACTCAGCGGCTGGTTGACCGTCGAGTGGGCAACAGGGGTGATCGGCACTTGCTGCTTGAGCAACTGCTGGGCCTGTTTGTAGAGCACGGTGCGCTGGTCGCGGTCGGTGACGACCTTGGCCTGCTTGATCAGCTTGTCGTAATCCTGGTCACACCACATGGAGTAGTTGTTGCCGCCAATGGCGTCGCAGCTGTACAGCGTGCCCAGCCAGTTGTCCGGGTCCCCGTTGTCGCCGGTCCAACCGATCAGGCTGATGTCGTGCTCGCCGTTCTTGGTGCGCTTGATGTATTCGCCCCATTCGTAGCTGACGATCTTCACCTTCAGGCCGATCTTCGCCCAGTCGGCCTGGAGCATCTCGGCCATCAGCTTGGCGTTGGGGTTGTACGGGCGTTGCACGGGCATGGCCCAGAGGGTGATTTCGGTGCCTTCCTTGACCCCGGCGGCCTTGAGCAACTCCTTGGCTTTTTCCGGGTTGTAGGGCGTGTCCTTGATGGTGTCGTCGTAGGACCACTGCGTCGGCGGCATGGCGTTCTGCGCCAGTTGCCCCGCACCTTGGTAAACGGCGTTGAGAATGCCTTGCTTGTTCACCGCCATGTCCAGCGCCTGGCGCACTTCGACCTGGTCGAACGGCTTGTGGCGGGTGTTATAGGCGATGTAGCCGAGGTTGAAACCCGGTTTTTCGATCAGTTGCAGCTTGGGATCGTTCTTCAAGGCCGGCACGTCGGCGGGACGTGGATGCAGGGTGACCTGGCATTCGTTGGCCTTGAGCTTCTGCACCCGCACCGAGGCGTCGGTGTTGATGGAGAAGATCAGGTTTTTCAGTTTCACCCGTTCCGGCGCCCAGTACTTGTCGTTGGCGACATAACGAATATTGGAGTCTTTCTGATAGCTCTTGAACTCGAACGGCCCGGTGCCGATCGGCTTCTGGTTGATGTCGCTCGGCTTGCCGCCCTTGAGCAGTTGGTCGGCGTATTCGGCCGAGAGAATCGCGGCGAAGCTCATGGCAATGTTCTGGATGAACGCGGCGTCGACGCTGTTGAGCGTCATTACCACCGTCAACGGCCCGGTTGCTTCGACCTTGGCAATGTTCTTGTTCAGGCTCATGCCGTTGAAGTACGGGAACTCGGTGGGGTAGGCCTTGCGGAACGGATGCTGCGGGTCAAGCATGCGGTTGAACGTGAACAGCACGTCGTCGGCGTTGAAATCCCGGGTCGGCGTGAAGTAATCGGTGGTATGAAATTTCACCCCTTCGCGCAGGTGGAAGGTGTACTTCAAGCCATCTTCGGAAATGTCCCAGCTCGTCGCCAGGCCTGGGACTACATTGGTCGCGCCTTTTTCGAACTCGGCCAGGCGGTTGTACAGCGGTTCGGCGGCATCGTTATCAGTCGCGGTGGTGTACTGCGCGGTGTCGAAACCGGCGGGGCTGCCTTCGGAACAAAACACCAGGCTGCCACCGGCGGCCTGGGCTGCGGAGGTGGCGGCCAACAGGCCGGTGCCCAGCAATGCGGATAAAACCAAGGTATGGCGCATGACGCTCCCTCTCTCGTTTCGGGGTGTTGATCAGTGATCCGGTGTCCTTCCGGGGACAGGTCCGGAGCACTGGGCTCATTCCATTGCGTAAACAGCGATGTCACAGGGCCAGCAAACCGGCAGCCCCGACGTTATGGGTCGTGGGCCAGGCGGTAAATGCGGAAACGCCTGAAAGACTTGTGGGAAAAGGCGACACGTCCTAAACCGACTGCTGTGGGACGCAGTGCTTTTGGATGTAGGCAATTTCCTAGGTCTTGGTCTCGGCAGACAGGGCGACGGCATGGCGTGGGAGCGAGTCCTGCTCGCGATGGCGTCGTTGATAGTCCGCCATCGCGCTTAAAAAAGAGGCCGCTACGCCCGAAGCGTCGGACCGGCCCAGCGGGAGCAAGCTCCCTCGCCACAGGTCACCTTACTTGCTGACGCTGACGCCGTAGAAGGAGTTCAAGCCAAAGGGGCTGATCTTGAAGTCCTGCACGTTGGCGCGCATGGGTTGATACACCGTCGAGTGAGCGATAGGTGTCATTGGCACAGCATCCTTGAGGACGTGTTGCGCCTGCTTGTACAGTTCGGTGCGCTTGGCCTGGTCGGTGGTGCGCTTGGCTTCTTTCACGAGGCCATCGAACTTCTTGTCACACCATTTGGAGAAGTTGTTGCCGGCCAGCGAGTCGCAGCCGAACAGCACGTTGAGCCAGTTGTCCGGGTCACCGTTGTCACCGCTCCAGCCAATGATCATGGCCTGGTTCTCGCCGCCCTTGGAACGCTTGATGTACTCGCCCCATTCGTAGCTGACGATGTTGACGTTCAGGCCGATTTTCTTCCAATCGGACTGCAGCATCTCGGCCATCAACTTGGCGTTCGGGTTGTACGGACGCTGCACCGGCATCGCCCACAGGGTGATGTTGGTGCCTTCCTTGACGCCGGCTTCCTTGAGCAGCTCCTTGGCTTTCTCAGGATCGTACTTGGCGTCCTTGATGGTGGTGTCGTAGGACCACTGGGTCGGCGGCATGGCGTTGACCGCCAGTTGGCCGGCGCCCTGGTACACCGAGTCGATGATCTGTGGCTTGTTGACCGCCATGTCCAGCGCCTGGCGGACCTTCAGGTTGGCCAGCACGTTCGGCTCGTTGCTGCCCTTGATCTTGTCCATCACGTTGTAGGCGATATAGCCCAGGTTGAAACCCGCCTGGTCAGGCATCTTCAACGCTTTGTCTTCCTTCAGGGCCTTGAGGTCGGCCGGGCGTGGGAAGAGGGTGATCTGGCATTCGTTTTTCTTGAGCTTCTGCATGCGCACCGACGGGTCGGTGGTGATGGCGAAGATCAGGTTGTCGATCTTCACGTCGTCAGGCTTCCAGTAGTCCTTGTTCCCGGTGTAGCGGATGTTGGAGTCTTTCTGGTAGCTCTTGAACACGAACGGGCCAGTGCCGACCGGCTTCTGGTTGATGTCCGGGGCCTTGCCTTCCTTGAGCAGTTGGGCGCCGTATTCGGCGGACTGGATCGAGGCGAAGCTCATCGCCATATTCTGGATGAACGCGGCGTCTACATCCTTGAGGGTGAACTTGACGGTGTGGTCGTCGACTTTATCGATCTTGGTGATGTTGGTGTCCATCCCCATGTCGGTGAAGTACGGGAATTCGGTCGGGTACGCCTTACGGAAAGGGTCGTCCTTGTTGATCATGCGGTTGAACGTGAACAGCACGTCGTCGGCATTGAATTCACGGGTCGGCTTGAAGTACGAGGTAGTGTGGAACTTGACGCCTTCACGCAGGTGGAAAGTGTAGGTGAGGCCGTCTTCGGAAATGTCCCACTTGGTGGCCAGGCCAGGAATCACGGCGGTGCCGCCGCGCTCAAACTGGGTCAGGCGGTTGAACATGGTTTCTGCAGAGGCGTCGAAGTCGGTTCCGGTGGTGTACTGACCAGGGTCGAAACCGGCCGGGCTGCCTTCGGAGCAGAACACCAGGTTAGTCGCGGCGGAAGCGAAAGGAGCGCTGGCTAACAAGCCTGCGCCGACTAAAAACGGAATGACCGCGTGTTTAAGCATGTTGGCCTCATGATTTGTTGTCATTTTTGGATTTGAGGGCGACCTCGTGAGTCGTCCTGCGGATACTTATGCAGGCCCCATACCCAATGCAAGATCCAGAGCGGTTACAAGTCTGAAACAGTGGCACGAACGTACCTTAATGTCGCATCTTTGTAACTTCTGACGCATTTGACCGTTTGCGCAGGCTTTTTTGGGGCGAAACGCGCTCCTTGGCGGTGCGGCGCGAGGCCGCGACGCACCGCCATGGGGCGGGTTTTACTTGTTCAAACCCACGCCGTAGAAGGGTGTGAGGCCAAATGGGCTGAGTTTGAAATCCACCACTTCCTTGCGTATCGGCTGGAACACCGTTGAGTTGGCAATGGGCGTGATGGGCACCTGCTGCTTGAGGATTTTCTGCGCCTGCTGGTACAGCTCGATCCGTTTTTGCCGGTCGGTCGCGACTTTGGCTTGCTGGACCAACCGGTCGTAGGCCGGGTCGCACCACTTGGCGTAGTTGCTGCCCTTGACCGCCGCGCAGCTATAAAGCACGCCGAGCCAGTTGTCCGGGTCGCCGTTGTCGCCGGTCCAGCCGTAGATCATCGCGTCGTGTTCGCCGTTCTTGGCGCGCTTGATGTACTCGCCCCATTCGTAGCTGACGATGTTGGCCTTGATGCCAATCCTGGCCCAATCCTGCTGGATCATTTGCGCCGACATCCGCGCGTTGGGGTTGGAGGCGCGCTGCACCGTCATCGCCCACAAATCAATGGTTGTACCGGGCGCAACCCCGGCTTCCTTAAGGAGCGCCTTGGCCTTGGTCACGTCATGGGGCGCGTCCTGGATCGCCGGGTCGAACGACCACTGGGCCGGCGGCAAGGCGTTCTGCGCCAGCTGCCCGGCGCCTTGGTAAACGGCCTTGATGATCGCCGGTTTATCGATGGCCATGTCCAGCGCCTGGCGGACCTTGAGCTGGTCCAGCGGCGGGTGCGTCACGTTGTAGGCCAGGAAACCGAGATTGAAACCGGGCTGCTTGAGCACCCGCAGGTTCGGGTCTTGCTCCATCACCTCGATGTCGGCCGGGCGCGGATAACCGCTGACCTGGCACTCGCCGCGCTTGAGCTTTTGCAGGCGCACGGCGGCGTCCGGGGTGATGGAAAAAATCAGGTTGTCGAGCTTCACGTCCTCGGGCTTCCAGTACGCGGTGTTGGCGGTGTAGCGGATCTGCGAATCCTTCTGGTAACGCTTGAACACGAACGGCCCGGTGCCGACGGGTTTCTGGTTCAGGTCGCCGGCCTTGCCTTCCTTCAATAATTGCGCGGCGTATTCGGCGGACTGCACCGAGGCAAAACTCATCGCCAGGTTCTGTACGAAAGCCGCATCGACGTTGTTCAGGCTGAAGCGGACGGTGTGCTCGTCGACTTTCTCGACGTTTTTGATCGTGGTGTTCAGGCCCATGTCGGTGAAGTACGGCGATTCGGTGGGGTAGGCCTGGCGAAACGGGTGTTGTGGGTCGAGCAGGCGTTGGAAGGTGAACAGCACGTCGTCGGCGTTGAAGTTGCGGGTGGGGGTGAAGTAGTCGGTGGTGTGAAATTTCACGCCGTCGCGCAGGTGGAAGGTGTAGGCCAGGCCATCGGGCGATACGTCCCAGCTCGTCGCCAATCCGGGTTCGACCTCGGTGCCGCCGCGCTTGAATTGGGTGAGGCGGTTGAAGACGGTTTCGGCCGAGGCGTCGAAGTCGGTACCGCTGGTGTATTGGCTGGGGTCGAAGCCGGCGGGGCTGGCTTCGGAGCAGTAGACCAGGGTGGTGGCGGCCTGGGCCATTGGGGCGCTGCTGATCAAGCTTAGGGCCAGCAGGAGGGGCTTGAAGGTGGTTCTGTCCATGAAATCCCTTGGGGGCGGTGAGGTTTTCAGAAGAGTAGCGTTGCGGGAGGGGGTGTTGGAAATATCGAAAAGTGAGGGGGACTGTTGGGTTTGGGCATAGCCTCTTGGACGAGGCGGCCTGATAGCCGGCCTGGTTCTTCCTGCTGTACTCCGATCAAACTGTGGGAGCGAGCTTGCTCGCGATGGCGGCCTTCCAGTCGGGTACATATCCATTGCTGCGGTAACGGCTACTTAGGGTTCCGCCCTTACGGCGGGTCACTTTTGGAAGAGCCGGGAGCTGGACCAGCCAAAAGTAACCAAAAGCGCTTTGCCCCACCACTCGGCACCTCGCTTAGCTCGGTGTGCCCTCACTCCGGCATTGCTCCGTGGGCCCGCCGCGATGGGCCATCCATGGCCCTGCGCGGCTATCCCGGCATCCATGCCGGGATGCCCACTCCACAATGCCTGCGTTCGGCCATCGTGGTTAACGGGGCCCTCAGATCAAAAGCCGGGCCGAGGCGGCCTTATAGCCGACCTGGCTCTTGCGGTCGTGCACCCTTCAAATCTGTGGGAGCAAAGCTTGCTCGCGAGGCGGCCTGGTAGCCGACCTGGCTCTCCCGGTCATATCCCAATCCATTGTGGGAGCGAGCCTGCTCGCGAAGGCGGCTTAGTAGCCGGCCTATCTCTCACGAATGTACCCGATCAGTTGTGTGTGGGTTTGTTCGCGAAGGTGGCCTGAAAGCCCAGGTATGAAGGCTGGTCATTTCATGCCTAAGAAAAATATTTTGACTTTTCAAGGCGGCCGAATCTTTCGCTGTCCACATTCCATAAAACGTGGACAGTTCTCTCGTGCTGTTTTTGGAGATGTCAAAACTATTGTGCGACTCCGTTCTGAGAAGACCCCAGCAGAGGTCGAAGCAATATGTCTATGTCCCGCCGACCACCAAACCCGTGGCGAGGGAGCTTGCTCCCGCTGGGGCGCGAAGCGGCCCCAACAGCAGCGACTGCATTCATCTGACGTACCGAGGTGTCAGGTTTGGGGCTGCTGCGCAGCCCAGCGGGAGCAAGCTCCCTCGCCACGGGGTTGCTGCGCCAGGAGGTGTGATGAGTCATTCATTTTTGTCGGAAGGATCATCGGTCCTGAAACGAAACATCCCACAGCTTTTTAGGGTTGCCGGTCGGAAGTGGGGGCTCTAACCTTTGAACGTCGCTGCCAAAGCAGCGATCGGGTGTGGAAACCTGAATTAGTAGGGCATGGCTGAACATCGTGTTGCCGACGTCTCGTTTCGTCTGCAAACTGCGTCCTGGCGGCTGTGCGTGGGCAGACTTCGGTCTGGCCGGGTCCTGCTTACCGGTATTTCCACCCCGCGTACCGCTGCCACCTATTGTCGCGTGGAAACGACACAGGGATGGCTCCAACTTTTTAAGCAGGAGCATTGAATATGGATAAGTCAGTCCCCGATCCCCCCTTCAACAGAACAAACCCCCTAGCAGAATTCGACGCCATCGAAGACCTGCTAAAAGACCGAGCCGCCGCCGATCGGGCCCTCGATCATTACCTCAATCCGAAGCCTTCAAAGCCCAGTACCGATCCACGCATCGATAGCCTGTTCTCCGTTACCGCCAAGGCCGACACCGATACGCTGTTGACCAGCACTTCCGAAACCCTAGCCTCGATCAAGACCATGGCCGAGGACCTGGCGTTTGAAGTGGAGGGCACGCGGCGCAGTGTGGCGTTGGGAATTCATCAGTTGGTGGAGTTGTGCCAGTTGCTGGTGGACAAGGCGTTGGATCAGCTTGAAGCGCCGGCGAGCCCAGCACCTTGAGAGCCGCTGTACAGGCATACACCTGACAGATCTGACAGTAGCGACGCTGTGCGCCTGGAGGTAGGTTGGATCCAGGCGCGCTCCTCTTCTGTAGCGATGCCGTTATTACTTTATTCATTGGAAGAGGTGTAATCATGGCCGCTAAAGAAATTCGCATATCTATCGAAGACCTGGATCGTGATAGTAGCCCAGAGGTCCTGTTCGAGTTCTACAGCGGGAAAGAGCTGGATTTTTCCACCTCTGTGTCCTCCTCTCTGAAGAACGGCCGCTACGACAAGGTGGACGTAAAAGGAGATGCCGACGGGGATGGCGATTTTGATGCGCAGGATGATGAGTTGTTCATCCAGCTCGCTAAAGCGGCCGTTGCCTTGCTGAAATAAGATGTATGGACCGTGTCGCCAGGCTAAAGGGGCCTCCCCTAACAGGCGGATCAATTGCAATCAGTGCGATTGACCCGCTGCCTTGGATGGTTACTGCATCAACACCTCAACCACCCCATCCGCGGTCATTGTCACTTTGCTGGTGCCCGCTTCTACCTCAGGCGTGACCGACTCCGCATCCATAGAAGCCGCTTTCATCATCATTTGCGGGCGCATGTACGGTTGTGGATAACCGTTGGTGTTGAAGTTCAGGTTGACGATCTTGTAGCCCTTGCCGCCGAGGGCTTCGGTGGCGAGTTGGGCGCGCGCCTTGAAGGCGTTGACGGCGTCCTTGAGCAGGGCGTCTTCGCTGGTCTGGCGAGTGGCGGTGGCGATGGCGAAGTCCATGCCGCCCATTTTCATGTCGCTGAGCAATTCGCCGGTGAGTTTGGACAGGGCGGCGAAGTCGGCGCTTTCCAGGCGCAGTTCGGCGCGTTCGCGCCAGCCGGTGATTTTCCCGCCTTTGTTGTCGTAGATCGGGTAGCTGTTGCGGCTGCCCTGGCTCAGGTTGATGCCCTTGACCTGTTTGGCCTGGCCTATGGCTTTATTCAGGGTGGTGCTGACGGCGGCGGCGAGCTTGGCCGGGTCGGTGTTCTGTTCCTCGGTGTAGAGGGTGACGATCATCAGGTCGCGGGCCACTTCCTGGCTGGCTTCGGCGCGCAGGGAGATCTGGTTGTAATGAAGCTCGTCGGCGGCCAGGGCCGGCAGGCTGGCGACGGTGCCGAGGCTGAGGGCGAGCAGGGCGGCGGGGCGACTGAACGTGTGCATGAAAGCTCCTTGGGATGATGCGCAGGGGTGTAGGTTCCGGGCCTGCGTGAACGATAAGACTCTAGCGTTTATGGTGCGGTTCGCACAGTTACAACTTCTATACAGATCAGCTCGGTGAAGGGCTTTCTGTGGCGAGGGGATTTATCCCCGCTGGACTGCGTAGCAGTCCCAGAATTGCCATGCCCCAGCTCGGCGTGGTGCCTGACCTTTTTGGGGGCCGCTTCGCGCCCCAGCGGGGATAAATCCCCTCGCCACAATGGTTGGTGTGCCATTTCGGGGCTGTGGCGCTTTGCCGCATATCTGCCTCTGCCCGCCGTGCGTTGGTTATACTCCGTGCGATCCGCCTGGAGCGCTCATCAGGAGAGCTCATGCTCGCCCCTTTGCAAATGACTTCCGCTTCTCGCCAGAACCTCTGGCGCCTGACGTTTATCCGCATTCTGGTCCTCGCGGCCCAGGCCGGCTCCGTGGGGCTTGCCTATTGGTTCGACCTGCTGCCGCTGCCCTGGCTGCAATTGGCGATTACCCTGGTTTTCTCCAGCGTACTCTGCGCGTTGACGGCGATTCGCCTGCGCACCTCATGGCCAGTGACCGAACTTGAATACGCCGTGCAACTGGCCTGCGACCTGTTTATCCACAGCGCGCTGCTGTATTTCTCCGGTGGCTCCACCAACCCCTTCGTCTCTTATTACCTGGTGCCGCTGACCATCGCCGCCGTGACGTTGCCGTGGCGGTTTTCGCTGATCCTGTCTGGCATCGCCCTGGCGCTGTACACCTTGTTGCTGGCGCGGTTCTATCCGCTGGAAACCTTCCCCATCGCCCGGGAAAACCTGCAGATCTACGGCATGTGGTTGAGCTTCGCCCTGGCCGCGGCGGTCATCACCTTCTTCGCCGCGCGCATGGCCGAGGAGCTGCGCCGCCAGGAAGAGTTGCGCGCCATTCGCCGCGAAGAAGGCCTGCGGGACGAGCAACTGCTGGCCGTGGCGACCCAGGCTGCCGGCGCCGCCCACGAGTTGGGCACACCGCTGGCGACCATGAGCGTGCTGCTCAAGGAAATGCGCCAGGATCACAAAGACCCGGCGTTGCAGGAAGACCTCAGCGTGCTGCAGGACCAGGTCAAGCTCTGCAAGGAGACCCTGCAATACCTGGTACGCGCCGCCGAGGCCAATCGCCGGTTGGACATCGACATGCAGGCGGTCACGTTCTGGCTCGACGATGCCCTGAACCGCTGGCACCTGATGCGCCCCGAAGCCAGTTACCGCTTCCAGTGCCTGGGCAAGGGCACGGTGCCGCGCATGGCGCCGCCGCCGGACTTGACCCAAGCGCTGCTGAATCTGCTGAACAATGCCGCCGACGCCTGCCCCGAAGGCTTGGAAGTGGTATTGGACTGGGATGCCTATGAACTGACGATCTGCATCCGCGACCACGGCGCCGGTGTGCCGCTGGCGATTGCCGAGCAGATTGGCAAACCGTTTTTCACCACCAAGGGCAAAGGTTTCGGCCTGGGCCTGTTTTTGAGCAAGGCCAGCGTGACACGCGCCGGCGGCTCGGTGAAACTCTACCCCCATGAGGAAGGCGGCACGCTCACCGAGCTGCGCCTGCCCCATGCCGACCGAGGAGACGAATATGAGTGACGAGATCCAAGTCGACGGCGAAGAACTGCCGCACCTGCTGCTGGTGGATGACGACGCCACCTTCACCCGCGTCATGGCCCGCGCCATGTCCCGCCGCGGCTTTCGGGTCAGCACCGCCGGCTCCGCCGAAGAGGGCCTGACCATCGCCCAGGCCGACCTGCCGGACTACGCCGCCCTCGACCTGAAGATGGACGGCGATTCGGGCCTTGTGCTGCTGCCCAAGCTGCTGGAGCTGGACCCGGAAATGCGCGTGGTGATCCTCACCGGTTATTCGAGCATCGCCACCGCGGTCGAAGCCATCAAGCGCGGTGCCTGCAATTACCTGTGCAAACCGGCGGATGCCGATGACGTGCTGGCGGCGCTGCTGTCCGAACACGCCGACCTCGACACCTTGGTGCCGGAAAACCCCATGTCGGTGGATCGCCTGCAATGGGAGCACATCCAGCGCGTGCTGACCGAGCACGAAGGCAACATCTCCGCCACGGCCCGCGCCTTGGGCATGCACCGGCGGACCTTGCAGCGCAAATTGCAAAAGCGTCCGGTACGTCGCTGAACCTGCGCTGAACAGATGTTGTCCACCCCCGCGACACATCGGGCCGTTGCTCTATATGATCGGCCCGAGTCTGTTCTTTTCTTTATAGAGCCTTAACCATGAATCAGAACGCTGAATATTCCGCGGTCAATGACGCGGTGCGCGGCCAGTTTTTCCGCCGTGTCTGGCAAATGACCACGCCATACTGGCGCAGTGAGGAGAAGGGCAAGGCCTGGACGCTGTTGATCGCCGTGATCGCGCTGTCGCTGTTCAGCGTGGCGATTTCGGTGTGGATCAACAGTTGGTACAGGGATTTCTACAACGCCCTTCAAGAGAAGGACACCGCGGCTTTCTGGCGGTTGATCCTGTATTTCTGCGGCATCGCGGCGGTGGCGATCCTCGGCGCGGTGTACCGTTTGTACCTCACGCAGATGCTTACCATCCGCTGGCGGGCCTGGCTCACCGAGCAGCACTTCGCCCGTTGGCTCGCTGACAAGAATTACTATCGGCTGGAGCAGGGCGGCTACACCGATAACCCGGACCAGCGGATTTCCGAGGACCTCAACAGTTTTACCACCAACACCCTGAGCCTGGGCTTGGGGTTGCTGCGTACCGTGGTCAGCCTGGTGTCGTTCTCGGTCATCTTGTGGGGCGTTTCCGGCAGTATCGAAGTGTTCGGCTACACCATTCCTGGCTATATGTTCTGGTGCGCGCTGGTATACGCGGCGGTCGGCAGTTGGCTGACGCACCTGATCGGCCGTCGCCTGATCGGCCTGAACAACAACCAGCAACGCTTCGAAGCCGACCTGCGTTTCTCCATGGTGCGGGTGCGCGAGAATGCCGAGAGCATTGCGTTGTATGGGGGCGAGCCCAACGAGAATCGTCGCTTGAGCGGGCGCTTCGGCCTGGTCTGGCACAACTTCTGGGACATCATGCGGGTGTCCAAGCGCCTGACGTTCTTCACCTCCGGTTATGGCCAGATCGCGATCATCTTCCCGTTCATCGTCGCCGCCCCGCGTTATTTCGCCGGCAAGATCCAGCTGGGCGAGCTCATGCAGATCAACTCGGCGTTCGGTAACGTGCAGGAGAATTTCAGTTGGTTCATCACCGCTTACGCCGACCTTGCCGCGTGGCGGGCCACCTGTGATCGCTTGTTGAGTTTCCGTCAGGCAATGAGTGACAACGAAGACCGCGTGCCGGCCATCGATGTGCAGAACCAGGGTAATGAGCTGAACGTACGCAACCTCGGGCTGGACCTGAGCGATGGTCGCCATTTGCTGACCCACGCCGAACTGAATGTCGAGCCGGGCGAGCGGGTTATGCTCAGCGGTCGTTCCGGCAGCGGCAAGTCCACGTTGTTGCGGGCGATGGGGCATTTGTGGCCCACCGGGCATGGCAGCATTCTGTTGCCGTCGGCCCGTTATCTGTTCCTGCCGCAAAAGCCCTATTTGCCGATCGGCAGCCTGCGCGAAGTGCTGAGTTATCCACAAGCCGGCGACGTCTACCCCAACGAGCGTTATGCACAGGTCCTGGAAACCTGTCGCCTGCCGCACTTGGTTTCGCGGTTGGACGAAAGCAATCATTGGCAGCGCATGCTCTCGCCCGGCGAGCAGCAACGCCTGGCCTTTGCCCGCGCATTGCTTTACGCGCCGTTATGGTTGTACATGGACGAAGCCACGTCGGCCATGGATGAAGAGGACGAGGCGACGCTGTACCAGGCCTTGATCGACCAGTTGCCGGGCCTGAGCATTGTCAGCGTCGGCCATCGAAGCAGTTTGAAACGTTTCCATCCGCGACACGTGCGTATCGAAAATGGCCAACTGGTGGAGCAGGCGGTGACCGCCTGATTGTCATTGTCGAACGCTGTTGTGGCGAGGGGATTTATCCCCGCTGGGCGCGAAGCGCCCCTTTCAAATCAACGGTCCTCGATATTGAGTCTGCCAATAGATCAAGGGGGCTGCTACGCAGCCCAGCGGGGATAAATCCCCTCGCCACAACGATGCATGGCGGTAACCTTTGACAAGGCCCACCGGTGAGCACGGTGATCGTACAACCACGTTGCGCTATGATGCACACTTAGCCGCTTGCCAAATATAGAGACACACCATGGAAAACCCGATCAACGTCCCACGCCTTCCCCGCAAGCGCCGCAGCCTGGCGCAGGAGCTGGTGACGGTCCTGACCGAGCAGATTCGCGACGGCCTGCTCAAGCGTGGCGATAAATTGCCCACCGAGTCGGCGATCATGGAAGCCCATGGCGTCAGCCGCACGGTGGTGCGCGAGGCAATTTCCCGGTTGCAGGCGGCCGGCCAGGTGGAAACCCGTCACGGCATCGGCACTTTCGTGCTGGACACGCCCAGCCCGAGCGGCTTTCGCATCGACCCGGCCACGGTGGTCACCTTGCGTGATGTACTGGCGATCTTGGAATTGCGCATCAGCCTGGAGGTCGAATCCGCCGGGCTGGCGGCGCAGCGCCGCAGCGATGAGCAACTGGCGGCGATGCGGGCGGCCCTTGATGCCTTGAACGAAAGCGCGGCCCACGCCAGCGACGCGGTGGCCTCGGACTTCGCCTTCCACCTGGAAATCGCCCTGTCCACCGGCAACCGCTACTTCACCGACATCATGACCCACCTGGGCACCAGCATCATCCCGCGTACCCGGCTGAACTCGGCGCGCCTGGCCCATGACGACCACCAGCACTACATGGACCGCCTGAGCCGCGAGCACGAGGAAATCTACGAGGCCATTGCTCGCCAGGATTCCGACGCCGCCCGTGCGGCCATGCGTCTGCACCTGACCAACAGCCGCGAGCGGTTGCGCCAGGCCCATGAAGAGGCGCAGGCGCAGGGCTAGCGTCTTTCGGTTGAAATGAGGCGAGTCATTGCTTCTGTGGCGAGGGGATTTATCCCCGTTGGGCTGCGAAGCAGCCCCACACAGACGCCTTTGTGTGTGGGATCGGATTGAGTTACCGCCTTAGGGGGTTGCTGCGCAACCCAGCGGGGATAAATCCCCTCGCCACAGAATGTCCCTCCCTGTGAGGCCGCGCTGATCGCAGCGTAAGGCGACTCAATAAAGATTGTGAAGGAACTACAGCCGTGCGCAGCACCGCCGTGCCTGGGGCTGTGTCCCCACGCTGCAACGGTGCCTATTGGCAGAGTTAACAGGGTCGACGAGCCGTCCTGGAGCCCCGGCGGCAATTTCCATTCGTCTTCCAATCTCGTCCTAAGTCCCGATTTAGAAGGCTTCACGCCAACAACCCTGGCCCGCCTCCCCAACAAAAGACGAAATGCAGTTGACGTTCACATTTTAAGTTGTACGATGACCTACAACTTCACATGAAGCTGAACCGTTTCCTACAACACAACATTTGCGTCCAGGGTGTTCGAATAATGAATCCACAAGAACTGAAGTCCATCCTCTCGTCTGGCCTGCTGTCGTTCCCGGTCACCGATTTCACTGCCAATGGCGATTTCAATCGCGACAGCTACATCAAGCGTCTCGAGTGGCTGGCCCCGTATGGCGCCTCTGCATTGTTCGCAGCGGGCGGCACCGGTGAATTCTTCTCCCTGGCCGCCAGCGAGTATTCGCAAGTCATCAAGACTGCCGTCGATACCTGCGCCACCAGCGTGCCAATCCTCGCCGGTGTCGGTGGTGCGACCCGCCAGGCCATCGAATACGCTCAGGAAGCCGAGCGCTTGGGCGCCAAGGGCCTGTTGCTGCTGCCGCACTACCTGACCGAAGCCAGCCAGGACGGCGTTGCCGCCCACGTTGAAGCCGTGTGCAAATCGGTGAAGATCGGCGTGGTGGTGTACAACCGCAACGTCTGCCGCCTGAACGCCACTCAGTTGGAGCAACTGGCCGAGCGCTGCCCGAACCTGATCGGCTACAAGGACGGCCTGGGCGATATCGAACTGATGGTGTCGATCCGTCGTCGCCTCGGCGATCGTTTCAGCTACCTGGGCGGCTTGCCGACCGCTGAAGTCTACGCCGCGGCCTACAAGGCCCTGGGCGTGCCGGTCTACTCCTCGGCGGTGTTCAACTTCATCCCGAAAACCGCGATGGACTTCTACCACGCCATTGCCCGCGACGATCACGAGACCGTTGGCAAGATCATCGACGACTTCTTCCTGCCATACCTGGACATCCGCAACCGCAAGGCCGGTTACGCAGTGAGCATCGTCAAGGCTGGCGCGAAGATCGTTGGCTATGACGCAGGTCCTGTGCGCACGCCGTTGACCGATCTGCTGCCAGAAGAATACGAAGCCCTGGCCGCGCTGATCGACAAGCAAGGCAAGCAGTAACAGACCCGACAAGGCCGCTGAGCAATCAGCGGCTTTTTGCGTAAGGCTCGATCGTTCCCGCGCACGCGTGGGGACGCAGCCAGGGACGCCCTGCGTTCCTAGACAGCTTTTGTGAGAGGAGAAGCTCCGTGGCAGATGCAAAGCGTTTCGATAACTACATCAACGGTCAGTGGGTGGCCGGTGCCGACTATTGCACCAACATCAACCCGTCTGACTTGTCCGATGTCATCGGTGAATACGCCAAGGCTGACGCAGCGCAAGTCAACGCCGCCATCGAAGCCGCCCGCGCCGCGTTCCCGGCCTGGTCGACCTCGGGCATCCAGGCGCGTCACGATGCGCTGGACAAAGTCGGCACCGAGATCCTCGCCCGCCGCGAAGAACTCGGCCAACTGCTGGCCCGGGAGGAGGGCAAGACCCTGCCCGAAGCCATCGGCGAAGTGACCCGCGCCGGCAACATTTTCAAATTCTTCGCCGGTGAATGCCTGCGCCTGTCGGGCGATTACGTACCGTCGGTGCGCCCGGGCGTCAACGTCGAAGTGACCCGTGAAGCCCTCGGCGTGGTCGGCCTGATCACCCCGTGGAACTTCCCGATCGCCATCCCAGCCTGGAAAATAGCTCCGGCCCTGGCGTACGGCAACTGCGTGGTGATCAAGCCGGCCGAGCTGGTACCGGGCTGCGCCTGGGCGCTGGCCGAGATCATTTCCCGCGCCGGTTTCCCAGCCGGTGCGTTCAACCTGGTGATGGGCAGCGGCCGCGTGGTCGGTGAAGTCCTGGTCAACAGCCCTAAAGTCGACGGCATCAGTTTCACCGGTTCCGTGGGCGTGGGCCGGCAGATCGCGGTCAACTGCGTGTCGCGCCAGGCCAAGGTCCAATTGGAGATGGGCGGCAAGAACCCGCAGATCATCCTCGACGACGCCGACCTCAAGCAGGCCGTCGAACTGGCGGTGCAGAGCGCGTTCTACTCCACCGGCCAGCGTTGCACGGCTTCCAGTCGCCTGATCGTCACCGCCGGCATCCACGACAAGTTCGTCGCGGCCATGGCCGAGCGCATGCAGTCGATCAAGGTCGGCCATGCGTTGAAGGCCGGTACTGACATTGGCCCGGTCGTTTCCGAAGCCCAGCTCAACCAGGACTTGAAGTACATCGACATCGGCCAGAGCGAAGGTGCGCGGTTGGTCAGCGGTGGTGGCGTGGTGACTTGCGATACCGAAGGTTACTTCCTGGCGCCGACGCTGTTCGCCGACAGCGAAGCCTCGATGCGCATCAGCCGCGAAGAGATCTTCGGCCCGGTGGCCAACGTCGTGCGCGTGGCTGACTACGAGGCGGCGCTGGCGATGGCCAACGACACCGAGTTCGGTCTGTCGGCCGGTATCGCCACCACCTCGCTGAAGTATGCCAACCACTTCAAGCGCCATTCCCAGGCGGGCATGGTGATGGTCAACCTGCCGACCGCCGGCGTGGATTACCACGTGCCGTTCGGTGGGCGCAAAGGTTCGTCCTATGGTTCGCGTGAGCAAGGTCGCTACGCGCAAGAGTTCTACACCGTGGTGAAGACCGCTTACATCGGCTCGTAAACGCAACACCGGCCGGGTTGGATTTCCAGCCCGGCCGTACAATCTGCTGACCCGCATAAAAATAAATAGTGGGAGTACCTCTACATGCAAGCGACCAAGCCGACTCACGTCCGCTATTTGATCCTGCTCATGCTGTTCCTGGTGACAACGATCAACTATGCCGACCGAGCCACCATTGCCATCGCAGGCTCCAGCCTGCAAAAAGACCTCGGCATCGATGCCGTCACCCTCGGTTATATCTTCTCCGCCTTCGGCTGGGCCTACGTGGCCGGGCAGATTCCCGGCGGCTGGCTGCTCGATCGTTTCGGGTCGAAAAAAATCTATGCCTTGAGCATTTTCACCTGGTCGCTGTTCACCGTGCTGCAGGGCTATGTCGGTGAGTTCGGCATGTCCACGGCCGTGGTTGCGCTGTTCATGCTGCGCTTTCTGGTCGGGCTGGCCGAAGCGCCGTCCTTCCCGGGCAACGCACGGATCGTCGCCGCCTGGTTTCCGACCGCGGAGCGCGGCACCGCCTCGGCGATCTTCAACTCGGCGCAGTATTTCGCCACCGTGTTGTTCGCACCGCTGATGGGCTGGATCGTCTACCGCTTCGGCTGGCAGCACGTGTTCATCGTGATGGGCGTGATCGGCATCGTGTTCTCGCTGATCTGGTTGAAAGTGATCTACGGTCCGCGTCAGCACCCGATGATCAACGAGGCCGAGTTCAATCACATCGCCGCCAACGGCGCGATGGTCGATATGGACCAGGACAAGGGCAAGGAAAAGAAAGCCGACGGTCCGAAGTGGGATTACATCCGTCAACTGCTGACCAACCGCATGATGCTCGGCGTGTACCTGGGCCAGTACTGCATCAACGGCATCACGTACTTCTTCCTGACCTGGTTCCCGGTGTACCTGGTGCAGGAACGCGGCATGACCATCCTCAAGGCCGGTTTCATCGCGTCCTTGCCGGCGATCTGCGGTTTCATCGGCGGCGTGCTGGGCGGGGTGATTTCCGACTACCTGCTGCGCAAGGGCCACTCGCTGACCTTCGCTCGCAAGACGCCGATCATCGCCGGCCTGCTGGTGTCCAGCAGCATCGTGGCGTGCAACTACGTCGACGTCGAATGGATGGTGGTGGGCTTCATGGCCCTGGCCTTCTTCGGTAAAGGCGTCGGCGCACTGGGCTGGGCCGTGGTCTCCGACACGTCGCCAAAACAGATCGCCGGTTTGAGCGGTGGCCTGTTCAACACCTTCGGCAACCTGGCATCGATCACCACGCCAATCGTCATCGGCTACATCATCAGCTCCACCGGTTCGTTCAAATGGGCGCTGGTGTTCGTGGGCTGCAACGCGCTGATGGCGGTGTTCAGCTACCTGGTCATCGTGGGGCCGATCAAACGTGTGGTGCTCAAGGAACCAACGGCCAAGGATGCCGACATCGCCAGCCTGTCTGAAGCCAAGTCCTGAAGGAGCGGCATCAATGCAACTGATTGAACATGCCGATTCGCCCCGTTACATCCGCCTGCATGAGCGGGACAACGTGGTGATCGTCGTCAATGACCAGGGCGTACCGGCCGGGACCGAGTTCCCGGACGGCCTGGTCACCGTGGACTTCGTCCCGCAGAGCCACAAAGTCACCCTCGTGGACATTCCCGAGGGCGGCGAGGTGATTCGCTACGGCCAGGTCATTGGCTACGCGCTGCAGCCGATTCCTCGCGGCAGTTGGGTCAAGGAAGACCAGTTGCGCATGCCCACCGCGCCGCCGCTGGACAGCTTGCCGCTGTCCACCGACGTGCCAGCGGCGGATGCGCCGCTGGAGGGCTACACCTTCGAAGGTTATCGCAACGCCGACGGCACCGTCGGCACGCGCAACATCCTGGGTATTACCACCACGGTGCAGTGCGTCACCGGCGTGCTCGACCATGCGGTCAAGCGCATCAAGGACGAGCTGCTGCCCAAGTACCCGAACGTCGATGACGTGGTCGCGCTGACCCACAGCTATGGCTGCGGGGTGGCGATCACTGCTACCGACGCCTACATCCCGATCCGTACCGTGCGCAACCTGGCGCGCAACCCGAACCTGGGAGGCGAGGCGCTGGTGATCAGCCTGGGCTGCGAGAAATTGCAGGCCGGGCAGGTGATGCACGAAGGCGATAGCTCGGTGGACCTCAGCGAGCCGTGGTTGTATCGCTTGCAGGATTCCAGTCACGGCTTCACGGAAATGATCGAGCAGATCATGGAACTGGCCGAGACGCGCCTGAAGAAACTCGATCAGCGCCGTCGCGAAACCGTGCCGGCCTCGGAGCTGATCCTGGGCATGCAGTGCGGCGGCAGCGATGCGTTTTCCGGCATCACCGCCAACCCGGCCCTGGGCTACGCCTCGGACTTGCTGTTGCGGGCCGGCGCGACGGTGATGTTTTCCGAAGTCACCGAAGTGCGCGATGCGATCTACCTGCTGACCTCCCGGGCGCAAACCCAGGAAGTCGCCCAGGAGCTGGTGCGCGAAATGGACTGGTACGACCGTTACCTGGCCAAAGGCGAGGCCGATCGCAGCGCCAACACCACGCCGGGCAACAAGAAGGGTGGGTTGTCGAACATCGTCGAGAAGTCTTTGGGCTCGATCGTCAAGTCCGGCAGCAGCGCAATCAACGGCGTGCTTGGCCCGGGCGAGCGCTTCAAGCAAAAGGGCCTGATCTTCTGTGCCACGCCGGCCAGTGATTTTGTCTGCGGCACGCTGCAACTGGCGGCGGGGATGAACCTGCACGTGTTCACCACCGGCCGGGGCACGCCGTACGGCTTGGCCATGGCACCGGTGGTGAAGGTCTCGACCCGCACCGAACTGGCCCAGCGCTGGCCGGACCTGATCGACATCGACGCCGGCCGGATCGCCACCGGGCGCGCGACCATCGAAGAGTTGGGTTGGGAGCTGTTCCATTACTACCTGGACGTGGCCAGCGGCAAGAAGCAGACCTGGGCCGAACGGCACAAGCTGTTCAACGACATCACCTTGTTCAACCCGGCGCCGATTACCTGATGATTGCGTAACCGCTGGAGATCCAGTGTGGGAGCGAGCTTGCTCGCGATGGGGGCGTTACATTCAGCATTGATGCAAGCTGACCCGGCGCCTTCGCGAGCAAGCTCGCTCCCACAGGGGATATGTGGTGAGTGTGGATTTGTGGTCGACCCGGTACAAATGTGGGAGCGAGCTTGCTCGCGAAAGCGCTTCACCAGACGCCAACGTCGTTAGTGGCTATCATTAGCCACCTAACGACACCCTTCTCAAGGCCCCCGGCATGCTGGCAATTTTCCTCGAAACCCTGAACATCACCGCACCGGTGTTTGCCATGCTGTTCCTGGGGACATTGCTCAAGCGTATCTACTGGATCAACGACAACTTCATCCATATCGCCTCGTCGCTGGTGTTCAACGTCACCATGCCGGCGCTGTTGTTTCTTGGCATTCTGCACGCCGACCTGCACGCGGCGTTGCAACCCGACCTGTTGATCTATTTCTCGATTGCCACCCTGGTGAGCTTTGCGATGGCCTGGGGCTGGGCGATCTGGCGTTGCCCGCGGGAAGATCGCGGCATCTACACCCAGGGCGCGTTTCGCGGCAACAACGGTGTGATCGGCCTCGCACTGGCCGCGAGCATGTACGGCGACTACGGGATTTCCCTGGGGGCGATTCTCGCGGCGCTGGTGATCCTGTTCTACAACACCTTGTCGACCATCGTGCTGGCGGTCTACAGCCCGGTGATCAAGTCCGATCCGTGGAGCATCTGCAAAAGCGTGATCAGCAACCCGCTGATTATCAGCGTGATCGTCGCCGCGCCGTTCGCCTATTGGCAGATCGGCCTGCCGAACTGGTTCGAGACCTCGGCGAAGTATCTGTCGCAGATGACCTTGCCCCTGGCGCTGATCTGCATCGGCGGCACGCTGTCGCTGGCGGCCTTGCGCAAGAGCGGCAAGATGGCCCTGAGCTCCAGCCTGGTGAAGATGGTCGGCTTGCCGCTGGTGACCACATTGGGCGCGTGGCTGTGGGGCTTTCGCGGGGCGGAGCTGGGGATCCTGTTCCTGTACTTCGGCAGCCCTACCGCCGCCGCCAGCTATGTCATGGCCCGGGCAGCCGATGGCAACCATGAGCTGGCGGCGGCGATCATCGTCATCACCACGCTGATGGCGGCGATTACCACTAACCTGGGGATCTTTGTGTTGCAGTGGGGTGGGTGGATCTAGCCTCGGGTTTGCAGCGCTCTTTCGTTCCATTCGCGAGCAAGCCCGCTCCCACATTCGATCGCATTTCCATGGAAGAACGCAGTCAATGTGGGAGCGGGCTTGCTCGCGAAGAGGCCTGGCCTGTCACCGCAAGGCTTGGGCCTTCACTCAGGTTTCTGGTAGCTATCGATCACTTCCTGCGCCGCCCGAAACGCATCGATCGCCGCCGGCACGCCCGCATACACCGCGCAATGCAGCAGCGCCTCGCGAATCTCTTCCACCGTGCAGCCATTGTTCAGCGCGCCGCGCACGTGCCCCTTGAGTTCCTGCGGGCACTTGAGCGCGGTAAGGGCGGCGAGGGTGATCAGGCTGCGGGTCTTCAGCGGCAGGCCTTCGCGGCTCCAGACGCTGCCCCAGGCGTGTTCGTTGACGAAGTCCTGCAGCGGCTGGGTGAATTCGGTGGCGTTGCCCAGGGCGCGGTCGACGAAGGCGTCGCCCATCACCTGGCGACGCATGTCGAGGCCGGTCTTTGGAATGTCGGTCATGGCAAATCCCTCTTGTGGTGTTGGCGGCGCCAGGCGCGCACCGAGGTGAACAGCAAAAACGCGAGCAGGGTCGGCAGCACGTAGAACAACATCAAGCGTTCAAGCTGGCCGGCCAGCGGCATGCCCGTGGTGAACGACACCACGTGCAGCCCATAGACCGCGTACAAGCCCAGCAACAGCAAGCCTTCGGCGCGGGTGACGCGGTAGCCGGAATAGAACACCGGCAGGCACAGCACCGCGACGCCGAGCATTACCGGCAGGTCGAAATCCAGGGCGTTGGGCGAGACCGAGAGCGGCGAGGGCGCGGCGAGGGCGGTTATACCCAGCACGCCCAGCAAGTTGAACAGGTTGCTGCCGATCACGTTGCCCACCGCGATGTCCCGTTGGCCACGCAGGGCGGCGATCAGCGAAGTGGCGAGCTCCGGCAGCGACGTGCTGACGGCGACGATGGTCAGGCCGATGATGCGCTCCGACAAACCCAGGTCCGTGGCCACTTCCACCGCAGCGCCCAGCAACAGGTGCCCGGCGAACACCAGCATCGCCAGGCCCGACACGATCATCACCAGACTCTTGGGCCAGGATGTATGGGCCACCTCGCCACCCAGCGGGTGCGGTCGAGCGGAGTGTCGTGACTGGCGCAGCAACAAGCCCAGGTACACCGCCAGGGCCGCCAGCAGCAAGACGCCGTCGAGTCGGGTCAGTTCCTCATTCCAGGCCAGCACGAACACCAGCAGGCTGGCGCCGATCATCAGCGGGATGTCGAGGCGCACCAGTTGGCGTGAGACGCGCAGCGGGATGATCAGCGCCGACAGCCCGAGGGTGACGAGGATATTGAAGATGCTGCTGCCAATCACACTGCCCACGGCGATGTCGGCGTTCTGCGCCAGGGTCGCCTGCAGGCTGACGGCCATTTGCGGCGCGCTGCTGCCGAAGGCGACGACGGTCAGGCCGATGATCAAAGGTCGCACCAGCAAGCGTGCCGCCAGGCCGACGGCGGCGCGCACCAGCAGTTCGGCGCCGGCGATCAGCAACAGCAGCGCGCCGAACAGTTCGAGCAGGCTGAGCAGCGGTAGGGCGTTGATCAGGGAAATGGCCGGGCTCCGTCTATCAATCGTCGAGGGCTTGCACGCGTACCCGCGCGGTGCCAGCGCGCAACATGCCCAATTGTTCGGCAGCGGCGCGCGATACGTCGATCAGGCGACCGCGTGTATACGGCCCACGATCATTGATGCGGACCACGACGCTCTCGTCATTGCCAAGGTTGGTGATTTTCACCCGAGTGCCGAATGGCAACTGGCGATGTGCGGCGGTCAGGCCGTGCTGGTCGAAACGCTCGCCGCTGGCGGTGCGCTTGCCATGATGCCTGGAGCCGTAATAGGAGGCGACGCCGGTCTGGTCGTAGCCGTGTGGATCGACCGTCCCACTCTGGCTGGCACAGCCGGCCAGCAGGGACAGCAGGGCGCAGGCGCCGAGGAGACGCTTCATGTGAGGGATTCCAAATACAGATGTGGGAGCGAGCTTGCTCGCGATGGGGCCATCACAATCAACATCTAGGTTGACTGTGATGCCGCTATCGCGAGCAAGCTCGCTCCCACAGGGGGGTGAGCCAGATTTGAGGACTGGCTCCATGGCCATCAGCCTTCGAGCTTGCTTTTCAGCAATTCGTTGACCTGTTGCGGGTTGGCCTTGCCCTTGGAGGCTTTCATGGCCTGGCCGACGAAGAAGCCGAACATCTTGCCGCGCTTGGCTTCGTCTGCCGCACGGTACTGTTCGACCTGCTCGGCGTTGGCAGCGAGCATTTCATCGAGCACCGCGCTGATCGCACCGGTGTCGGTGACCTGCTTCAAGCCGCGCTTCTCGATGATCTCGTCGGCGCTACCTTCGCCATTGGCCATGGCTTCGAAGACCATCTTGGCGATCTTGCCGGAAATGGTGTTGTCCTTGATCCGCACCAGCATGCCGCCCAGTTGCTCGGCCGAGACCGGCGACTCGTCGATTTCCAGGCCCTGCTTGTTCAACAGGCTGCCCAACTCGACCATCACCCAGTTGGCCGCCAGCTTGGCGTCGCCGCCGATGCTCACGACTTTCTCGAAGTAATCGGCCTGTTCGCGGCTGGTGGCCAGGACGTTGGCGTCATAGCTCGACAGCCCGAACTGCGCCTGGAAGCGCTCGCGTTTCTGCGGCGGCAGTTCCGGCAGGGTGGCGCGCACGTCATCGAGGAACGAGTTCTCGATGACCACCGGCAGCAGGTCCGGATCGGGGAAGTAACGGTAGTCGTTGGCTTCTTCCTTGCTGCGCATCGGACGGGTCTCGTCCTTGTTCGGGTCGTACAGGCGGGTCTGCTGGATGACCTTGCCGCCGTCCTCGATCAGTTCGATCTGGCGCTGGATCTCGCTGTTGATCGCCTTCTCGATGAAGCGGAACGAGTTGACGTTCTTGATCTCGCAGCGGGTGCCAAACTCGACCTGGCCCTTGGGCCGGATCGACACGTTGCAGTCGCAGCGCAGCGAGCCTTCGGCCATGTTGCCGTCGCAGATGCCCAGGTAGCGCACCAGCGCATGGATCGCCTTGACGTAGGCCACGGCTTCCTTGGCGCTGCGCATGTCCGGCTCGGAGACGATTTCCAGCAGCGGGGTGCCGGCACGGTTCAGGTCGATGCCGGTGGCACCGTTGAATTCCTCGTGCAGGCTCTTGCCGGCGTCTTCTTCCAGGTGCGCACGGGTGATGCCGACGCGCTTGACCGTGCCGTCTTCCAGGGCGATGTCCAAGTGGCCCTTGCCGACGATCGGCAGTTCCATCTGGCTGATCTGGTAGCCCTTGGGCAGGTCCGGGTAAAAGTAGTTCTTGCGGGCGAACACGTTGTGCTGGCCGATCTCGGCATCAATCGCCAGGCCGAACATCACCGCCATGCGCACCGCTTCGGCGTTGAGCACCGGCAGCACGCCGGGCATGCCCAGGTCCACCAGGCTGGCCTGGGTGTTGGGCTCGGAACCGAATGTGGTCGAGCTACCGGAAAAGATTTTCGATCGGGTGGTGAGCTGGGTGTGAATCTCCAGCCCGATCACGACTTCCCATTGCATGTGTTTCTCCTCAGAAGCCGGTTGGGGTGCGGGTGTGCCAGTCAGTATTCAATTGATACTGGTGGGCAACATTCAACAGGCGGCCTTCCTGGAAATACGGCGCGAGCAGCTGCACGCCCACCGGCAGGCCATCGACGAAACCGGCCGGCATGGACAGGCCCGGCAAGCCGGCGAGGTTGGCGGTGATGGTGTAGACGTCTTCCAGGTACTCGGCGACCGGGTCGCTGTTCTTGGCGCCGAGCTTCCAGGCCGGGTTCGGCGTGGTCGGGCCGAGGATGATGTCGACCTCGTTGAAGGCGGCCATGAAGTCGTTCTTCACCAGGCGGCGGATCTTCTGCGCCTTGAGGTAGTAGGCATCGTAGTAGCCGGCGGACAGCGCGTAGGCGCCGACCATGATCCGGCGCTGCACTTCGGCACCGAAGCCTTCGCCACGGGAGCGCTTGTACAGGTCGACCAGGTTTTCCGGGTTCTCGCAGCGATAGCCGAAGCGCACGCCGTCGAAGCGCGACAGGTTCGAAGACGCTTCCGCCGGGGCGATCACGTAGTACGCCGGAACCGCGTGCTGCATGTTCGGCAGGCTGATTTCCTTGATCACCGCGCCGAGCTTCTCCAGCGCCTTGACGCTGTTGTGGACCAGCTCGGCGATGCGCGGGTCGAGGCCGGCGCTGAAGTATTCCTTCGGCACGCCGATGCGCAGGCCTTGCAGCGAGCCGTTGAGGCTGGCGCTGTAGTCCGGAACCGGTTCATCGATGCTGGTGGAGTCGTTCGGGTCGAAGCCGGCCATGCCTTGCAGCAGGATTGCGCAGTCTTCGGCGGTACGGGCCAAGGGGCCGCCCTGGTCGAGGCTGGAGGCGTAGGCGATCATGCCCCAGCGCGAGACGCGGCCGTAGGTGGGCTTCAGGCCGGTGAGGTTGGTGAACGCCGCCGGCTGGCGAATCGAGCCGCCGGTGTCGGTGGCGGTGGCGGCCGGCAACAGGCGCGCGGCCACGGCGGCGGCGGAACCACCGGACGAGCCACCCGGCACGTGTTCCAGGTTCCACGGGTTCTTCACCGGGCCGTAGTGGCTCGACTCGTTGGCCGAACCCATGGCGAATTCGTCCATGTTGGTCTTGCCCAGGGTCACGGTGCCGGCAGCGGCCAGCTTGGCGACCACGGTGGCGTCGTACGGGGCCTTGAAGTTGTCGAGCATCTTCGAGCCGCAGCTGGTGCGGATGCCCTGGGTGCAGAACAGGTCCTTGTGGGCAATCGGCGCGCCGAGCAGGGCGCCGCTCTCACCATTGGCGCGACGGGCGTCGGCGGCCTTGGCCTGGCTCAAGGCCAGTTCCTCGGTGAGGCTGATGAAGCTGTTGAGCTGCGGGTCGAGCTGGGCGATGCGCGCCAGCAGGGCCTTGGTCAGCTCTTCGGAGGAAAACTTTTTGTCGGCGAGTCCGCGGGCGATCTCGGCCAGTGTCATGTGATGCATGAGAGGCTCTTTCCCTTTAGTCGATGACTTTCGGAACCAGGTACAGGCCGTTTTCGACCGCTGGCGCGATGGACTGGTAGGCCTCGCGGTGATTGGACTCGGTCACGACGTCGGCGCGCAGGCGCTGGCTGGCTTCCAGTGGGTGGGCCAGCGGCTCGATACCGTCGGTATCGACCGCCTGCATCTCGTCGACCAGCCCGAGAATGCTGTTCAGGGCAGAAGTGATGTGTGGAAGATCGGCTTCATTGAGGCCCAGACAGGCCAGATGAGCGATTTTTTCCACGTCGGAGCGTTCAAGCGCCATGGGATTCTCCAGTGGAAAACAAAACGGACGCAGTCCGTCCGTGTGTTAGATTGTCGGAACACTACCGCATTTCTACGGCCCTACGGCCGCGATCTCGGTGTTTGGTGCACAGAAAAGCGGCCAATTTAACATATTGGCGCCTTGCCCAAAATCCCTGTCGTTGTTAGAGTTTGCCGCACTTTTTTACCCACGCGTTGCCTAGGGTCCCTTTCCCATGTTCAAGAAACTGCGTGGCATGTTTTCCAGCGATCTTTCCATCGACCTGGGCACTGCCAACACCCTTATTTACGTGCGCGAGCGCGGTATCGTCCTGAATGAACCCTCGGTCGTGGCCATCCGCACCCACGGTAACCAGAAAAGTGTCGTGGCTGTCGGTACGGAAGCCAAGCGCATGCTGGGCCGTACGCCGGGCAACATTGCAGCCATTCGCCCGATGAAGGACGGCGTGATCGCCGACTTCAGCGTCTGCGAAAAGATGCTGCAGTACTTCATCAACAAGGTTCACGAAAACAGCTTCCTGCAGCCCAGCCCTCGCGTGCTGATCTGCGTGCCTTGCAAATCCACCCAGGTGGAGCGTCGCGCCATCCGTGAATCGGCCCTCGGTGCCGGTGCCCGCGAAGTGTTCCTGATCGAAGAGCCAATGGCTGCGGCCATCGGTGCCGGCCTGCCGGTGGAAGAAGCCCGCGGTTCGATGGTTGTCGACATCGGTGGCGGTACCACTGAAATCGCGTTGATCTCCCTCAACGGTGTGGTCTACGCCGAGTCCGTGCGTGTGGGCGGCGACCGTTTCGACGAAGCGATCATCACCTACGTGCGTCGCAACTACGGCAGCCTGATTGGCGAATCCACCGCCGAGCGTATCAAGCAGGAAATCGGCACGGCCTACCCGGGCGGCGAAGTGCGCGAAGTCGACGTTCGCGGTCGCAACCTGGCTGAAGGCGTTCCACGCGCGTTCACCCTCAACTCCAACGAAGTGCTCGAAGCGCTGCAAGAGTCGCTGGCGACCATCGTCCAGGCGGTCAAGAGCGCCTTGGAGCAGTCGCCGCCGGAGCTGGCATCGGACATCGCCGAGCGCGGCCTGGTGCTGACCGGTGGTGGCGCGCTGCTGCGTGACCTCGACAAGCTGCTGGCCCAGGAAACCGGCCTGCCGGTGATCGTTGCCGAAGACCCGCTGACGTGCGTTGCCCGTGGCGGTGGCCGTGCATTGGAAATGATGGACAAGCACACCATGGACCTGCTCTCCAGCGAATAAGCTCGGCTGGATGGTCTATGTTGTTCGCTCCCGGGCAGCACTTTGCAGTGCTGCCCGTTGGCGTTTATCTTCTGTCATTCGTATCCAGGCCGGTTTGATGCCGTATGAATAAAGAAAACATTTGCCTGGGAGGAGCGGCCTATTAAACCGCTTTTTGCCAAAGGCCCCTCATTGGGTGTGCGCCTGCTGGTGTTGGCCGTGCTATCGGTTGCGCTGATGGTGGTGGACGCCCGCTTCACGCTGCTCAAGCCAGTGCGCAGCCAGATGTCGCTGGTGTTGATGGAGTCCTACTGGATCACCGACCTGCCGCAACGGTTGTGGCAGGGTGTGGCCAGTCAATTTGGCAGCCGGACCGAACTGGTCGCCGAAAACGAAAAACTCAAGACCGAAAACCTGCTGTTGCAGGGGCGCATGCAGAAGCTGGCGGCCCTCACCGAGCAGAACGTGCGGCTGCGCGAGTTGCTCAACTCCTCCGCGCTGGTCAACGAGAAGGTCGAAGTGGCCGAGTTGATCGGCATGGACCCCAACCCGTTCACCCACCGCATCATCATCAACAAGGGCGAGCGCGACGGCGTGGTCCTCGGCCAGCCGGTGCTCGATGCCCGTGGCCTGATGGGGCAGGTGGTTGAGTTGATGCCCTATACCTCCCGTGTCCTGCTGTTGACCGACACCACCCACAGCATTCCCGTGCAGGTCAATCGCAACGGCTTGCGGGCGATTGCCAGCGGTACCGGCAACCCGGAACGCCTGGAGCTGCGGCATGTGGCCGACACCGCCGACATCAAGGAAGGCGACCTGCTGGTCAGCTCCGGCCTCGGCCAGCGATTCCCTGCCGGTTATCCGGTGGCGACGGTCAAGGAAGTGATCCACGATTCCGGCCAGCCGTTTGCCATCGTGCGCGCGGTGCCGACCGCCGCGCTGAACCGCAGCCGTTACCTGCTGCTGGTGTTCAGCGACAACCGCACGCCTGAAGAACGAGCCAACGATGCTGCCGTGGCCCAGGAAGCCCAGGACCGGCAGGGCGGCGATTCGGCCACTCCGACGTCACCCGCCCCTGCACCTGTCCCGGCTACCGTGCCCAAGCCTCAGGTGACAACGCCAGCCGCGACGCCGCCGGCCACAACGCCCGCGGCGGCACCCGCCGCGACACCTGCCAAGCCGGCCGCTCACCAGCCGGCTAGCCGCCAGCCGGCGAGTCAACCTGCGAAGCCCGCGGCCAAGCCACCGGCCTCGACGCCCGCCGCTACGCCTGCCACCAGGGGAGCACGAGAAGAATGAGCAGTACTCGATCCGGTAACGGCTGGATGGTCTGGCTGACCTTCGCCATCGGCCTGTTGCTCAGCGTTTCACCGCTGCCGCAGTTCATGGAAATCCTGCGCCCGCTGTGGCTGGCCTTGTTGCTGGCCTTCTGGGCCCTGGCCCTGCCGCACAAGGTCGGCATGGTCACGGCCTGGTGCCTGGGGCTGGCCGAAGACGTGCTTTATGGCACCTTGTTGGGCCAGAACGCATTGATCCTGACGCTGATTACCTTCCTGGTGCTGTCGTTGCAGCAGCGCCTGCGGATGTTCCCGATGTGGCAGCAGAGCCTGGTGATCCTGGTGATCTTTGGCCTGGCGCAGTTGGTGCAGCTGTGGCTCAGTGCGCTGACCGGCAATCGCCAGCCGACCCTGGCCCTGGTCTTGCCGGCCCTGGTCAGCGCCTTGCTCTGGCCATGGATAAGCTTCGGTTTACGCGGCTTGCGCCTGCGTTTCAAAATCAACTGATTCGGTCAGGCATTGGCCCGTACCTTGGAAGGGAGATGTCTTGATGAAACCGCTTTACCTCGCCTCAGGCTCGCCGCGACGACGTGAACTGCTCACACAGATCGGCGTGCCCTTTACCGCCATCGGTGCGGACATCGACGAAACTCCACTTGATCACGAAACCCCATCGGCTTATGTAGAGCGCCTGGCGCGTGGCAAGGCCGAGGCTGGACGACGTGCCCTGTCCCCCGACATCGATGGCTGCGTGCTGGGCGCCGATACCGCTGTCGTGCTGGACGGACGAGTTCTCGGCAAGCCCCAGGATCAGGCCGACGCCGTGTCGATGCTCCTGGGCCTGTCCGGTCGCGATCATGAAGTATTGACGGCTATTGCCGTGCTGGATGGACAGCGTTGCGAATCCCGTGTGGTTCGCAGTCGGGTGAGTTTTCGCTCGATCACCGAACAGGAAGCGCTGGCCTATTGGGCCAGCGGCGAACCCCGGGACAAGGCCGGAAGCTATGGTATCCAGGGGTTGGGTGCGGTGTTCGTCGCCGGGCTCGAAGGCAGTTATTCGGCGGTGGTCGGCCTGCCGTTGTGCGAAACCGCGGAACTGCTGGGCCATTTCGGCATACCCTGTTGGCAAAACTTGAGCGCGCGCTGAGCGCTGACTGACTTGATGCGGCCATAATCGTGAATATGCCTGAACGAGACCCTGCCATGAGTGAAGAGATCCTGATCAACATCACGCCGATGGAATCGCGCGTGGCGGTGGTTGAAAACGGTGTCCTGCAAGAGGTCCATGTCGAGCGTACGCAGAAACGTGGCATTGTCGGGAATATCTACAAGGGCAAGGTGGTGCGTGTGCTGCCGGGCATGCAGGCGGCCTTCGTCGACATCGGGCTGGATCGAGCGGCATTCATTCATGCGTCGGAAATTTCCATGCGCGAAGGGCCGGCCGTGGAGAGCATCAGTGCGCTGGTCCATGAGGGGCAGAGCCTCGTCGTGCAAGTCACCAAGGACCCCATCGGCTCCAAGGGCGCGCGCCTGACCACCCAACTGTCGATTCCATCGCGCTACCTCGTGTATATGCCGCGCACGGCCCATGTCGGCATTTCCCTGAAGATCGAAGACGAAGCCGAGCGCGAGCGTCTCAAGAAAGTCGTCAGCGATTGTGTGGAGAAAGAAGGGATCAAGGAGGCGGGCGGCTTCATCCTGCGCACCGCAGCCGAAGGCGCCGGTGCGGATGAGATCCTCATGGATATCCGCTACCTGCGCAGGCTCTGGGACCAGATCGCCGCGCAGATCAAGACCATCGCCACCCCCAGCGTGATCTACGAAGACCTCGGCCTGGCGCTGCGGACCCTGCGCGACCTGGTCAGCCCGAAGATCGAGAAGATTCGCATCGATTCCCGGGAAACCTTCCAGCGAACCACCCAATTCGTCGCCGAACTGATGCCGGAAATTGCCGATCGCCTGGAGCACTACCCAGGCGAACGGCCGATTTTCGATCTTTACGGTGTCGAAGATGAAATCCAGCGTGCACTGGAGCGCAAGGTGCCGCTCAAGTCTGGCGGTTACCTGGTGGTCGATCCGGCCGAGGCGATGAGCACCATCGACGTCAACACCGGTGCTTTTGTCGGTCATCGCAATCTCGAGGAGACCATCTTCAAGACCAATCTTGAAGCGGCGACCGCCATTGCCCGGCAACTGCGCCTGCGTAACCTTGGCGGGATCATCATCATCGATTTCATCGACATGGAAGATGAAGAGCACCAGCGCCAGGTACTGCGCACGTTGGAAAAACAGTTGGAGCGCGATCACGCCAAGACCAACATCATCGGCATCACCGAACTGGGCCTGGTGCAGATGACCCGCAAGCGCACCCGCGAAAGCCTTGAACAAGTGCTGTGCGAGCCATGCAGCAGTTGCCAGGGGCGGGGCAAGCTCAAGACCCCGGAAACCGTGTGTTACGAAATCTTCCGGGAAATTCTCCGGGAGGCGCGCGCCTACCAGGCCACTGGCTATAGAGTGTTGGCGAACCAGAAAGTGGTGGACCGCCTGCTCGATGAGGAGTCAGGCAACGTGGCGGAGCTGGAGGCTTTTATCGGACGCACGATTCGTTTCCAGGTGGAAACCATGTACTCCCAGGAACAATACGACGTGGTGTTGCTCTGAAGCGGCGTGTGGAGTGGCGAGGCCGCCCATTTGAATGTCTTGGCCAGGGGAGGCTGCTGACATGGAGCGCCTGACACGTCTTTTGGCTACGCTGACGCGCTGGGGGCTGGGCTTGTGTGCACTGTTGCTGGTGCTGCTGGCGTTGTACGTCAGCCTCGGTCGGGAACTGGTCCCGCTGGTGGCCGAATACCGCGGTGAGCTGGAGACCCGGGCCAGCGAAGCCTTGGGCATGCCCGTGCACGTTGGCAGCCTCGACGGGAGCTGGAGCGCCCTGGCGCCTATATTGGCGGCGCGTGACGTCGTGGTTGGCGACGGTGCCAATGCCTTGCACCTGGATCAAGTGCGCGTCGTGCCCGATCTATGGGACAGCCTGCTGACGCGTCAGGTGCGCATCGCTCATCTGGAAGTGAGTGGGCTGAAGATCAGCCTCAAGGAAGGCGCCGACGGCAAGTGGGCCTTGGAAGGCCTGCCAGTGCGGGACGATCAGCCCCTTGATCCGCAGCAGTTGCTGAACCGGATGCAAATCGTCTCGAAGCTGTCGGTGCTCGACAGCCAAGTTACCTTGCAACCTTTGGATCAGCCACCGCTGAGCCTGACCTACGTTGGCCTGAGCCTGCGCACCGGCCCCACGCGCCAACGATTGGATGCCCGCCTGACCCTGCCTGACGGCCAACCCGTGGCGATGAATGTGCGTACCCGGATCCGAGCCAGCGACTGGAAGAATGGCGAGGCCGATGCCTACCTGAGCCTGCCGCAAAGCGATTGGTCCAAATGGCTGCCGAAACGCCTGACCCAACAATGGAATTTTTCCGAGATCAAGGCCGGTGGTGAGTTCTGGCTCAGTTGGGGGGCGGGCACCGTGCAAAGCGCGGCGGTACGACTGAACGCGCCGCAGTTGCAGGGCGCCTACGCCGACCGCAAACCGGTACAGATCCAGAATCTAGCCCTCAACGGCTACTTTCAACGCGGCAGCCAAGGGTTCAATGCGACGCTTGATACCTTTGCGATGAGCCTGGGCGAGACCCGTTGGGAATCGCGCTTGCAGCTACAACAAAGCGAAGCCACCGATAAGGCCGAGGAGCGCTGGCACCTGGAGGCCGATCGTCTCGACCTGACACCGCTGACGCCGTTGCTCAATGCCTTGGCGCCGTTGCCCGAGGGCCTCGCCACGGCGATCGATCGGCTCAAGGTGACCGGTGGCCTGCGTAACGTGCTGGTGGACTTTCGTCCACAGAACACTGGCGACCAGAAAGTCAGCTTTGCCACCAACCTGGATACGGTGGGCTTTGACGCCTATCACGGTGCTCCGGCGGCGCGCAACGTTTCCGGCAGCCTCAGCGGTGACCTGGGCGGCGGCGAACTGCGCATGGACAGCAAGGATTTCTCCCTGCACCTGGCGCCGATTTTCGCCAAGCCCTGGCAATACCTGCAAGCCAACGCCCGGTTGACCTGGAAGCTCGACAAGCAGGGCTTCACCCTGATCGCGCCCTACCTGAAGGTGCTGGGGGAGGAAGGCCGGATTGCCGGCGATTTCCTGATCCGCCTGCATTTCGACCACAGCCAGGAAGACTACATGGACCTGCGGGTCGGCCTGGTGGATGGCGACGGACGCTATACCGGCAAGTACCTGCCGGCCGTCCTCAGCCCGGCGCTGGACGAGTGGCTGCGCACGGCAATCGTCAAGGGCGCGGTGGACGAAGGTTTTTTTCAGTACCAGGGTTCGCTGAACAAAGGTGCCGAGGACGCAGCCCGCAGCATCAGCCTGTTTTTCAAGGTGCATGACGCCGAACTGGCCTTCCAGCCGGGCTGGCCTTCCGTCAGCAAGGTCAGCGGCGATGTGTTTGTCGAAGACAGTGGCGTGCGCATTTTCGCCAGCCAGGGGCAACTGCTCGATACCCAGGTGAAAGATGTTTCGGTGAACATTCCCCACGTGCCCACCGGGCAGAGCTCTCATCTGCTGCTGGATGGCGGGTTTGCCGGTGGATTGGGCGATGGGCTGAAGATCCTCCAGACCGCGCCTATCGGTACGGCCGAGACGTTCGCCGGTTGGGAAGGCGACGGTGCGCTGCAAGGCAGCGTGAAGCTCGATATCCCGCTGGTCAAAGGCGAGCAACCGAAAATCCTGGTGGATTTTGCCACTGACAAGGCCCGGCTCAAGCTAAGCGAGCCGGCGCTCGAGTTGACCGAACTCAAGGGTGATTTCCGCTTCGACAGCAGCAAGGGATTGAGCGGCAAGAACATCGCGGCCAGGGCGTTCGATCGACCTGTGGCTGCACAGATTTTTGCCGAGGGCCGCGCCGGTGCGCTCAATACGCGAGTGACGGCGTCGGGGCGGGTCGAGGTGAAGAAACTCACCGATTGGCTGAGCGTGACCCAGCCATTGCCCGTCTCCGGGGTGGTTCCGTATCAACTGCAAGTGATCCTCGACGGCGCCGACAGCCAGTTGTCGGTCAGCTCCAACCTCAAGGGTGTGGCGGTGGACTTGCCGGCACCCTTCGGGATGGCCGCCGATGTCGGGCGCGACACGGTGTTCCGCATGACGCTGCAGGGGCCGGAGCGGCGTTATTGGGTCAATTACGGCGACCTGGCCAGTTTCACTTATGCCGCGCCGAGTGGAAAGGTCGCCGACGGTCGTGGTGAATTGCTGCTGGGTTCCGGTGATGCAGTATTGCCTGGCGGCAGGGGATTGCGACTGCGTGGCACGCTGTCGGAACTGGACGTGAGCCCCTGGCAGGAACTGCTGGGCAAATACGCAGGCCAGGATCCGGGCGGCAGTGCCCGACAAGTGCTCAGCAGCGCCGACCTGAAAGTGGGCAAGCTCACGGCCATGGGTACGACGCTGGACCAGGCTTCGGTGCAGTTGGACCGCAAACCGGATGCCTGGGCCCTGCGGCTTGACAGCCAGCAGGCCAAGGGCAGCGTCAGCCTGCCGGACGCGAAAGCCGCCCCGATCGGCATCAAGCTGGATTATGTGCGCCTGCCGGCTGTGGACCCGACGGTCCAGGCCGATGAAAACGCCCCGGATCCTCTGGCCACGGTCGATCCCAGCAAGATTCCAGCGATGGATATTGCCATCGACCAGTTGTTCCAAGGCCCTGATCTGATTGGCGCCTGGTCATTGAAGGTGCGCCCTACCGGCAAGGGTATCGCGTTGAACGAGTTGGACATGGGCCTCAAAGGCATGGTGTTGAGCGGCAATGGCGCCTGGGAAGGCGTACCCGGTTCCACCAGCAGTTGGTACAAGGGCCGTATCAAGGGCAAGAACCTGGCTGATGTTTTGAAAGGGTGGGGGTTCGCGCCGAGCGTGACCAGCCAGGAATTCCGCCTGGATGTGGACGGTCGTTGGCCCGGCTCGCCCGCCTGGGTTGCTACCAAGCGTTTCTCCGGCAGTCTCGATGCGTCATTGAGCAAGGGCCAGTTCGTTGAGGTTGAAGGCAGCGCCCAGGCTTTGCGGGTATTTGGCCTGTTGAACTTCAACTCCATCGGTCGGCGCTTGCGCCTGGACTTTTCCGACCTGTTCGGCAAAGGACTGAGCTACGACCGGGTCAAGGGGTTGCTGGTGGCGAGCGACGGCGTGTACGTCACGCGCGAGCCCATCACCCTGGCGGGGCCGTCGAGCAACCTTGAGCTCAACGGTACGCTGGACATGGTCACCGACCGGGTAGACGCCAAGCTGTTGGTGACCTTGCCGGTGACGAACAACCTGCCGATCGCCGCGCTGATCGTCGGGGCGCCGGCGGTGGGCGGGGCGCTGTTTTTGATCGACAAGCTGATCGGTGACCGCGTGGCGCGTTTTGCCAGCGTAAGATATGACGTCAAGGGGCCGTGGAAAGAGCCGAAGATCAGCTTCGACAAACCGTTTTGACGAGTTAACGCTAGTCCCTGTGGGAGCGAGCTTGCTCGCGATAGCGGTGGGTCAGCAAAGGAAAATGTGACTGATACACCGCTATCGCGAGCAAGCTCGCTCCCACAGGGGCAGTGATGTAAAAAGTGAGGGAAGCACCATGCCAGTCGCCGTGATTCAGATGGTCAGCCAAAGCGACGTGCTCGCCAACCTGGCTCGTGCCCGCGTGCTGCTGGAGCAGGCTGCGGCGGGTGGCGCAAGGCTGGCGGTGCTGCCTGAAAATTTCGCCGCCATGGGGCGGCGGGACGTGGCGCAGATTGGTCGCGACGAAGCCTTTGGTCAGGGGCCGATCCTGCCCTGGTTGAAACAGGTCGCCCGCGACCTCAGGTTATGGATTGTCGCCGGTACATTGCCGTTGCCGCCCGTGGACCAGCCCGAGGCCAAGGCCCATGCCTGTTCGTTGCTGGTGGACGACCAAGGCCAGATCGTGGCGCGCTATGACAAGTTGCACCTGTTCGACGTGGACGTGGCGGACAATCGCGGGCGTTATCGCGAATCCGATGACTATGCTTATGGCGGCAACGTGGTCGTTGCCGATACTCCCGTGGGCCGGGTGGGCCTGACGGTGTGTTATGACCTGCGTTTCCCTGAGCTCTATAGCGAGTTGCGGGCCGCCGGAGCCGAGTTGATCACCGCGCCTTCGGCGTTTACCGCGGTGACCGGCGCGGCCCATTGGGACGTGCTGATCCGCGCCCGGGCCATCGAAACCCAGTGTTATGTGCTGGCGGCGGCCCAGGGCGGCGTGCATCCAGGGCCAAGGGAGACTTTTGGTCACGCGGCGATTGTCGACCCGTGGGGCCGCGTGCTGGCACAACAGGATCAAGGCGAGGCCGTGCTGCTGGCCAAGCGCGACAGCAGCGAACAGGCGTCCATCCGGGCGCGCATGCCGGTGGCGAACCACCGGCGCTTTTTCTCGCAGGGCGCCCGACAGCGACCTGTCCAAGACGACGAATTCAAGGCGTAAAACATATGAGCGGGTTGTTGTCCTCAGTCAGTGAACACCTTTTGGCCCCCGGCGGCGTGACCCTGGAAAGTCTGCAAGGCGTGCTGGGCGACCTGGCCGGTCCGGGCATCGATGCCGCCGACCTGTATTTCCAGGGCCAGATCTCCGAGTCATGGTCGCTGGAAGACGGCATCGTCAAGGAAGGCAGTTTCAACCTCGACCAAGGCGTGGGCGTGCGGGCCCAGTCCGGGGAAAAGACCGGTTTCGCCTACAGCAATGCCATCACCCTCGAAGCACTCGGCGCCGCGGCCCGTGCCGCTCGTTCGATCTCCCGGGCCGGGCAGAACGGCACAGTCCAGGCGTTCAGCAGCCAGGACGTGGCCCAGCTATATGCACCGGACAATCCGTTGGAAGTCATGAGCCGTGCCGAGAAAGTCGAACTGCTCAAGCGTATCGACGTGGCGACCCGCGCCCTTGACCCGCGTATCCAGCAGGTTTCGGTGAGCATGGCTGGGGTCTGGGAGCGGATCCTGGTGGCGTCGACCGACGGTGGCCTGGCGGCGGACGTGCGACCGCTGGTGCGCTTCAACGTCAGCGTGATCGTCGAGCAGAACGGCCGGCGCGAGCGCGGCGGTCATGGCGGCGGCGGGCGTACCGACTACCGTTATTTCCTCAGCGAAGACCGCGCCATGGGCTACGCCCGCGAGGCGCTGCGCCAGGCGCTGGTCAACCTGGAAGCGATCCCGGCCCCGGCCGGCACCTTGCCCGTGGTGCTCGGCTCCGGCTGGTCCGGCGTGTTGTTGCACGAAGCCGTCGGCCACGGCCTGGAAGGTGACTTCAATCGCAAGGGCAGCTCGGCCTACAGCGGACGCATGGGCGAAATGGTTGCCTCGAAACTCTGCACCATTGTCGATGACGGAACCCTGGCCGGCCGTCGTGGCTCCCTGAGCGTCGATGACGAGGGCACCCCGACCGAGTGCACCACATTGATCGAGAATGGCGTGCTCAAAGGCTACATGCAAGACAAGCTCAATGCCCGCCTCATGGGCGTAGCCCGCACCGGTAATGGTCGTCGCGAATCCTACGCACACCTGCCGATGCCGCGCATGACCAATACCTACATGCTGGGCGGCCAGAGCGATCCGGCGGAAATCATCGCGTCGGTGAAGAAGGGCATCTATTGCGCCAACCTCGGCGGCGGCCAGGTGGACATCACCAGTGGCAAGTTCGTGTTTTCCACCAGCGAGGCCTACCTGATCGAAGATGGCAAGATCACTGCGCCAGTCAAGGGTGCGACCTTGATCGGCAACGGGCCGGAGGCGATGAGCAAGGTGTCGATGGTCGGTAACGACCTGGCGCTGGACAGCGGCGTGGGCACATGCGGAAAGGACGGGCAGTCGGTGCCGGTGGGCGTCGGCCAGCCGACCCTGAAGATCGATGCGATTACCGTGGGTGGCACGGGGGCATGAAAATATTCAGGGGCTTGCGTGAGTCATTGTGGCGAGGGAGCTTGCTCCCGCTGGGCTACGCAGTAGCCCCGATGCGGTTGCAACGCAACCGAGCGGGAACAAGCTCCCTCGCCACGGTAATCGCCACCCCTGGCAAGGGAATAAAGCTGTTGGCGATCAGCGCAGGCCGCGTTGAGTCTCGTCCAGCTCACGGATGTACTTGAAGATTTTACGGCTCGAGGCCGGTGGCTTGTTCTGCGCCAGTTCGTGCTGGGCCTGACGAATCAGGGAGCGCAATTGCTGGCGATCGGCCTCCGGGTAGTCGATGACGAATTTTTCCAAGGTGCCGTCGTCGCCTGCGATCAAGCGATCGCGCCAGCGTTCCAGGTTGTGGAAGCGTTCGTTGTACTGCCGGGTGGAGGCATCGAGCTGGTCGAGCAGAACGAGGATGGCGTCAGTGTCCTGATCGCGCATCAGTTTGCCGATGAATTGCAGGTGCCGTTTACGCGCGATATTCGCGGTGTGCTTGGGCGCATCGGCCAAAGCCCGGCGCAAGGCGTCGGTCAGGGGCAGCTTGGCCAGCAAGTCAGGCTTGAGTGTTGTCAGTCGCTCGCCGAGGTCAACCAGAGCATGCAGCTCGCGTTTGACCTGGGATTTGCTTTTTTCACCCTCGTAGAGGGAGTCGTCGTAAGAATCAACCATGGTGGCAGTCCGCAAAGAAACGCCGCCATGATAACCAGTCGGGGGCCGGTTGTCCGGCCCGGTCGCTCGAAGGCCAAGGGTTTGTACGAAAAAACGTCCAGGCGCTTTGCGTACAAAACCGTTACCGAAAGCAGAATTTGAGTGGAGAACACCATGAGTGCAGTTCAAAGCGTCGGCCCCCAGGCATTGCCGGCACTGCAGGAACAAGTCGAGCAGATTCTCGCCGAGGCCAAGCGACAGGGCGCCAGCGCCTGTGAAGTGGCGGTATCGCTGGAGCAGGGGCTGTCGACTTCGGTGCGCCAGCGCGAAGTGGAAACCGTCGAATTCAACCGTGACCAGGGTTTCGGCATTACCTTGTACGTAGGCCAGCGCAAGGGCTCGGCCAGCACCTCGGCCAGCGGTCCTGACGCTATTCGCGAAACAGTCGCCGCGGCATTGGCGATTGCCAAGCACACGTCCGAAGACGAGGCCTCGGGTTTGGCCGATGCTGCGCTGATGTGCAAGGATCTGAAGGACTTCGATCTGTTCCATGCCTGGGATATCACGCCTGAGCAAGCCATCGAACAAGCGCTGCGCTGCGAAGCCGCAGCATTCGACGCCGACAGCCGGATCAAGAATGCCGACGGCACGACGCTCAACACCCACCAGGGCTGCCGGGTCTATGGCAACAGCCATGGGTTTATCGGCGGTTACGCATCGACCCGCCACAGCCTCAGCTGCGTGATGATCGCCGAGGCCGACGGCCAGATGCAGCGCGATTACTGGTATGACGTGAATCGCCAGGGCACGTTGCTGGCGGACCCGGTCAGCATCGGCCAGAAAGCCGCGCAACGGGCAGCCAGTCGCCTGGGCGCTCGGCCGGTACCGACCTGCGAGGTGCCAGTGCTGTTTTCCGCCGAATTGGCCGGAGGCCTGTTCGGCAGCTTCCTGTCGGCGGTGTCCGGCGGCAATCTATATCGCAAGTCGTCGTTCCTCGAAGGCGCGTTGGGCCAGAAACTTTTCCCTGAATGGATGACCATC
Organism: Pseudomonas sp. HB05; assembly: GCF_016756915.1. Classification (NCBI taxonomy): domain Bacteria; kingdom Pseudomonadati; phylum Pseudomonadota; class Gammaproteobacteria; order Pseudomonadales; family Pseudomonadaceae; genus Pseudomonas; species Pseudomonas sp. HB05. The sequence continues at coordinate 61,808 of NZ_JAESPG010000003.1, forward strand.
GACGAGCGCCCACACCTGATGCAAGCCATGGGCAGTTCGGCGTTCGACGGCGATGGGCTGGCGACCTACGCCAAGCCGTTCGTGGAAAACGGTGAACTGGTTTCATACATCCTTGGTACGTATTCGGGCCGTAAACTTGGCATGCCGAGCACCGCTAATGCGGGTGGCGTGCACAACCTGTTCGTCACTCACGGTGAAGAAGACCAGGCGGCATTGTTGCGGCGCATGGGGCGTGGCCTGCTGGTCACCGAATTGATGGGCCATGGCCTGAACATGGTCACCGGGGATTACTCCCGTGGCGCGGCGGGTTTCTGGGTCGAGAATGGCGAGATCCAATTCCCGGTCCAGGAAGTCACTATCGCGGGGAACATGCGTGACATGTTCAAGCAGATCGTGGCGGTGGGGAACGACCTGGAGCTGCGCAGCAACATCCGCACCGGTTCGGTGTTGATCGAGCGTATGACGGTGGCGGGTAGCTGATATTCAGGGCCGAAAAAAAAGGCGCGTCATCCATTTGGGTGACGCGCCTTTTTTGTTCTCAGAATTTCCTGTGTGGCGAGGGGATTTGATCCCCTCGCCACAGTTATTCCCCTTCGTCGAAATAATTGTTGATCAGCGCGACCAAGGCATCCATCGCTTCCTGTGCCTGTTCGCCCTCGGTGCTCAAGTGAATCCTGGTGCCCTTGCCCGCAGCGAGCATCATCATCGCCATGATGCTTTTTCCGTCGACTGCTGTTTCAGGCGTGCGCCCGACGCGGATCGTGGTGTCAGGGAATTTACCCGCCACACCCACAAATTTCGCCGATGCCCGGGCATGCAAACCCAGCTTGTTGATGATTTCAATTTCCCGAGCAGGCATCGCGATGTGAATCCTTTAGCTGAGGTCGCGGTGGCGAACCTGGACGTTCTTCAGGGATTGTTGCAGGAGCTGACCCAGACGCTCGGTCAGGTAGACGGAACGGTGATGACCACCGGTGCAGCCAATGGCGATCGTGACATAGGCCCGGTTGCTCGCTGCGAAGCGGGGCAGCCATTTGAGGAGGTAGCTGGAGATGTCCTGGAACATTTCCTCTACGTCCGGTTGGGCAGCGAGATAATCGACCACTGGCTGGTCCAGTCCGGACTGCTCGCGCAGCTCCGGTTTCCAATACGGGTTGGGCAGGCAGCGAACATCGAACACCAAGTCGGCATCGACCGGCATGCCGCGCTTGAAACCGAACGATTCGACGAGAAACGCCGTTCCCGGTTCAGGCTGGTTCAGCAGGCGCAACTTGATGGTGTCGCGCAGCTGGTACAAGTTCAGGTGCGTGGTGTTGACCTTGAGGTCGGCCAGGTCGGCGATGGGGCCGAGCAGTTGGCTCTCGTCATGGATCGCTTCAGCCAGGGAGCGGCTGGCGTTGCTCAGCGGGTGGCGTCGACGGGTTTCTGAAAAGCGCTTGAGCAGTGTTTCTTCGTCGGCATCCAGGTACAGCACATCGCATTGGATATGCCGGTTGCGAACTTCTTCGAGCAATTCCGGAAATCGCGACAGATGGCTGGGCAGGTTACGGGCATCGATGGACACGGCGACCAGCGGTTGCGCGAGTTCGGTGTGGATCAGGGCGCGCTCGGCCAATTCCGGAAGCAGGCCAGCCGGCAGGTTGTCGATGCAATAGTAGCCGCTGTCCTCAAGCACATTGAGGGCCGTGCTTTTACCTGAGCCGGAGCGGCCACTGACGATGATCATGCGCATGTTTAATGGCCGTTCTGCTCGTCCAGGACTACCTGATACAAGGCTTCGTTGCTCGGGGCGCTGCGCAGTTTTTCGCGTACTTCCTTGCGATCCAGCATGCTGGCGATCTGGCGCAGCAGCTCCAGGTGCGCATCGGTTGCGGCTTCCGGGACCAGCAAGACGAACAGCAGGTCGACCGGGGCGCCATCGATGGCGTCGAAATCTATGGGGGCTTCAAGGTGCAGCAGCGCGCTGATAGGCGAGGCGCAGCCCTTGAGGCGGCAATGGGGGATGGCAATGCCGTTGCCAAAACCGGTGGAACCGAGTTTTTCACGGGCAACCAGTGCCTCGAAGACATCCTGCATTTCCAGATCCGGCACTTCGCGGTGGATCAGGTTGGCGATTTGTTCGAGGGCTTTCTTTTTACTGCCGCCCGGCGCGTTCACTTGGGAACGGCCGGGGGTCAGGATGGTTTCTAGTCGGATCATGGATTGGGGGGGTTAACGACCGGTTGCGCCCTGGAGGAGGCTCTGGGTCTTTTCCTTATGCTTTTTGAGTTGGCGATCCAGCTTGTCGGTCAGCAGGTCAATCGCGGCATACATGTCTGTGTGCTCTGCGTTGGCAACCACTTCTCCGCCGGGAATATGCAGCGTGGCTTCGATTTTCTGCAGCAGTTTTTCGACGCACATCGTGACTTGCACGTTGGTGATCTTGTCGAAATGCCTTTCCAATCGGTCGAGTTTTTCGCCGATGTAGGTGCGCAGGGGTTCGGTCACTTCCAGTTGGTGTCCACTGATGTTGACTTGCATACAGCTTCTCCTTCGTTGCCAGTGCATAAAGCGGCAGGCTGGGTTGCCTGCCACTGGAACGCTGTGGCGTGGCCTGTTACATCAACCGCTTGCGTTCGCTCGAAGGTGCGATCCCGAGGGATTCGCGGTATTTGGCGACGGTACGGCGGGCCACCTGAATGCCTTGTGCCTCCAGTAAACCAGCGATCTTGCTGTCACTCAACGGCTTTTTCTGATTTTCCGCGGCGACCAGTTTCTTGATGATCGCGCGGATGGCCGTGGACGAGCATTCGCCGCCTTCCGAGGTGCTGACATGGCTGGAGAAAAAATATTTCAATTCATAGATTCCCCGCGGGGTATGCATGAATTTCTGGGTGGTCACCCGTGAAATCGTCGACTCGTGCATGCCCACTGCCTCGGCAATGTCATGCAGGACCAACGGTTTCATCGCTTCATCACCGTATTCCAGGAAGCCGCGCTGATGCTCGACGATCTGGGTCGCCACTTTCATCAGGGTTTCGTTGCGGCTCTGCAGGCTCTTGATGAACCAGCGCGCTTCCTGCAACTGGTTGCGCATGAACGTGTTGTCGGCGCTGGTGTCGGCGCGTTTTACGAAACCGGCGTATTGGGCGTTGACCCGAAGTTTCGGCACCGATTCCTGGTTGAGCTCCACCAGCCAGCGATCATTGTGCTTGCGCACGATCACGTCGGGGACAACGTATTCAGGCTCGGTGGATTCGATCTGCGAGCCGGGCCGTGGATTGAGGCTTTGCACCAGCTCGATGACTTGGCGCAGCTCGTCTTCCTTGAGTTTCATGCGCCGCATCAGTTGGCTGTAGTCGCGGCCGCCCAGCAAGTCGATGTAGTCGGTGACCAGTCGCTTGGCTTCGGCCAGCCACGGTGTCTTGGCGGGCAACTGGCGCAGTTGCAGCAAGAGGCATTCGCCCAGGCTGCGGGCGCCGATGCCGGCGGGTTCGAACTGCTGGATGCGGTGCAGGACCGCCTCGACCTCATCCAGCTCGATGTCGAGCTCGGGGTCGAAAGCTTCGAGAATTTCTTCGAGTGTCTCGTCCAGGTAGCCCTGGTTGTTGATGCAATCGATCAGGGTCACGGCGATCAGGCGATCGGTGTCGGACATCGGCGCCAGGTTCAGTTGCCACAGCAAGTGGCTTTGCAGGCTTTCGCCGGCGGAGGTGCGGGTGGTGAAGTCCCACTCGTCGTCATCGCCGCTTGGCAGGCTGCTGGCGCTGGTCTGGTAGACGTCTTCCCATGCCGTATCCACGGGCAGGTCGTTGGGAATGCGTTCGTTCCACTCGCCGTCCTCGATGTTATCCACCGTCGGGGCGGCTTCCTGATAGGACGGTTCCGGGATTTCGGCAGGGGTTTTCTGTTCGACGTTGTCGGCCAGCGGATCGGAGTTGTCGAAGTCGTCGCCTTCTTCCTGGCGTTCGAGCATCGGATTGGACTCCAGGGCCTCCTGGATTTCCTGTTGCAGGTCCAGGGTCGACAATTGGAGCAGGCGGATGGCCTGTTGCAGCTGCGGCGTCATCGTCAGCTGCTGGCCCATTCTCAAGACTAGCGATGGTTTCATGGCAGGGGCTTAACACCTTATTCGCCGGCGCACATGCGCCATCCACTACAAGGGCGCCGGAGCGCCAAACTTAAGCAAATTATATGCCTGAAACTGAGGTGTTTGCCTAGAGCGTCGCCACAATAAAATTGGCGACGCCCGGCGATGCACCAGACATCTGCGCTTACAGGCGAAACTCGTGACCCAGATACACTTCCTTGACCAGTTCATTGGCCAGGATAGTCGCGGAGTCGCCTTCGGCAATCAACTGGCCGTCATTGACAATGTAGGCGGTCTCGCAGATATCCAGCGTCTCGCGCACGTTGTGGTCGGTGATCAGCACGCCGATCCCCTTGGCCTTGAGGTGATGGATGATCTGCTTGATGTCACCGACCGAAATCGGGTCCACGCCGGCGAACGGTTCGTCGAGGAGGATGAATTTCGGCGCGGTGGCCAGGGCACGGGCGATTTCCACGCGGCGACGTTCGCCACCGGACAGGCTCATGCCCAGGTTGTCGCGAATGTGGCTGATGTGGAATTCCTGCAGCAGGCTTTCCAGTTCCTGTCGACGGCCGGCCTTGTCGAGTTCCTTGCGGGTCTCGAGGATGGCCATGATGTTGTCGGCAACCGACAGTTTGCGGAAGATCGAGGCTTCTTGCGGTAGATAGCCGATCCCGGCCTTCGCCCGGCCGTGCATCGGCTGGTGGCTGACGTCCAGGTCGTCGATCAGGACGCGGCCCTGATCGGCCTGGACCAGGCCGACGATCATATAGAAGCAGGTCGTCTTGCCCGCGCCGTTGGGGCCGAGCAGGCCAACGATCTGGCCGCTCTCGATGGACAGGCTGACATCGCGCACAACCTGGCGGCTCTTGTAGCTCTTGGCCAGGTGTTGGGCTTTCAGAGTTGCCATTACTGGGCCTTTTGCTCGTCGGTTTTCTTTTTCGGCTGGATCACCATGTCGATACGCGGACGCGCCTCGGTGACCTTGCTGCCAGTGGCACGACCCGCGCTGGCCAGTTTCTTGACCGTGTCATAGACGATTTTCTCGCCTTGGGTCACGTTGTTGTCCTTGTCGACAACCTTGGCGCGGTCGATCAGGACAACGCGGTCCTGGGCGGCGTGATACTGGATGGTAACCCCATAACCCTGTACAGGCTTGGTGTCGCCCGCGGTTTGCAGTTGTTCGAAGTAGGCCAGGTTGCCCACCGAAGTCACCACGTCGATATCGCCGGACTGGGTGCGGGTGATGGTCACGGTGTTGCCGGTCACTTTCATCGAACCCTGGGTGATGATCACGTCACCTTTATAGGTGGCGACACCGTTCTTGTCGTCCAGTTGTGCATCGTCGGCCTGGATACGGATAGGCTGGTCGCGGTCGTTGGGGAGGGCCCAGGCGCTCGCGCTTCCCAGTGCTGCGCCCAGACTGAGCAAAATAGGGAGGGTTTTAGCGAGCTTCATACTGTCCTCTTACTTTCGATAGCAGGTGTATCCTGCTTTCCTTCAAATACGCCTTCATTCCTACGCCGGTCGACACGCCGCCAGCGCCGTCGATTCTAACGGGTTGCTCGGTCTGCGCATATTCTCGTTGCGGAAAGACCGTCATGCGACTGCTGGTGATGATGGTCGTACGGTTTTTCTCATCGGTCCGGGCGATGCGTACCGAGTCGATCAGTTCGACTTCGGTACCGCCGGGATTGACCTCGGCGCGCTCGCTCTGCACGTGCCACGGGAATTCAGTGCCGCGGAACATGTTCAGGTCCGGTTTGGTGACCAGTGTTATATCACTGGCCTTTACATGGTCGACTTTGTCAGACGTCATTTCGTACTGCACTTTGCCGTCTGGCAGATATTGCAGGGTATGCGTATTGGTCGCATACCAATCGATATCGTTTTCCTCGACCTTGGTCACGGAAGGGTCAAGGAAGCGTTCCGGGCTGATGTTCCAGTAGCCCACCGCCGCAAAAATCGCGGCGATGCAGCCGAACACCAGTAGGGTGCGAATCTTCTTGCTTAACATAAATGGCTCACAAGTACGCGGCGTTGGCCGCTTCGAGGTGGCCCTGGGCGTTCAGGATCAATTCACAGAATTCGCGGGCGGCGCCTTCGCCGCCCTTCGCGGTGGTGACGCCGTGGGCGTGCTCGCGTACGAAAGCGGCTGCGTTGGCCACCGCCATGCCCAGGCCGACCCGGCGAATCACCGGCAGGTCCGGCAAATCGTCGCCGAGGTAGGCAACCTGCTCATAGCTTAGATTGAGTTGGCCCAGCAGTTCGTCCAGCACCACCAACTTGTCTTCCCGACCCTGGTAAAGGTGCGGGATGCCGAGATTCTTCGCTCGCCGCTCGACCACCGGGGTCTTGCGACCACTGATAATGGCGGTCTGGACGCCCGCGGCCATCAGCATCTTGATGCCCTGGCCGTCGAGGGTGTTGAAGGTCTTGAACTCGCTGCCGTCTTCGAGGAAATACAGGCGGCCATCGGTGAGTACACCGTCGACGTCGAAAACGGCGAGCTTGATGTTCTTGCCCCGTTGCAGCAGGTCGGTCGTCATCACATTACTCCAGCGCGAAGGAGGTCGGACAAGTTGAAAGCGCCGATCGCGCGATCCTCTTCATCCACTACCACCAGTGCATTGATCCTATGGTCTTCCATGATTTTCAGGGCTTCTGCGGCCAGCATGTCGGGGCGCGCAGTCTTGCCGTGAAGGGTCATGACTTCATCGATGGTTGCGTTACGTATATCAATAGCGCGGTCGAGCGTACGGCGCAGGTCACCGTCGGTAAAGATCCCGGCGAGCTTGCCGTCGGCTTCGAGGATAACGGTCATGCCCAGGCCCTTGCGGGTCATTTCCATGAGCGCATCCTTGAGCAGCGTGCCGCGTTGAACCTGCGGCAGCTCGTTTGCGCTGTGCATCACGTTCTCGACTTTGAGCAACAGGCGACGGCCCAGGGCGCCACCAGGATGGGAGAAGGCGAAATCCTCGGCGGTGAACCCGCGGGCCTCCAGCAGGGCCACGGCCAGGGCGTCGCCCATGACCAGGGCTGCAGTGGTGGACGAGGTCGGCGCCAGGTTCAAGGGGCAGGCTTCGTGCTCGACATGAACATTGAGGTTCACCTCGGCTGCCTTGGCCAGTGGTGAATCTGGATTGCCGGTGACGCTGATCATCTGGATGCCCAGTCGCTTGATCAATGGCAGCAATGTGAGGATTTCATTGGTCGAGCCGGAGTTGGACAGTGCCAGGATGACATCGTCCCGGGTGATCATGCCCATGTCGCCGTGGCTGGCTTCGGCGGGGTGAACAAAAAAAGCCGTGGTGCCGGTGCTGGCCAGCGTGGCGGCAATCTTGTTGCCAATGTGGCCGGACTTGCCCATGCCGACCACGACCACACGGCCCTTGCTGGCCAGAATCATCTCGCAGGCGCGTACGAAATCAGCGTCGATACGGGGCAACAAGCCTTGTACGGCTTCAAGTTCGAGGCGGACAGTACGTTGTGCCGATTGAATCAGGTCGCTGGATTGGTTCATGTCAGATCGTATAGCCCAATGAAAAGGCGGCGATTATAGCGGTAATGAGCGATTCCCTCACGTTAGTTCGTCATGCGTTTGCTCGAACGGCGCGAGGCCGGACATAAAATGTGGCGTTTTACCTTAAGCCGGGCTTAACGGGCCGGGGGTTGGCCTTGGGCGCCTGATGGTTGCAGTGATATAGTTCGCCGCCGGTTCGTGTGCCCGGCGGTACCGGCGTTTTTGTCGGCAGGCCGGAGCACTCGAATATGAGGCTGCATCGCAAGGAGTTTAGATGAGTGCCGACAACGCTTACGCGGTCGAGCTGAAGGGACTGTCCTTCAAGCGAGGGACGCGCAGCATTTTCAATGACATCGATATTCGCATCCCGCGCGGTAAGGTGACCGGCATCATGGGACCTTCCGGGTGCGGAAAGACAACGCTGCTGCGACTGATGGGCGCGCAACTGCGTCCCAGTGCCGGCGAAGTCTGGGTCAATGGCCAGAACCTTCCGAAATTGTCGCGCAGCGATCTGTTCGATGCGCGCAAGGACATGGGGGTGCTGTTCCAGAGCGGTGCCCTGTTTACCGACCTCGATGTGTTCGAGAACGTGGCGTTTCCCCTGCGTGTCCATACCGAGCTGCCGGAGGAAATGATCCGCGACATCGTTCTGCTCAAATTGCAGGCAGTCGGGCTGCGCGGCGCCCTGGAACTGATGCCGGACGAGCTGTCGGGCGGCATGAAGCGTCGGGTGGCCTTGGCGCGGGCGATTGCCCTCGACCCGAAAATCCTCATGTATGACGAGCCCTTCGTTGGGCAGGACCCCATTGCCATGGGCGTGCTCGTACGCCTGATTCGCTTGCTGAACGATGCGCTGGGCATCACCAGCATTGTGGTTTCCCATGATTTGGCCGAAACCGCCAGTATCGCCGACTACATCTATGTCGTCGGTGATGGCCAGGTGCTGGGACAGGGCACACCGCAGGAATTGAAGGATTCGGACAACCCGCGCATTCGCCAATTCATGAAGGGGGACCCGGACGGTCCGGTGGCGTTCCATTTTCCGGCCACGGATTACCGTACCGACTTGCTGGGGAAGCGCTGATGCGCAAGAAATCGTTAATCGAAAGAATTCGCCTGTTCGGTCGCTCCGGCATCGACGTGGTGGCGGTGCTTGGGCGTTCCTCGCTGTTCCTGATGCACGCCTTGCTCGGCCGCAATTCGACCGGCGGAGGTTTCGGCCTGCTGGTCAAGCAACTGCATTCGGTCGGGGTGATGTCCCTCGTCATCATTGTCGTCTCGGGGATTTTCATCGGCATGGTATTGGCGCTCCAGGGCTTCAGTATCCTGTCCAGCTATGGATCGGAGCAGGCGGTCGGGCAGATGGTTGCGCTGACACTGTTGCGCGAGCTTGGCCCGGTGGTGACCGCACTGCTGTTCGCCGGGCGTGCCGGATCGGCGCTGACCGCCGAAATCGGCAACATGAAATCCACCGAGCAGTTGTCCAGCCTGGAAATGATCGGTGTCGATCCACTCAAGTACATCATCGCCCCGCGCCTGTGGGCCGGCTTCATTTCCCTGCCGGTGCTGGCGATGATCTTCAGCGTCGTGGGGATCTGGGGAGGCTCGTGGGTCGCCGTCGATTGGCTGGGGGTCTATGAAGGCTCCTACTGGTCCAACATGCAGAACAGCGTCGACTTCCTCGACGATGTGCTCAACGGTGTGATCAAGAGTGCCGTATTCGCTTTCGTGGTCACCTGGATCGCCGTGTTTCAAGGTTATGACTGTGAGCCCACGTCAGAGGGGATCAGCCGTGCCACAACCAAGACCGTGGTCTACGCCTCGTTGGCCGTACTGGGCCTTGACTTTATTCTGACCGCCTTGATGTTTGGAGATTTCTGATGCAAAACCGCACCCTGGAAATCGGTGTCGGCCTTTTCTTGCTGGCTGGCATCCTGGCTTTGCTGCTGCTGGCCTTGCGGGTCAGTGGACTGGCGCCAACCGCGAGCACCGATACTTATAAACTTTATGCTTATTTTGACAATATCGCCGGTTTGACGGTCAGAGCCAAGGTGACCATGGCCGGTGTGACGATCGGCAAGGTCACGGCAATCGATCTGGACCGTGACAGTTTTACTGGGCGGGTGACGCTGCAGTTGGAAAAGCGCGTGGATAACCTGCCGACTGACTCCACTGCATCTATCCTCACCGCTGGGCTGTTGGGTGAGAAATACATCGGGATCAGCGTGGGCGGGGAAGACACCCTGCTCAAGGACGGCGGGACCATCCACGATACGCAGTCGTCGCTGGTGCTCGAGGACCTGATCGGTAAATTCCTGCTCAATACCGTTAGCAAAGACGCCAAATGAGGAGCTTTTGAATGATCTCTATCCTGCGACGCAGCCTGCTGGTCCTGCTGGCGGCCCTGCCGCTGATGGGCAATGCCGTGGCGGCGCCTTCGGCGCACGACATCATCCAGGACACCACTACTCGATTGCTGGCGGACCTTGCCGCCAATAAAGAGAAATACAAGCAGGACCCAAGCGCGTTCTACGACGCGCTGAATGGCATTGTCGGCCCCGTGGTAGACGCCGATGGCATCTCCAAGAGCATCATGACCGTCAAGTACTCGCGCAAGGCAACCCCGGCGCAGATGACCCGCTTCCAGGAAAACTTCAAGCGCAGCCTGATGCAGTTCTATGGCAACGCATTGCTGGAATACAACAACCAGGGCATCACCGTTTCGCCGGCCAAGGATGAAAGCGGCACCCGCACCAGCGTTGACATGCAGGTCAAGGGCAACAATGGCGCCGTTTATCCTGTGTCCTACACACTCGAGAAAATCAATGGCGAGTGGAAAGTACGCAACGTGATCATCAACGGCATCAACATCGGCAAGCTGTTCCGTGACCAGTTCGCCGACGCCATGCAGCGCAATGGCAATGACCTGGACAAGACCATCGACGGCTGGGCCGGTGAAGTCGCCAAGGCCAAGGAAGTGACCGAAGAAGCCAAAGAGAAGCAGGAACAATGAGCGAGTCGGTGAGCGCGTCCGACATTCGCCTGGGCGAGGCCGGCGAGCTGCTGCTCAGCGGCGTGCTGGACTACCGCACCGGCCCGGGTCTGCGCAAGCAGGGCCAGGCGTTGATCAAGTCGGCAAAAGCAGCCGAGCTGGTGATTGATTGCTCGGCCGTGCAGAAGTCCAGCAGCGTCGGGTTGTCGCTTTTGCTGTGCTTCATGCGCGATGCCCAGGCCGCCGGCAAGACATGGAGCATCCGAGGGATGCCCGAAGACATGCGCGAGATAGCCCAGGTCAGCGAATTGACCGAGCTGTTGGCGCACCCCTGATCCACATCGTTGAAAAGCCCCCCGTCAGAGTCCTGCTTCGCGGGGTTCGCAGGCGAGGGGCTTTTTTGTATGATGTGCGACCCGTGCGCACAGGGCGCCGATTGAGGTTGAGCATGCAGGCTGTAGAAGTGAAGAGCTTCCTTGAAGGAAAGCTGCCTGGTACGCAGGTGGAAGTTGAGGGCGAAGGCTGCAATTTCCAGCTGAATGTGATCAGCGATGAACTGGCGGCGTTGAGCCCGGTGAAGCGTCAGCAGAGCATCTATGCCCATTTGAACCCATGGATCGCCGATGGCAGCATCCACGCGGTCACTATGAAATTTTTCAGCCGCGCGGCCTGGGCCGAGCGCACCTGAGCCCAAGGGCGTCGAGATTCTTATGGATAAATTGATTATTACCGGCGGCGTTCGCCTTGATGGCGAAATCCGTATCTCCGGGGCAAAGAACTCCGCGCTGCCGATCCTGGCCGCGACCCTGCTGTGCGATGGCCCGGTGACCGTGGCCAACCTGCCGCACCTGCACGACATCACCACGATGATCGAGCTGTTCGGTCGCATGGGCATCGAGCCTGTGATCGACGAGAAGCTCGCCGTCGAAATCGACCCACGCACCATCAAGACCCTGATCGCACCGTACGAGTTGGTGAAGACCATGCGTGCCTCGATCCTGGTATTGGGGCCGATGGTCGCCCGTTTCGGTGAGGCCGAAGTGGCGCTGCCTGGCGGTTGCGCCATCGGTTCGCGTCCGGTGGACCTGCATATCCGTGGCCTGGAAGCCATGGGCGCGGTGATCGACGTCGAAGGTGGCTACATCAAGGCCAAGGCGCCGGAAGGCGGCTTGCGCGGTGCGCACTTCTTCTTCGATACCGTCAGCGTGACCGGTACCGAGAACATCATGATGGCCGCTGCACTGGCCAAGGGCCGCAGCGTGCTGCAAAACGCCGCTCGCGAACCCGAAGTCGTCGACCTGGCGAACTTCCTGATTGCCATGGGCGCCAAGATCAGCGGTGCCGGCACCGACACTATCACCATCGATGGCGTCGAGCGCCTGCACTCGGCCACTTACAAAGTGATGCCGGACCGTATTGAAACCGGTACCTACCTGGTTGCCGCCGCCGTCACCGGTGGCCGCGTCAAGGTCAAGGACACCGATCCGACGATCCTTGAAGCGGTCCTGGAAAAACTCAAGGAAGCCGGCGCCGAAGTCACCTGTGGCGAAGACTGGATCGAAGTGAATATGCACGGCAAGCGGCCAAAAGCCGTCAACGTGCGTACGGCTCCGTATCCGGCGTTCCCAACCGACATGCAGGCGCAGTTCATCTCCCTCAACGCCATTGCCGAAGGCACGGGCGCGGTGATCGAGACGATCTTCGAAAACCGCTTCATGCACGTCTATGAGCTGCACCGCATGGGCGCCAAGATCCAAGTCGAAGGCAACACCGCCATCGTCACCGGCACTGAGAAACTCAAGGGCGCGCCAGTCATGGCCACCGACCTGCGTGCCTCGGCCAGCCTGGTGATCTCGGCCTTGATCGCCGAAGGCGACACCCTGATCGACCGCATCTACCACATCGACCGTGGCTACGAGTGCATCGAAGAGAAGCTGCAGATGCTCGGTGCCAAGATCCGCCGCGTACCGGGCTAGTCCAGGCTGCATGGGCGCAAGGACGCGCCTTTGATTTCGTTTCAGATCGAGGGTGGTTTCACCCTCGATGTGTGTCCGGCGCCGCTTGCGACCGGGCATGAGTACCTTGATAAGGACTGACGTTTCCCATGTTGACCATCGCACTGTCCAAGGGCCGCATCCTTGACGACACCCTGCCGCTTCTGGCTGAAGCAGGCATCGTGCCGACCGAGAATCCGGACAAGAGCCGCAAGCTGATCATCCCCACGACCCAGGCCGACGTACGCTTGTTGATCGTGCGCGCCACCGATGTGCCGACTTACGTGGAACACGGTGCCGCCGACCTGGGCGTTGCCGGCAAGGACGTCTTGATGGAATACGGCGGCCAGGGCTTGTACGAGCCGCTGGACCTGCGCATCGCCCGCTGCAAGCTGATGACCGCTGGCAAGGTTGGCGCAGCCGAACCCAAGGGGCGCCTGCGGGTAGCGACCAAGTTCGTCAACGTCGCCAAGCGCTACTACGCCGAACAAGGCCGCCAGGTCGATATCATCAAGCTCTACGGCTCGATGGAGCTGGCGCCGCTGATCGGCCTGGCGGACAAGATCATCGACGTGGTCGACACCGGCAACACCTTGCGAGCCAACGGCCTGGAGCCCCAGGATTTCATCGCCGACATCACCTCCAGGCTGATCGTCAACAAGGCTTCGATGAAAATGCAGCACGCCCGTATCCAGGCTCTGATCGATACCCTGCGCAAGGCAGTGGAATCGCGACACCGCGGCTGATTCACCTGCGCGACCTTGAGTCGCGCCCGTCTATCCGCGTCATAGCCAATTTTCTCAGGTGCCCACGCGAATGGACTGGTAGCTTAGGGCGCCTGAGCATTTGCCATTAATGAGGCCCTCGCTATGACCGCTCCCACCTCGATTCGCCGACTCAACGCTGCCGACCCGGATTTCGCACATCATCTGGATCATCTGCTGAGCTGGGAGAGCGTGTCCGACGATTCGGTCAATCAGCGCGTGCTGGACATCATCAAGGCCGTGCGCGAGCGTGGCGATGCGGCCCTGGTGGAATTCACCCAGAAGTTCGACGGCCTGCAAGTTGCCTCGATGGCCGACCTGATCCTGCCGCGCGAGCGCCTGGAACTGGCCTTGACCCGAATCACCGTGCCCCAGCGTGAAGCGTTGGAAAAAGCCGCGTCCCGGGTGCGCAGTTATCACGAACGGCAAAAGCAGGATTCGTGGAGCTACACCGAGGCCGACGGCACTGTACTTGGCCAGAAGGTCACGCCGCTGGACCGCGCCGGCCTGTATGTGCCGGGCGGCAAGGCGTCCTATCCGTCCTCGGTGCTGATGAACGCGATTCCGGCCAAGGTCGCCGGCGTGACCGAAGTGGTCATGGTCGTCCCGACCCCACGTGGCGAAATCAACGAACTGGTGCTGGCTGCCGCGTGTATCGCCGGTGTGGACCGAGTGTTCACCATCGGCGGCGCCCAGGCCGTGGCCGCCTTGGCCTACGGCACTGAAAGCGTGCCGCGGGTGGACAAGGTGGTCGGCCCGGGCAACATTTATGTCGCCACCGCCAAGCGCCACGTGTTTGGCCAGGTCGGTATCGACATGATCGCCGGCCCTTCGGAAATCCTCGTGGTGTGTGACGGCCAGACCGATCCGGACTGGATCGCCATGGACCTGTTTTCCCAGGCCGAGCACGACGAGGACGCCCAGGCGATCCTGGTCAGCCCGGACGCCGAGTTCCTCGACAAGGTCGCCGCCAGCATCGACAAGCTGCTGCCGACCATGGACCGCGCCGAAATCATCAACACCTCGATCAATGGCCGTGGTGCGCTGATCAAGGTCGATGACATGGAGCAGGCCATCGAAGTCGCCAACCGCATCGCGCCGGAACACCTGGAGTTGTCGGTTGCCGATCCCCAAGCCTGGCTGCCGAAGATTCGCCATGCCGGTGCGATCTTCATGGGCCGCCACACCTCCGAGGCGCTGGGCGACTATTGCGCCGGTCCGAACCACGTACTGCCCACTTCCGGCACCGCGCGCTTCTCGTCGCCGCTGGGGGTGTATGACTTCCAGAAGCGCTCATCGATCATTTTCTGCTCGGAGCAGGGCGCGTCCGAACTGGGCAAGACTGCCTCGGTGCTGGCCCGTGGCGAATCGCTGAGCGCCCACGCCCGCAGCGCCGAGTACCGCATCAAAGACGAACAGGAAGGGAACTGAAATGAGTAAATTCTGGAGCCCGTTCGTCAAGGACCTGGTGCCGTATGTGCCCGGCGAACAGCCGAAGCTGACCCGCCTGGTCAAGCTCAACACCAACGAGAATCCCTACGGCCCGTCGCCCAAGGCCCTCGCGGCGATGCAGACCGAACTCAATGACAATCTGCGCCTGTATCCGGACCCCAACAGCGACCTGCTGAAAGGCGCCGTCGCCCGGTATTACGGTGTGCAAACCAACCAGGTATTCCTGGGCAATGGTTCGGACGAAGTGTTGGCGCACATCTTTCACGGCCTGCTGCAGCACGACCAGCCGGTGCTGTTCCCGGACATCAGCTACAGTTTTTACCCGGTCTATTGCGGGCTGTACGGTATCCAGTTCGACGCGGTTGCGCTGGACGAGCAATTCCGCATTGCCCCGGCGGACTATGCCAAGCCGAATGGCGGGATCATTTTCCCCAACCCGAACGCGCCGACCGGTTGCCTGCTGGCGCTGGAAGCGGTCGAGCAGATCCTCAAGGCGAGCCCGGATTCAGTGGTCGTGGTGGACGAGGCTTATATCGATTTTGGTGGCGAGACAGCCATCAGCCTGGTGGACCGCTATCCAAACCTGCTGGTCACGCAAACCCTGTCCAAGTCTCGCTCGCTGGCGGGCTTGCGCGTGGGCTTGGCGGTGGGCCATCCGGACCTGATCGAAGCGCTGGAGCGGATCAAGAACAGCTTCAACTCCTACCCGTTGGATCGGCTGGCGAATGTCGGCGGCGCGGCGGCATTCGACGATCGTGAGTATTTCGACCGCACCTGCCGGTTGGTCATCGAGCACCGCGAATGGGTGGTGGCCCAGTTGCAAGCCAAGGGCTTTGAAGTGCTGCCGTCGGCGGCCAACTTCATCTTTGCTCGCCATCCCAAGCACGACGCGGCGGGACTGGCGGCGAAGCTGCGTGAGCAAGGCGTGATTGTGCGGCACTTCAAGCAGGAGCGCATCGCGCAGTTCCTGCGGATCAGCATTGGCACGCCGGAGCAGAACCAGGCGCTGATCGACGCCCTAGGCGAGCTCTAAAGCCCTGCATGGATCCTGTGGGAGCGGGCTTGCTCGCGAAGGCTGTGTGTCAGTTAACGCCAGGATGACTGACCCAACGCCATCGCGAGCAAGCTCGCTCCCACATTGATTTCAGGGCGTCCTAACGATCAGCGACACTGAAGTCCTTTGTGGGAGCGAGCTTGCTCGCGATAGTGGCCAGATCAGCTCCCACAATTTCAGCGCTTACTCGTGATGCGGCTCGCCAAGGAATGTCAGCGAGGTAAACACCCCGCGCGTCGCGACATCCTTGTTGTCCTTGAGCGGGATTTCCATCTGCGCGGCGATCACGTTCAGCCCCTCATTGCGCACGAGTACCTTGGCTCGGCCTTCGGCATCGGTTTCGGTGCTCACAGTGCCCGGCGCGCTACGGTAGTCCCCCACCAATTTCACCCCCGCCGCCGGTTTGCCATCAAGCAGCACCCGCACCGGTAACGACTGCCCGGGGCCGACGATCAGCGGGTCGATTTCCGGCACGATGACGAATTTGATCTGATCCAGCTTCGGCAGCTTCGCCCCCGGTTCATAGATCGCCAGGCTGTACTTGAAGGTCTGGGTCGACTCGATCGCCCCGGGCACCTTGCTGCGGCCTTCGTTGATCCATTTTTTGTCAGCGGTCTGCGACCACATGCCATTGTCCAATGCGACGGCCAGCACGGCCGGCGGCTTGAGAGGCTGCAGGCGAGCGTGGTCTGGCAAGCGTTCCACCGTGACCGGAATCATCTTGCCTGCCAGGTCGTAGGCCCAGGCGCCACTGATTTTCTGCGCTTTGAAGGCGTTGTCCTCGGCGCCATGACCGTAGATCACTTCGACGTTGCCGCGTCGTTGCTCTGTCCACAGGCCGTGGGCCGAAGCCTGGGTGGCCAGGAACAGGCCGAGCAGGGCGAAGGTCTTGGGGTATTTCATGCTGACTTCCTTTATAGATCGAGGGTGAGGCTGACAGTGAAGTTGCGCGGATCGCCGGGAGTGACCCAATAATTGCTGTAGGAGCGTTCGTAGTATTTTTCGTCGAAGACGTTGTTCAGGTTCAGGCCCACGGTGACGGTGTCGCTGGCCTTGTAGTGGGCCAGCAGGTCCACGGTGTGGTAGGCGGGCAGTTCGAAGTCCTTGCCGGCCTCACCCGAGCGATCGCCGACGTAAGTGAACGCCGCGCCGAGATCCGAGCCGCGCAGCTGCCCATCCTGGAATTCGTAGACGCCGAGCAGGCTACCGCTGCGCTTGGCGACGCCGAGGATCCGGCTGCCCGAGGGGATGACCTCGTCGCCCTTGGTGACTTCGGCATCGATGTAGGCGAAGGCGCCGATCACTCGCACCGCGTCAGTGAGCTGGCCGGTCATCTGCAGGTCGATGCCCTGGCTACGGGCCTTGCCCACGGCGCGACTGAAGTCGGTCCCGGCGACTTGCGTCAGGACGTTTTCCTTCTCGATGTGGAATGCCGCCAGCGTGGTGCTCAGGCGGTTGCCGAACAGTTCGCTCTTGATTCCGGCTTCGTAGCCAACGCCTTCCTCCGGATTGAAAGTCTTGCCATCGGCATCCAGGCCATTGTTGGGTTTGAACGAAGTGGAAATGTTGGTAAACAGCCCGACCTCTGGCGTCAGTTGATACAACAGGCCGGCCCGCTGCGTCAGGGCGTCATGGCGTTGGCGGCTGGTCACGTCGTTGACGTGGTTGTCGATGCTTTGCTCGAAATGTTCGTAGCGCACGCCGAGCAGGCCGCGCAGCTTGTCGGTGAAGATGATCTGGTCCTGGAGGTTTACGGCCCTGCTTTCGACATGCTCGAAGAAGTCCGTGCCGGAGCGCGTGCCGTTCGGTTTTGGCTGGCCGTAGATCGGGTCGTAGATGTCGATCGGATAAGCGCCGCCAGCGATGGTCGTCACGCGCTCGTTCTTGCGGTAATCCTCGTATTCCGTGCCGATCAACAATTCGTGCTGCCAGGGACCGAGGTCGAAGAGGCCGCGCAATTCAAGTTGGGTGATGCTGTCGTGCCAATTGTTGTCGCGCTCACGGTAGCGGCGGTTCACCGTGTGGCCGTCAGCGTTCAGCGGGCGCGCTTCCGAAGCGAATCCCCAGAGTTCACCCTGCTTGTAATGGCTGGCCAGGCGCAATTGCCAGGCGTCGTTGAGCTGATGTTCAAGAGCGGCCTGGAGCATGTTGTTGTGGTTGTCGATGTCGCCGTCGTTGGGTTCGCCCAAAAAAGTCGAGCGGGACACGCCGCTCCAGCGATTGTTCGGGGCTACAACGCCTCGGTCGAATGTCGAACTGTGGCGAACGATTTCGCTTTCCACCAGCAAGCGTGTGTCCGGGTTCAGTTGCCAACTGAGGGAAGGCGCGACGAAGACGCGCTTGCTGTAGACATGGTCGCGAAAGCTGTTGTTGTCCTCCACTGCCAGGTTGACCCGTGACAACACGTTACCTTCGGCGTCCAGCGGCGTATTGACGTCCAGGGCGGTTCGGTAGCGATCCCAGCTGCCGGCGCTGGTTTGCAATGTGGTAAAGGCTTCCGGTTGGGGTTTCTTGGTGACGATGTTTACCGTACCGCCCGGATCACCGCGGCCATAGAGGCTGGCCGCCGGGCCTTTTAGTACTTCGATGCGCTCGATGTTGGCCGCTTCCGGGGTGCTCGGATAACCGCGGTTGGCGCTGAAACCGTCCTTGTAGAATTCCGATGTCGTGAAGCCGCGCACGCTGTATTCGTAGAGGGTCAGGCCGCCGAAGTTGTTCTGCTTCGATACGCCGCCGGCGTATTCCAGCGCTCGTTCGACATGGGTGGTGCCGAGGTCCTTGAGCACGCTGGCGGGAATGACGCTGATCGATTGCGGGACGTCGCGCAAAGCTGTGTCGGTCTTGGTGGCGCTGGCGGAACGGGTCGCCCGGTAGCCCGAGACGGGGCCGGTGGGGGATTCGTAGTCGGACGTCACGTTGATGGCGTCCAGTTCCAGCGGTTGGATTTCTTCGGCGTAGGCGGGGTCGCCGAGCAACCCCAGCGCGAGACTGGCAGCGGAAATCCGTTTCAGGGATGACATGTTATGTTGTTCCAATTGCTAGAATTGAAACAATATAACACTACTAATGAGAATTTATGCTATTCCTATTTTTCAGGAAAAAATTGAGTCGAACGCCGTTTTTGTGGCGAGGGAGCTTGCTCCCGCTGGGTGGTCCGACGCTTCGGGCGTAGCAGCCCCAACAGGATCGGATGCGGTCGGTCTGATATTTTGAGGTGACAGGTTTTAGGGCCGCTGCGCGACCCAGCGGGAGCAAGCTCCCTCGCCACGGTGGGATGGAGTTTTACTGTTCTTCCTTAAGCACCACCGGTGCTGGCGGCGGTCGCAAACCAATCTCAGCCGTGAGCTTGAGTTCCTTGCCGTTGCGCATGACCTGGATCGTTACCTTGTCGGTGGGTTTGATCCGGGCCACCTGGTTCATCGAGCGACGGCCATCCCCCGCAGGTTCTCCGTCGATGCTCAGGATCACGTCGCCCAGTTGCAGACCGGCCTTCTGTGCCGGGCCGTCGCGGAAGATTCCGGCTACCACGATGCCGGGCCGCCCGGACAAGCCGAATGACTCCGCCAGTTCCTGGGTCAGCGGTTGTACTTCAATGCCCAGCCAGCCACGAATCACCTGGCCGTGTTCAATGATGGATTTCATCACCTCCATTGCCAGCTTCACCGGAATGGCAAAGCCAATGCCTTGGCTGCCGCCGGACTTGGAGAAGATCGCCGTGTTGATCCCGGTGAGGTTGCCATTGGCATCCACCAGCGCGCCGCCGGAATTGCCGGGGTTGATCGCGGCGTCGGTCTGGATGAAGTCTTCGTAGTTGTTCAGGCCCAGCTGGTTGCGACCGGTGGCACTGATGATGCCCATGGTCACGGTCTGGCCGACGCCAAACGGGTTGCCGATCGCCAGGGCCACGTCGCCGATGCGAATGCTGTCGGAGCGGCCGATGGTAATGGCCGGCAGGTTCTTCAAATCGATCTTCAGCACCGCGAGGTCGGTTTCCGGATCGCTGCCAATCACCCGGGCCAGGGTTTCACGGCCATCCTTGAGCGCCACGACAATCTGGTCGGCACCGCTGGTGACGTGGTTGTTGGTCAGGATATAGCCTTCCGGACTCATGATCACACCCGAACCCAGGCTCGACTCCATGCGCTTCTGCTTGGGCGAGTTGTCACCGAAGAAACGCCGGAACTGCGGGTCTTCGAACAGCGGATGGTTGGGTTTGTTGATGACCTTGGTGGTGTACAGGTTCACCACGGCCGGTGCGGCGGTGGTCACGGCGTCGGCGTAGGACACCGGCCCCTGCTGCACGGCTTTGGTTTGCGGCGCTTGCTGCAGGTTGACGTCAAGGCTTGGCAACCCGACCCATTCGGGGTAGCGCTGGATAATCAGCAGAGCGACAAGCACGCCGGCCAACAGCGGCCAGCCGGAAAAACGCAGCGCCTTGAGCATTAAGCACGTCCTACAAAGGTTGCAGGCGGTATGAGACCGCCCATAATGTCGCGCATTATACGAGGCCGCGCGCGCCTCTGAACGGGATATTTAGGAGTTCTTTTCATGGCTGTCGCCCTGAGCACCCTGGTCGAAGAAGCGGACCGTTACTTGGCAAGCAGCCGGATTGCCGATTATTGCCCCAACGGCCTGCAAGTCGAAGGCGCCCCGCAAGTCATGCGTATCGTCAGCGGTGTGACGGCCAGCCAGGCCTTGCTCGATGCAGCCGTCGAAGCCGACGCCGACCTGATACTGGTGCATCACGGTTATTTCTGGAAAGGTGAAAACCCCTGTATCACCGGGATGAAGCAGCGCCGGCTCAAGACGTTGCTCAAGCACGACATCAGCCTGTTGGCCTATCACTTGCCGTTGGACTTGCACGCCGAGGTCGGCAACAACGTGCAGTTGGCCCGTCAGCTGGACATCACTGTCGAAGGGCCGCTGGATCCGGATAATCCCAAGGTTGTCGGCCTGGTCGGTTCCCTGTCCGAACCGATGACGCCTCGGGACTTTGCCCGCCGGGTCCAGGAAGCCATGGGCCGCGAGCCGTTGCTGATCGAAGGCGAGCAGATGATCCGCCGGGTCGGCTGGTGCACGGGTGGCGGCCAGGGTTACATCGACCAGGCGGTGCTGGCGGGGGTTGATCTGTATCTCAGTGGCGAGGCATCGGAGCAGACGTTCCACAGCGCGCGGGAAAACGGTATCAGCTTCATCGCCGCCGGGCACCATGCGACCGAGCGCTACGGCGTCCAAGCGCTGGGAGATTACCTGGCGCGGCGTTTTGCCCTGGAGCACATCTTCATCGATTGCCCGAATCCGATCTGACTGCTTATAACCCCTGTGGGGAGTTATATCCCCTGTGGGAGCGAGCTTGCTCGCGATAGCGGCGGACCAGTCGACATTAATGTGGCTGACACACCGTCATCGCGAGCAAGCTCGCTCCCACAGAAAAGCGTGTGCAACGCCCGAACCGCCGGGCATATCCATATGCTGTTTCGATCTAGTTGGCGCCCTGATTAGAAGAGGTCGCTGTGCTAGGATTCCCCGCTCGAACACGGCCCGCTGGCCGTTCATAAGAAAGCTTTCGTGAGTAGCCATGGTCGACAAACTGACGCATCTGAAACAGCTGGAGGCGGAAAGCATCCACATCATCCGCGAGGTGGCCGCCGAGTTCGATAACCCGGTGATGCTGTACTCCATCGGTAAAGACTCCGCCGTGATGCTGCACCTGGCACGCAAGGCGTTCTTCCCCGGCAAGCTGCCGTTTCCGGTGATGCACGTCGATACCCGCTGGAAATTCCAGGAGATGTACAAGTTCCGCGACCGCATGGTCGAAGAGCTTGGCCTGGACTTGATCACCCATATCAACCCGGACGGCGTGGCGCAGAACATCAACCCGTTCACCCACGGCAGTGCCAAGCACACCGACATCATGAAGACCGAGGGCCTGAAACAGGCGCTCGACAAGCATGGTTTCGACGCAGCCTTCGGTGGCGCCCGTCGCGATGAAGAAAAGTCCCGCGCCAAGGAGCGCGTCTACTCGTTCCGTGACAGCAAGCACCGCTGGGACCCGAAGAACCAGCGCCCAGAGTTGTGGAACGTCTACAACGGCAAGGTCAACAAAGGCGAGTCGATCCGCGTATTCCCGCTGTCGAACTGGACCGAACTGGACATCTGGCAGTACATCTACCTCGAAGGCATCCCGATCGTGCCGCTGTACTTCGCCGCCGAGCGTGAAGTGATCGAGAAGAACGGCACGCTGATCATGATCGACGACGAGCGCATCCTCGAGCACCTGTCCGACGAAGACAAGGCCCGTATCGTCAAGAAGAAAGTGCGTTTCCGTACCCTTGGCTGCTACCCGTTGACGGGTGCGGTGGAGTCCGAGGCCGAGAGCCTGACGGACATCATCCAGGAAATGCTCCTGACGCGAACTTCCGAGCGCCAGGGCCGGGTCATCGACCACGATGGCGCAGGCTCGATGGAAGATAAAAAACGTCAAGGTTATTTCTAAGGGGCTGTCATGTCGCATCAATCTGATTTGATCAGCGAGGACATCCTCGCCTACCTGGGCCAGCACGAGCGTAAAGAGCTGCTGCGCTTTCTGACCTGCGGTAACGTCGACGACGGCAAGAGCACCCTGATCGGGCGCCTGCTGCACGACTCCAAGATGATCTACGAAGATCACCTGGAAGCCATTACCCGCGATTCGAAGAAAGTCGGCACCACCGGGGACGATATCGACCTGGCGCTGCTGGTCGATGGCCTGCAGGCCGAGCGCGAGCAAGGCATCACCATCGATGTCGCGTACCGCTATTTCTCCACCGCCAAGCGCAAATTCATCATCGCCGACACCCCCGGCCATGAGCAGTACACCCGCAACATGGCCACCGGTGCCTCTACCTGTGACCTGGCGATCATCCTGGTGGACGCGCGCTACGGCGTGCAGACTCAGACCCGTCGCCACAGCTTCATCGCCTCGTTGCTGGGCATCAAGCACATCGTCGTGGCCATCAACAAGATGGACCTCAAGGACTTCGACCAGGGCGTGTTCGAGTCGATCAAGGCCGACTACCTGAAGTTCGCCGAAGGCTTGAAGATGAAGCCCACCAGCATGCACTTCGTGCCGATGTCGGCCCTCAAGGGCGACAACGTGGTGAACAAGTCCGAGCGTTCGCCGTGGTACACCGGCCAGTCGCTGATGGAAATCCTCGAGACGGTGGAAGTGGCGGGCGACCGCAACTTCACCGACCTGCGTTTCCCTGTGCAGTACGTCAACCGTCCGAACCTGAACTTCCGCGGTTTCGCCGGCACCCTTGCCAGCGGCATCGTGCACAAGGGCGACGAAGTGGTGGTGTTGCCGTCGGGCAAGAGCAGCCGCGTGAAATCCATCGTCACCTTCGAGGGTGAGCTGGAACATGCCGGTCCAGGCCAAGCCGTGACGCTGACCATGGAAGACGAGATCGACATTTCCCGTGGCGACCTGTTGGTGCATGCCGACAACGTGCCGCCGGTCACCGACAGCTTTGAAGCGATGCTGGTGTGGATGGCCGAAGAGCCGATGCTGCCGGGCAAGAAATACGACATCAAGCGCGCCACCAGCTACGTACCCGGTTCGATCGCCAGCATCGTCAACAAGGTCGATGTGAACACCTTGGAAGAAGGTCCGGCCAGCGCGTTGCAACTCAACGAAATCGGCAAGGTGAAGATCGCCCTGGATGCGCCGATCGCCCTGGACGGTTACGAGAGCAATCGCACCACCGGCGCGTTCATCGTCATCGACCGCCTGACCAACGGTACCGTCGGCGCGGGCATGATCGTGGCCCAGCCGCTGGCCCATGGCAGCAGCACCCACCACGGCAAGCTGGCCCATGTGTCGGTGGAAGAACGTACCCAACGCTTCGGCCAGCAGCCGGCCACGGTGTTGTTCAGCGGCCTGTCGGGCGCGGGCAAGAGCACGCTGGCCTACGCGGTGGAACGCAAGCTGTTCGACATGGGCCGTGCAGTGTTCGTGCTCGACGGTCAGAACCTGCGTCACGACCTGAACAAAGGCCTGCCGCAGGATCGCAGCGGGCGTACCGAAAATTGGCGCCGTGCGGCCCACGTCGCCCGCCAGTTCAACGAAGCCGGCCTGCTGACCCTGGCCGCGTTCGTTGCACCAAGCGCCGAAGGGCGTGAACAGGCCAAGGACCTGATCGGCCGCGAGCGGCTGTTGACGGTCTACGTCCAGGCCTCGCCAGCGGTATGCGCCCAGCGTGATCCGCAAGGGCTGTACGCGGCTGCCGGGGATAACATCCCGGGCGAGTCCTTCCCGTACGATGTGCCGCTGGATGCTGACCTGGTGATCGACACGCAATCGCTGACGTTGGAAGAAAGCGTCAAGCAGGTGCTGGATTTGCTGCGCAAGCGTGGGGCGATCTAAGGGAAACAGCTGCAAGCTTCTAGCTTCAAGCGGCAAGTAAAAGCCCGCAGGTGAGTGATCATCGGCGGGCTTTTTGTTATCTGGAAGGACGCCATCGCGAGCAAGCTCGCTCCCACAGGGTATGTATGAACACCACGATCTATTGTGGGAGCGAGCTTGCTCGCGATGAGGCCAGTGCAGCCCCCTCAGGACTTGGCGGGGTACTCCCGATGCATCTGCTCCAGCAACGCATCCTTGTCCTGCCACAACTGGTTGATCCAGCCCTGGAACTCCAGGCGATAGTCCCCGTCCTGGTCGTAGCTTTTGCCGATGAACTGCGGCGGTATCTTCAACTCTTGGAAATGCACCACTACCTCGCCAACGTTGCCGCAGAGCAAATCCCAGTACCCCGGGCGACCGCCCGGATAATGGATGGTCACGTTGATGATCGACTCCAGTTGCTCACCCATCGCATCAAGCACGAACGCGATGCCGCCAGCCTTGGGCTTGAGCAGGTAGCGAAACGGTGACTGTTGCTGGGCATGCTTGTCTTCGGTAAAGCGCGTGCCCTCGACGAAATTGAAGATGCCCACCGGGTTGTTGCGGAACTTCGCACAGGTCTTGCGGGTGGTTTCCAGGTCCTTGCCTTTCTTCTCCGGATGCTTTTCCAGGTAAGCCTTGGAGTAGCGCTTCATGAACGGGAAGCCCAGCGCCCACCAGGCCAGGCCGATCACCGGCACCCAGATCAACTCTTGCTTGAGGAAAAATTTCAACGGGCGGATGCGTCGGTTCAGCACGTACTGCAACACCATGATGTCGACCCAGCTCTGGTGATTGCTGGTGACCAGATACGAATGCTGGTAATCGAGGCCGTCCAAGCCGCTTAGATGCCAGCGGGTAGGGCGCACCAGGTTCATCCACGCCTTGTTGTTGCTGATCCAGGCTTCGTGGATATGGCTCATCAGCCAGTCGGTGAAGCGCTGGGCGGCGGGGAAGGGCAGCAGCAGTTTGAAAATCGCCACGATGAACAGCGGTGTGCAGCAGGCGATGGTATTGAGCGCCAACAGCAGCGAGGCAATGACGCCGCGCAAGGGGACAGGCAGGAAATCCAGCATTGATCAAATATCCATGGGTCGGTTGGCGGCCTGGATCGCGGTCAGGGCGATGGTGTACACGATGTCGTCGACCTGGGCGCCACGCGGCAAGTCGTTCACCGGCTTGCGCAGGCCTTGCAGCATTGGCCCGAGGCTGACGCAATCGGCGCTGCGTTGCACGGCCTTGTGGGTGGTGTTGCCGGTGTTCAGGTCCGGGAAGATGAACACCGTAGCCCGGCCTGCCACCTGACTATTGGGGGCCAATTGCCGCGCCACGGTTTCGTTGGCGGCGGCGTCGTATTGCAACGGGCCGTCGATCAGCAGACCGTGTTGGGCCTCGTGGGCCAGCAGGGTGGCTTCGCGGACTTTTTCCACTTCTTCGCCACTGGCCGACTCGCCGCTGGAATAGCTGAGCATCGCCACCCGTGGCGTAATGCCGAACGCCGCCGCCGAGTCGGCGCTTTGCAGGGCAATTTCCGCCAGCTCCGCCGCGCTCGGGTGTGGGTTCATCACACAGTCGCCGTAGACCAGGACTTCTTCGGGAAACAGCATGAAAAACACCGACGACACCAGCGAACAGCCCGGCGCGGTCTTGATCAGTTGCAGGGCCGGGCGGATGGTGTTGGCGGTGGAATGAATGACGCCCGAAACCAGCCCGTCCACTTCATCCAGCGCCAGCATCATGGTGCCGATGACCACGGTGTCTTCCAATTGTTGCTCGGCCATCGGTGCGTTCAGGCTTTTGCTCTTGCGCAGCCGCACCATCGGCTCGACGTAACGTTCGCGAATCGCGTCCGGGTCGAGAATCTCCAACCCCGGCGGCAGTTCGATGCCTTGGGCGCGGGCCACTGCTTCGACGTCGGCCGGTTTCGCCAGCAATACGCAGCGGGCGATGCCTCGGGCCTGGCAAATGGCAGCGGCCTGGACGGTCAGCGGTTCGCTGCCTTCGGGCAACACGATCCGTTTGTTGGCGGACTGGGCACGCTGGATCAATTGATAGCGGAACACCGCGGGCGACAGGCGCATCTCCCGTGGCGTGCCGCAGCGCTGGTGCAGCCATTTGGCGTCCAGGTGACTGGCGACGAAATCGGTGATGATCTCCGCGCGTTCGCGGTCATCGATCGGGATTTCCTTGTTCAGGCCGTGGAGCAGGTTGGCGGTGTCATAGGAGCCGGTGCTCACCGACAGTACCGGCAAGCCCGCCTGCAAGGCGCCACGGCACAGCTCCATGATGCGCGGATCGGGCAGGGTGTCGCTGGTCAACAACAGGCCGGCCAGCGGCACGCCATTGATCGCCGCCAGGCTCACGGCCAGGATGATGTCGTCGCGATCCCCGGGGGTTACCACCAGCACGCCGGGCTTGAGCAGTTCTACCGTGTTGCGCATGGTGCGGGCACAAATGATGACGTTGCTCATGCGTCGGGTTTCGTAGTCGCCGGCGTTAAGCACCTGCGCGCCCATCAGGTCCGCGACGTCGCGGGTGCGCGGGGCGTTGAGTTCGGGGCGGAAGGGGATGCAGCCGAGCAGGCGGAAGTCGCCGCTGCGCAGCAACGGCGAGTGCTCCTTGAGCCGGGCGGTGAACGCCTCCATGCTCTCGTCGGTGCGAACCTTGTTCAGGATCACGCCGAGGACTTTCGGGTCCTTTGGCCCGCCAAATAGCTGCGCCTGCAACTCGACGCGCCCGGACAGCTCCGTTAGCACTTCGTTTTCCGGCGCCGACACCAGGATGACTTCGGCGTCCAGGCTCTTGGCCAGGTGCAGGTTGACCCGTGCGGCATAACTGGCGCTGCGGGTCGGGACCATGCCTTCGACGACCAGCACGTCCTTGCCGATGGCGGCCTGCTGGTACAGGGTGATGATTTCTTCCAGCAACTCGTCGAGCTGGCCATCGCCGAGCATGCGCTCCACGTGGGCCAGGCCCAGCGGCTGTGGCGGTTTGAGGCCATGGGTGCGGGCCACCAGTTCGGTGGAACGTTCCGGGCCGGTATCGCCAGGGTGAGGCTGGGCGATGGGTTTGAAGAAGCCGACTTTCAGCCCGGCCCGTTCAAGGGTACGCACCAGCCCGAGGCTGATGGAGGTCAGACCCACACCAAAATCGGTGGGCGCGATAAAAAAAGTTTGCATGCGGATTCTCTAAGGGTGCATGACGAGTGTCCTGTATTTGTGCAACAGGACACCAGGGCGCGACCTATGGCTGGTCGTCTACCCACAATTCAGTCGCCAAGGTTATCGCTAACCGGGCCCTGAGCGCACCAGCCGCAATCAAAGGGCTGGCCTAATTTTTCAATACGTTGCGCAGGGTCCAGCACCCAGGCCCGGGACTGCCACGGTGGCTGGTGGCGCAGATGCTGGGTGTGGCCGCAGGACAGCTCGGCTACCCAGTGCCCCTCTTCATCCTGATGGAAGCCCGTGACCGTCGGTCTGTTCGCGCTAGCCCGTTTGTCCGGGTTCCGTTCGCTTTCGGGCAAATCCTTGTTTAGACTTGTCCGTTCTTCATTCTTATGCAAAAGGTCTCGCCCCATGCTGATCGCCGCCAATAAGGCTGTCTCCATCGACTATACCCTGACCAACGACGCTGGTGAGGTCATCGACAGCTCTGCCGGCGGCGCTCCGCTGGTCTACCTGCATGGTGCAGGCAACATCATCCAGGGCCTGGAAAAAGCCCTGGAAGGCAAAACCACCGGTGACGAGCTGACTGTGGCTGTCGAGCCGGAAGACGCCTATGGCGAGTACTCCGCCGAACTGGTCAGCACCTTGAGCCGCAGCATGTTCGAAGGTGTGGATGAGCTGGAAGTGGGCATGCAGTTCCACGCTTCCGCCCCCGATGGCCAGATGCAGATCGTGACCATCCGCGACCTGGACGGCGACGACGTGACCGTTGACGGCAACCACCCGCTGGCCGGCCAGCGCTTGAACTTCCAGGTCAAGATCGTCGACATCCGTGATGCCAGCCAGGAAGAAATCGCCCATGGTCACGTCCATGGCGAAGGCGGCCATCACCACTGATTTCTGCGCTACGCTCAGGTAACCAGTGAACTGGAAAGGCGCCGTACGGCGCCTTTTTAGTCACTTGCTGTTAGCATCAACCACGGCTGTTTCGAAAAGATCTGCGAATTGGAGTTCGTCATGAGTGCTTTCCACGACCTGAAATTGAAAACCCTGGATGGTCAGGAGCTTGCTCTGGCGCCGTTCAAGGGACAAGTCGTGCTGGTGGTCAACGTCGCCTCCAAATGTGGCCTGACGCCTCAGTACGCGGCACTGGAAAATCTCTATCAGCAATACAAGGCCCGGGGCTTCAGTGTGCTGGGCCTGCCCTGCAATCAGTTCGCCGGACAGGAGCCGGGAACCGAGCAGGAAATCCAGGAATTCTGCAGCCTCAACTATGGCGTGACGTTTCCGTTGGCCAGCAAGCTGGAAGTGAACGGTCCTGACCGTCATCAGCTGTACCGCCTCCTGGCGGGCGAAGGGGCCGAGTTCCCAGGAGACATCACCTGGAATTTCGAAAAATTCCTGCTCGGCAAGGACGGCCGGGTGCTGGCACGGTTCTCGCCGCGTACTACGCCGGATGATCCTGCCGTGATCCAGGCGATCGAGAAAGCGCTGGGCTAAGCCATACGCTGAGCCCTTGTGGCGAGGGGATTTATCCCCGCTGGGCTGCGTAGCAGCCCTAAAACGGGATATCTCGGTGTGCCAGGCTGATCGAGCCGCTTGCTCTTGGGGCTGCTTCGCAACCCAGCGGGGATAAATCCCCTCGCCACAAGTTTTGCTTTCGGGCTGTACATTCGGTTCAGTCCACCCAATCGCGATTCACTCCGCTCCCTTCTAACCCTTAATCACTCCAATCAATAGTGCTATCCAGCGCTGGGCACGCTCCATATTATCCTCGTCATATCTGAACTGCGACGCGTTTCTTGGAGAGCCTGATGCCTGTACAAGCCCTGTTCAAACCCTTTCACCTCGGCGCCCTCGAGCTGCCGACCCGGGTGGTGATGGCGCCGATGACCCGTTCCTTTTCACCGGGTGGCGTACCGAACGCCAAGGTGATCGAGTATTACCGTCGTCGCGCAGCGGCCGGGGTCGGGCTGATCATCACTGAAGGCACGACGGTCGGCCACAAGGCTTCCAACGGCTATCCGAACGTGCCGCACTTCTACGGCGGTGCCGCGTTGGCGGGCTGGAAAGAGGTGGTCGATGCCGTGCACGCCGAAGGTGGCAAGATCGTCCCGCAGTTGTGGCATGTGGGCAGCGTGCGTCGCATCGGGACTGAACCGGACGCCAGCGTGCCGGGTTATGGTCCGAGTGAAAAACTCAAGGACGGCCAGGTGGTGGTCCACGGCATGACCCAGGCGGACATCGACGAAGTCATCGCCGCCTTCGCCCAAGCGGCCAAGGACGCCCAGGACATCGGCATGGACGGCGTGGAAATCCATGGCGCCCACGGTTATCTGGTTGACCAGTTCTTCTGGGAAGGCAGCAACCAGCGCACGGATGGCTACGGCGGCAGCCTCGCCCATCGCTCACGTTTCGCGATCGAATTGATCCGTGCGGTGCGTGCGGCCGTGGGCGAGGGTTTCCCGATCATCTTCCGCTTCTCCCAATGGAAACAGCAGGACTACACCGCGCGCCTGGTGCAGACGCCAGAAGCGCTGGGTGAATTCCTCAAGCCATTGGCCAACGCTGGCGTGGATATCTTCCACTGTTCCACACGTCGCTTCTGGGAACCGGAATTCGAAGGTTCCGAACTGAACCTGGCCGGCTGGACCCGCAAACTCACCGGCAAGCCGACGATCACCGTGGGCAGCGTCGGCCTGGACGGCGAGTTCCTGCAGTTCATGGTCAATACCGACAAGGTTGCGCAACCGGCCAGCCTGGAGAAACTGTTGGAGCGCCTGAACAAGGAGGAATTCGACCTGGTCGCAGTGGGGCGTGCGTTGCTGGTGGATCCGGACTGGGCGCAAAAAGTACGCGAAGGGCGGGAGCAGGAGATCTTGCCGTTCAGTCGCGAAGCGTTGATGACCTTGGTTTAAGCGGCGCCTGATCCGCCGCTATCGCGAGCAAGCTCGCTCCCACATTTGATCTTCAGCGCACTCATTGTGGGAGCGAGCTTGCTCGCGATGGCGACCTCAGCATCACCGAATAATCAAAGCACTGTCGGCGCAGCAGGCATTCCATGTTCGCCCAAGCAAACGCCGCGCAACTGCGCCTCGAACTGCTCGACCACCGACGCCCAGCCCTGGCGGCTGGCGTGCTGCCGTGCATTGAGCCGCACGCATCGCAAGGCCTCGCGCTCTTCCAGCAGCCAACGAGCGGCGTCGCAGAACGCTTCTTCATCCCCCGGCATTGCCAATACGCCGTTATAGCCATGGCGGATGTGTTGCGCCGCCGCCGCCTGATCGTATGCCACCACGCCCAGCCCGGAGGCCAAGGCTTCCAGCACGACGTTGCCGAAGGTTTCGGTCAGGCTCGGAAAAATGAACATATCCCCCGATGCGTAATGGGCCGCCAACGCTTCGCCTCGTTGCGCGCCACAGAAAATGGCTTCGGGCAATTGCTGTTCGAGGGCGAGCCGCTGCGGGCCGTCGCCCACGACGACCAATTGAATCCGTCGCGTCGGAAAAGCGTTGCGCAGGGTGTCGAAACTGCGCTTGAGCAGCCCCAGGTTTTTCTCCGGCGCCAAGCGTCCCACGTGGATGACCGCAATGTCGTCATCGCCCAGCCCCCAGGTTTCGCGCAGGGTGGCCGAGCGTTTGGCTGGATGAAACAACTGGCTGTCGACCCCGCGCGACAACATCGCCACGCGCTCGAAATGCCGGCGCTCCAGCTCCAGGCGCTGACTGTGGCTCGGCACGAGGGTCAGGCGGGAGCGGTTATGAAACCAGCGCAAATAATGGGTCAGCACCCGGCTCAACAATCCGAGCCCGTACTGTTGGGTGTATTGCTGGAAGTTGGTGTGGAAGCCGCTGACCACTGAAATGCCCAGGCGCCTCGCCGCCCGCAGGGCCGACAAACCCAGTGGTCCTTCGGTCGCGATGTACAACACGTCGGGGCGATGGCGTTTCCAGCGGCGCAGCAGCTTGTGCATCGAGGCTTGCCCCCACTGCAGGCCCGGGTACCCCGGCAGCGGCCAACCTCGACAGAGCAATAACTGGTCGTCGCTGACCTGGCCTTGATCACCGGCCTGACGGGGGCGGATCAGCTCCACCCGGTGCCCGCGGGCACGCAAGCCCTCGTAGAGACGGCCGAGGGTGTTGGCCACGCCGTTGATTTCCGGCGCAAAGGTTTCGGTAACGAGGGTAACGTGCAGGTGTGTGGTCATGACCCCAGTGTCGACCGGGGCCGTTTCGTCATTGTGACGCCCGTATGATGGATTTGTGACCGGCTCAGCCCTGTCGCGCCAACGCCGTCTCGGCACCCTGTTCGCGCACCCAGAACAGCGTCGCCCCGGCCACCGCTGCCGGCATCATCAGGACGTTGACCACCGGGATCAGCAACACCAGGTACACGCTGCCGCCAAAGCCCAGGCTCTGCCAGCGCTTTTCCCGCAGCCAGGCGAGCATTTCGTTCCAGCCCAGCTTGTGGTTGTCCGCCGGGTAGTCGATGTATTGGATCGCCATCATCCAGATGCCGAACAGCAACCACAGCGGCGCGGCCACGATATTGATCACCGGGATGAACGACAGTGCGAACAGGCCCAGGGCCCGTGGCAGGAAATAGCCGAGCTTGCGCGCTTCCCGGGCCAGTGTCCGGGGGATCATGGCGATCAGTTCGCCCCAACTGAACGCCGGGAAATCATCCGCGCCGCGTACCACCACTTCGACTTTCTCGGCGAGAAAGCCGTTGAACGGTGCAGCGATGATGTTGGCGAGCATGGTGAAGGTGAAAAACACCATCAGCACTACAAGGACGACGAACAACGGCCATAGGACATAGCTCAGGAAACTCAGCCAATCCGGCAGCGACGGCATCAACGTATCGACCCACAGGCTGAACTGATGGCCAGCCAGGTAGATCAACCCGACGAACAGCACCAGGTTGATCGCCAGGGGCAGCAGCACAAATAGCCGCAGGCCGGGGCTCAAGATCAGTTTGAGGCCCTCTCGCAAGTATTGCGGGCCGGACAGGACGGGGGCGGGCATAGGTGGCTCCGAGGATAGGTGGACGCGCCGACCTTACCGGCTTTGCTCGATGCGGGAAAGCCACGACACGGCGTGTAACAAAGGTTTAAGGTTCGTTGCTATCGCGCACGCCGCAGCGAATAGAGCTCACCTATGAGCTGGATTGTTAAACCGTATTTCCTTAATCTTCGCTCCCTCGATACGCTGCACCCATTCTTTTTTCAGGACTGTCGAACCGAAGCCTTCCCCAAGTGCGTCAACGGTCCTTTTTTATTCGCGCCGCTCACCCGGCGTTCCGGCCCGCAAGGTCCGGTCAACAGGAGCAGGTCATGTCTGAAGTCCGTCATTCGCGTGTGATTATTCTCGGTTCCGGCCCTGCCGGTTACAGCGCTGCGGTTTATGCAGCCCGTGCCAACCTCAAGCCGCTGCTGATCACCGGCATGCAGGCCGGCGGTCAATTGACCACCACTACCGAAGTCGACAACTGGCCGGGCGACGTCCACGGCCTGACCGGTCCGGCCTTGATGGAACGCATGAAGGAACACGCCGAGCGCTTCGAGACCGAGATCGTCTTCGACCACATCAATGCCGTGGATTTCGCCGCCAAGCCATACACCCTGACCGGCGACAGCGCGACCTACACCTGTGATGCCCTGATCATCGCCACTGGCGCCAGTGCTCGCTACCTGGGCTTGCCATCGGAAGAGACGTTCATGGGCAAAGGCGTGTCCGCCTGCGCCACTTGCGACGGTTTCTTCTACCGCAACAAGCCAGTAGCTGTGGTCGGTGGCGGCAATACCGCGGTCGAAGAGGCGCTGTACCTGGCCAACATCGCCAGTACCGTTACCCTGATCCACCGTCGCGAAACCTTCCGCGCCGAGAAGATCCTCATCGACAAGCTCAATGCACGTGTCGCTGAAGGCAAGATCATCCTCAAGCTCAACGCCACCCTGGACGAAGTATTGGGCGACAACATGGGCGTGACCGGTGCTCGCCTGAAGAACAACGACGGCAGCTTTGACGAGATCAAGGTTGACGGCGTGTTCATCGCCATCGGCCACACGCCGAACACGTCGTTGTTCGAGGGCCAGTTGGAACTCAAGGACGGCTACCTGGTGGTCAAGGGCGGCCGTGACGGCAACGCCACCGCCACCAGCGTCGAAGGTATCTTCGCGGCCGGCGACGTGGCCGACCACGTCTATCGCCAGGCGATCACCTCGGCCGGTGCCGGTTGCATGGCAGCCTTGGACACCGAGCGTTACCTCGATGGTTTGCAGAACGCTTCGTTCTGATTCACCAGGCAATAAAAAAAACCGGCTTCGGCCGGTTTTTTTGTGCGCGGACATCTGCCGGTGAACCCTGTGGGAGCGGGCTTGCTCGCGAAGGTGGTGTTCCAGTCGACATCGATGCTACTGACACACCGCCTTCGCGAGCAAGCCCGCTCCCACAAGTCCTCTGTTTGGTCCGAAGATCGGTTGTCAGGCCAGTTCGGCCAGGCACGCTTCCAGGATATCCAACCCCTCTTCCAGCACCGCCGGCTCGGTCGTCAACGGCGCCAGCAGGCGGATGATGTGCCGCGATTTCCCGCTGGGCATCAGCAGCAAACCGGATTCCCGCGCCGAGGCCAGTAATTGCGTCAGTTGCGCCGGGGCCGGAGTGCCATCGGCGTGGGCCAGTTCGATCCCGCGCATGGCGCCGACACCGGTCAGGCGGCCCAGGTAAGGGCTCAGTCCGCGACGGCGCCAGGATTCGTAGCGGCTGACGATCGCCTCTTCCTGTTGTGCGCCCCACGCGTGGAGGTTGGTGTCGGTCATTTCATCCAGCGTTGCCAGGGCGGCGGCGCAGGCGAGGGGGTTGCCGGAATAGGTGCCGCCAAGACCACCCTTGGGCAGGTTGTCCATCAGCGACTTGCGTCCCACCACCGCCCCCAGCGGGACACCACCAGCAATGCTTTTGCCCAGCAGGATCAGGTCGGGCTCGATGCCCAGTCGCGAAAATGCAAAGCGCTGGCCGGTGCGGCCGAAACCGGACTGGATCTCATCGATGATCAGCACGATGCCCTTGTCGTGGCAGAACTGTCGCAGCGCCTGGGCGAAACCCACGTCCATCGCCAGGAAACCGGCTTCGCCCTGCACCGGCTCGACGATAAAGCAGGCCACGTCGTTCACATCGATCTCGACGCTGAACAACCTGTCCATGGCTTTCAAGGCCTCGGCGCACGTCACGCCGTTGTCCTGGCTAGGGTAGGGCAGGTGGTAGACCGGCCCGGGCAGTACGCCGACTTTCTGCTTGTAGGGAGCGACCTTGCCGTTGAGATTGAGCGTGGCCAGGGTTCGACCATGAAAGCCGCCATCAAAGGCGATGACGGCTGTGCGACCCGTGGCGCCGCGCACAATCTTGAGCGCATTTTCCGCCGCTTCGGCGCCGCTGTTGGTGAGCATGCCGCTCACTGGGTAATCCACCGGGATAAACGCTGCCAGGCGCTCCATCAAGTCAAGATAAGGCGTATGGGGGGCTGCGTTGAACGCGTAATGAGTCAATCGGGTGGCTTGCTCGCGGATGGCCTCGACGATGCGCGGATGACAGTGGCCGAGGTTCAACACACCGATGCCCCCGACAAAGTCGATGTAGCGCTTGCCGTCGGTGTCCCAGACCTCGGCATTTTTTCCATGGCTGAGGCTGATAGGGTGAACGAAGGAAATCGATTGGCTGATGGTTTCGCGGCTCATGGGGGGGCGGCTCGGACGAAGAAAAAATGTCCGTTATCTAAGCCGCGAGCAGCAGCGCCCGGCAAACGAAATAAAGTTGCCGGGTCAATCATAAAAGTCGGGATGTGGAACAGGTGCGGATCTTGCGAGGATTGTTTGCGTGACGACGAAGCTTTTGTGGCGAGGGAGCTTGCTCCCGCTCCAGTGCGAAGCGCTGGCATTGGGCTGCGGCGCAGCTACTTTTGTGAGTGCTGTGCACTCAAGCGGGAGCAAGCTCCCTCGCCACAAAAGCAGGTGGGTCAGCGGCGTTGCAGTGGCTGGGCTTCGAACTTCACGCCGGCCAAGCCGTGGGCCATCAACGCGCGGATATTGCCGTGGTCGCTCCCCTCGGGCGTGTTCAGCACCGAGCGATAATGTTCGCCGAATGCCAAGAGCGCCTCTTCGTCGCTCAAGCCTTCAAGCAGGGCCAGGCCCAACGTCTTGCAGGAGCCTTCGTTCTGCCCTGCCGCGTTCTCGACGCCACCGTTATGGAAGGCTTGGGGCTGGTATTCGTAGCCCTCGGCAATAAAAGCGAGGGTGTCAGCGAAAGCATGTTCACCGCTCTTGAGGCTGGCGCGAAAGGTATTCAGGTCAGGCATCGGGATTTCCTTTGGCGAACGCCGCTTGCTGTTCGGCGCTGGCCTCTTTCTGGTATTGGGCTTTCCATTCGGCATAGGGCATGCCGTAGACAACTTCACGCGCATCGTCGAGGCTGACCTCGATCTGGCGCTCGTCGGCGGCGGCCTTGTACCACTTGGACAGGCAGTTGCGACAGAAACCGGCGAGGTTCATCAGGTCGATATTCTGCACATCCTTGCGGCTGTCCAGGTGGGCCACCAGTCGACGGAAAGCGGCGGCTTCGAGTTCGAGGCGTTGTTGGTCGTTCATGGGAGTCTCTGCGAGACAGCTTCAAGCGGCGAGCTTCAAGCTGCAAGTGGGTTTGCGGTGTTCAGGCTTGAAGCTTACAGCTTGAAACTTTTGGCTGCTACGAAGCAGCACGGCTTGCCGCGAGGGTAATCGACACGGACTCGGCGAAGCGCAAGGCGTGCGGCTTGTCGACTTCGACCTCGGCGTACAGCACCGACTCGTTGGCCATGACCAGGTCCAGCAACTCCTGGGTCAGGCGTTCGAGCAGGGCGAAGCGGTTGCCTTCCACATGGGCGATGATCGCCTTGGTGATGGTGCGGTAGTTCAGCGCATGGTCGATGTCGTTGTCGCGCACGGCCTCTTGCGCCGCGTAGAGGATGGTCAGGTTGATCAGCACATCCTGTTTGTTGAGGATCTCGTCTTCATTGATCCCGATGAACGTACGCAGGCGCAGGTCCTTGACCTTGATGCGCGCCATGGCGGGCTGAAGTTGTGGCATTTATTGGCTCCGTCGAATCAATTGCAGGAATTCCTGGCGGGTGTTGCTGGACTCGCGAAAAGCGCCAAGCATCACCGAAGTATTCATGGTCGAGTTCTGTTTCTCGACACCGCGCATCATCATGCACATGTGCTGGGCTTCGATCACCACCGCCACGCCGGCGGCCTGGGTGACTTGTTGCACCGCGTCGGCGATTTGCCGGGTGAGGTTTTCCTGGATTTGCAGGCGGCGGGCGAACATGTCCACCAGCCGGGCGATCTTCGACAGCCCCAGGACCTTGCCCGTAGGAATATAAGCCACATGGGCCTTGCCGATGAAGGGCAGCAGGTGATGTTCGCACAGCGAATAAAGCTCGATATTGGCAACGATCACCATTTCGTCGCTGTCGGAGGCAAACAGGGCACCATTGACGATCTGCTCGACGCTCTGCCCATAACCATGGCAAAGGTATTCCATGGCCTTGGCGGCGCGCACCGGCGTGTCCAGCAGGCCTTCGCGCTCCGGGTCTTCGCCCAGGCCGATCAGGATCTCGCGGTAATGCTGGGGCGATAGGGCCATGGTGTTTCCTCGGAACAGGACTATTTGATGTGCCGCCCGCCGTTGAGGGTCAGGGTCGTGCCGGTGACATAAGGGTTGTCGAGCAGATAGCGCAGGCTCTGGTAAATCACTTCGCTGCCAGGTTCGATGCCCAGCGCGGATTTGGCCAGGGCCTTGGCACGGTAGGTCGCATCGTCGTCGGGATTGAACAGTAGCAGGGCCGGGGCGATGCCGTTGACCTTGATGGCCGGTGCGTATTTCGCCGCGAAAGAAAGCGTGAGGCTTTCCAGGCCAGCCTTGGTGGCGCAATAGGCGATGTGCTTGCTGCTGCCCTTGCGCGTCACGTCATCACCGATGTGCACGATATCCGCCGGCACCGAGCGCCGCAGCAAATCGGCGCAATGCAGGTTGATCAGGTAGGGCGCGAGCATATGGACACCGAACATGGCGCTGAAGGCCGCGGCTTCGTTGCCCGGGGTTTCGGCGAGCCAGGCCGAGGCGTTGTGGACGATGGCGCGCAGTTGATCGGTGTGCTGCTTGAGCTGTTCGATGAAGGCCAAGATCCCGGCCTCACTGGAAAGATCGGCGAACAGGACCCTCGCCCCCAAGTCCCGTAGCGCTTGCACGCCCGGGCGTTCGGTGCGGTACGTGGCGATGACCGGTTGGCCGTCCTCCAGCATGCGTCGGGCACAGTGCAGGCCGACGCGTTGGGCTGCGCCGGTGATCAGGATCGGAGCGGTGGCGCTGGACATGGGACGGCTCGGTTCGCGGTGGAAGCAAAACTATAACAGCGACGGCGGGTACGTCCTATGGACAAGGGAAATCCAGCGCCCGATTCGGTTTCCCTCACGGACCTGGCTGGCTCCCATGGCGTCAGTGATTCTGCGCGGCCGGCAAGGGCCGTTGTGGCGTTCCCGCCAGCCAACTTGCCAATAAATGAGTCGACATCGGGATAAACAGATAGACCATCAGCGGCGTCAGGATGAGCGTACTGATGAAAACCCGGCTCAACAGGCCCAGTTCGCCGAGTAACGGTCCCAAAAGGAAATTGAACAACAACGAAACAGGGAAGAACGCCAGCCAGATCGCCACGGCCTGTTTCCAGCGTGGCGGGCGTTGGCCGATCGCGCCGAACCAGCCGTCGATGCCTCGCACCCGGTGTTCGGAGGGATCGGCAAACAGATCGCTGCCGCGTCCCAGCCAGGCCGTGCGCGAGGCGGAATGCTCCCACGCATGCAGGGTCTGCTCGTCGGCAAATCTGAAAATGATCTGGAATTCGTCGTCTTCGGGTGGCGGTGCGAGCACACCGGAGCCCAGGTAGCCGGGAAAATCGGTGGCCAGTTGTTCGCCTTCACGCAACCAGGCGATCAGGTCCTGATAGCGTCCGTTGGCGACGCGGCGCGCGACCATCAAGGTGACGGGTGAGGTAGACATTTTGTATCTCCATGTTACGAGCGCAACGCTCCGGATAGGAGCTTCGCGGGAGGCGCTCCCAAGGGTAGTGGGCTGCGTCTGGTCACTAGAGGCAAAGCAAGGATTATTCCTTGTCGAGCAAAAAACAACAAATCCGCAAGCTGACCGAATTTGTCCTTGTCATGACAGGGTTGCGAGGGAGTACCATGGGATCCAATTTTGTGTCGGGAAAGCCCTCGGAATGAGCGTAATCACCGAAGATAACTTCGTGTTTCCAGCATCAACTGCCTTGAAGCGCGAAGACTTGTTTCCCATTCGCGAAGTGGCACGGTTGACAGGAGTTAACCCGGTGACCTTGCGTGCATGGGAGCGCCGCTATGGCTTGATCCAACCCACGCGCACCGAAAGCGGGCACCGCCTGTATTCCCTGGGCGATATCGAAAAGGTCAGGAGCATTCTCGCCTGGATCGAGCGCGGGGTGGCCGTGAGCAAGGTGGGAAAGATTTTGGCGAGGACCGAGTCGGTGCCGCCAGTCTCCAAATTCATTTCCCCTGACTTGGTTCGTGCCGATTACAACCGATGGCAGCAGCAAGTGGCGGATGCGGTTGGTAATTTCGATGACCTGGCACTGGACCGCGTCTACGGACAGATTTTTTCCAGTTATGCCGTGCCGGTGGTATTCCAGGACATCCTGATGCCGCTCTGGCGAGAGTTGCTGCAACGCCAGCATGAGTTCGGGCAAACCAGCGAGTGGCTATTTTTCGACGCTTTCCTGCGCTCGCGGGTGATGCAGCGGCTACTGCTCAAGCGCGACGTTTCATCCCAACGAGTGTTGGTCAGCGCCATTTGCGGCCAGTGCCGAGAGTTGGAGCTGTTGGTAACGGCGCTGTTTGTGTGTAAGGCGGACGTCGGTGTCAGGGTGATGACTGTCGGCCAACCGTTTGACGAACTGATCCTGGTCTGCCAGAAGATCCAGCCTTTAGCTTTGGTGCTGGTGTCCAACCACGCACCGGCAGTCGATCTACCCAAGCGCTTGAAGAAATTGGCGATGAGCCTGGATTGCCCGGTGATGCTGGCGGGTGACGCCTCAGACCTGGCGCAGGAAAGCCTGGCCGGCTCGTCGATTGGTTGCCTGGGGAACGAAGGAACGGAGATTCGCCAGCGTTTGCGTCAGTTTCTGGCGGGCAACCTGGACACTTGAAGGGCTTGCTACAAATGCATGGCCGGATGAGCCAGGCGGTGCTGCTGAAGGATGTACTGGCGCAGCCGCTCGGTTTCGTCCTGGTCGTGCTGGCTCAGGTGATAAGCGTACAGGCCTTGAGCAGTTTCCCTTTCAAACGTGCCACGCAGTGATATCCGCTCATAGCCCGATGGGCTGAACCACAAGGAAAACTGCTTCGGTGGTTTGGTGCGGTTGCGGATTTCCAGCAGTACGCCCTTGCAGGAAACCTCATGCACCCATAACGGGCCCGGCTGGCCGTTGACGTTTTCCAGCGCCACGGGCTCTTCGAGGGTCAGGCGCCATGGACGAATCTTCGGCCCATCCTCGTAGATGCTCGGCACGCCCAGACGAAGGTGCATGGCATGGAATTCATCTTCGACCAGATGCAACGGGAAGGTCATCTGCTGGTTTTCAAAGTTGGCCTGCAGCGTGACCTGCTCATTCGCCGCCAGGCGCGTCAGCAAATCCCGGATCTGGGATCCACCGTTTACCAGCAAGCTCGACGTGACATCCCGCTCATTCAATTGCGGGTTGTGCTGCATGGTCCGGATGAAATCAAGCTCATCCTGGGTCAGGAGGGCGTCGCGCTGCATAAAAAATGGCTCGAAAAATATTTGCGTTATCACTGGTGATTGTAGTGACTGACCATTAATTCGCCGTTTTGTTTTCACCGCTCGTCGAATTAAATCGAGCAATGATCTCCCGGGCTTCGGCCAATTCTTTCTCCAGCTGGGCAACGCGCTGCTGGGCCTTCACCTGAGCGGTGACGTCTTTTTGCACCCCCACGAAATAAGTATGGCCGTCCGCCTCGTTTTTTACGGTGGACAGCGACAATTCATTCCAGAAAGGGGTGCCATCCTTGCGGTAGTTTCGCAGCACTTGTCGGCACGCACCGCCCTGTTTCAAGGCGGTGCGAATGGGCTCCAAGGACGGTTGGTCCCGGTCGCCTGACTGCAGGAAGCGACAATCCTGATAGAGGATTTCGTCGCGGCTGTAACCGGTCAGCCGTTCGAAGGCCGGGTTTACATAAATCAGGATGTTGTCATCGCCTTCTTTTTCGGCAATGACGATCCCGTCGTTCGATGCATTGATCACCAATTGCATCAGATGGGCGTTGATCATGAGGCCTCCAGCCTTTGGACTTCCCTGTACGCGCTGCATTCTAGAAGAACCCGAGGGGATGTCCACTGGCTATTATCGGTTGTTGAGAGTCAATCGCAGCTTGAGCGCGCAGCCTGTTACCATGATCACTCTATTTATTCAGTTTCAGGATCAGACCGATGAAAGTCGCCATTCTTTCCGGCTCCGTCTACGGCACGGCCGAAGAAGTTGCCCGGCATGCCGCCCAATTGCTCGGTGACGCGGATTTCGAAACATTCCTCAATCCACGGGCAACCCTGGCGGACATCCAGGCGTTCGGACCGCAAGCCTTGCTCGCCGTTACGTCGACGACCGGCATGGGCGAATTGCCGGACAACCTGATGCCGCTGTATTCAACGATCCGTGATCAATTGCCCGCTTCATTTCGTGGACTGCCTGGCGCGGTGATCGGCCTGGGGGACGCCAGCTACGGCGACACGTTCTGCGGCGGTGGCGAGCAGATGCGCGAACTGTTTGCCGAGCTGGGGGTGAATGAAGTGCTGCCCATGTTGCGCCTGGATGCCAGCGAAAGCGTCACGCCGGAAACCGACGCCGAGCCCTGGTTGGCCGAGTTGATCGTCGCGCTGCGTGGTTGAGCCACCTGCGGCGAGCGCTGATGCTGACTCGCTCGGCCAGTAAGCTGGCTGCCAACGCAACTACCGACCTGGCGGGAGATGACTAGACTGGTTTCTTGTCCATGAAAACCATGGCCGTCTCCCTCATACATAAAAAAAGCCAGAGGTCATAGCCGTGAGCGTAGCGCCCATTCAATCGACACCCGGCATCAAGGATCAGGTCAGCGCAGCCGAATGGCAAACCCGAGTCGATCTCGCTGCGTGCTATCGGTTGGTCGCGCTGCACGGCTGGGATGACCTGATTTTCACGCATATCTCCGCGAAGGTCCCTGGCACCGAAGATTTCCTGATCAACCCATACGGGTTGATGTTCCACGAAATCACCGCGTCGAGCCTGGTCAAGATCGATCAGGCCGGCAACAAGTTGATGGACAGTCCCTACGAGATCAACCCTGCCGGCTACACCATCCACAGCGCGGTGCACGAGGTGCGGCACGATGTGACGTGCGTGCTGCATACCCATACTGCGTCCGGCGTCGCGGTGTCGGCGCAGAAGCAAGGCGTGTTGCCGATCAGCCAGCAATCGCTGTTCGTGCTGTCGAGCCTGGCTTATCACCCGTATGAAGGGGTCGCGCTGAACCCGGAAGAAAAGGCCCGCCTGCAAGCCGACCTGGGCGAGAGCAATTTCCTCATGTTGCACAACCATGGTCTGCTCACTTGTGGCGGGACCATTGCTGATACGTTCCTGATGATGTTCATTTTCCAGCGAGCCTGCGACATCCAGGTCATGGCGCAGACGGGCGGCGCCGAATTGATTGCCATCGAGCCGCAGGTATTGGCCGGCGCCCGGGCGATGGTCGCCGGCGTGACCAAAAGTGCCCAGGGCATGGGAGGCGCATTGGCCTGGCCAGCGCTGCTGCGCAAACTCGACCAGCAAGATCCAGGCTATAAAAGTTGATGCCCATGGTCCAAATCCCGTTGCGTATCTGGCGTCAGCGCGGCCAGACATTCATGTTTCGCGGCCACGCCATCCGCTATTGGACGGCCGGGCACGGCGAGCCGTTGCTGCTGATTCATGGGTTTCCGACCGCCAGTTGGGACTGGCATTACCTGTGGCAGCCGTTGGCACAGCGTTATCGAGTCATCGCCTGCGACATGCTCGGGTTTGGTGATTCCGCCAAGCCGACGGAGCATGTCTATAGCCTGCTGGAGCAGGCCGATCTGCAGCAGGCGTTACTGATTCATTTGAACGTGACGCAAGGGGTTCACGTACTGGCCCACGATTACGGCGACAGTGTGGCCCAGGAGCTGATTGCCCGGCATGGCGAGGCGCGTATTGACCTCGCCAGCTGTGTCTTCCTCAACGGTGGCCTGTTTCCCGAAACCCATCGTCCGGTGTTCATGCAAAAACTGCTGCTCAGCCCCTTGGGCTGGCTGGTTGGCCGGGCTTTCTGCAGGGACGGCCTGGTGAAAAGCTTTCGGCAGATTTTTGGTCCTTGGACCGGTCCCACCGAAAGCGAGCTGGATGATTACTGGAGCCTGGTCGAGACCCACCGCGGACCGCGAATCATGCACAAGCTCATCGCCTATATTCCCGAGCGCCGCGTACAGCGTGATCGCTGGGTCCGGGCGATGCAGAGCGGCGAGGTGCCGTTGCGGCTGATCGACGGGGCATTCGACCCGATTTCCGGTGCGCATATGGTGGCCCGTTACCAGGCGCTCATTCCCCATGCCGACACGGTGTCGTTGCCTCACATCGGTCATTACCCGCACACCGAAGCGCCGGTGCAGGTGCTCAATCACTACCTGGCATTTCGCGAGGCCATCGCCGCGCCCCACAAGCAAATGGCCTGTTCATGATGGGTTGCCTGCATCATCCCCGCACCTTATCGCCCAACATTCACTTTCAACCCAGTTGATTGTGACCAGCGGACTTGTACCTGACACTTCCGTTCATTGTCCTACGGCCTGCTGGAGTTCTGCCCATGAATGAGTCTGTGCGCTTCGAAGATAAAGTCGTGATCGTCACAGGGGCCGGTGGTGGCCTGGGGCGTGCCCATGCGCTGCTGTTCGCAAGGCAAGGCGCGAAAGTGCTGGTCAACGACCTGGGTGGCTCGGCTCAAGGGGAGGGCGCCAACGCTTCGGCGGCCGACCGGGTGGTCGCCGAAATTCGCCAGGCCGGCGGTATTGCCGAGGCCAATCATGACTCAGTCACCGATGGCGACAAGCTTGTGCAAAATGCCCTCGACGCGTTTGGTCGCGTCGACGTCGTCGTCAATAACGCTGGCATCCTGCGAGACAAGACCTTTCATAAAATGGACGACGCCGACTGGGACCTGGTTTACCGCGTCCATGTCGAAGGGGCTT
Organism: Pseudomonas sp. HB05; assembly: GCF_016756915.1. Lineage (NCBI taxonomy): Bacteria > Pseudomonadati > Pseudomonadota > Gammaproteobacteria > Pseudomonadales > Pseudomonadaceae > Pseudomonas > Pseudomonas sp. HB05. Next base: position 105,615 of record NZ_JAESPG010000003.1, read on the forward strand.
ATAAAGTCACTCGCGCCGCATGGCCGCACATGCGTGAGCAGAATTATGGCCGGGTGATCTTCACCGCCTCCACGTCCGGCATCTACGGCAATTTCGGCCAGTCCAACTACGGGATGGCCAAGCTCGGTCTCTACGGCCTGACACGCACCCTGGCCATCGAAGGCCGCAAGAACAACATCCACGTCAATGCGATCGCTCCCACCGGTGGCACTCGCATGACTGAGGGCCTGATCCCGCCGCAGGTGTTCGAACAACTCAAGCCTGAACTCGTCAGTCCGCTGGTGGTGTACCTGGCCAGTGAAGCCTGCCAGGAAACCTCCGGGTTATTCGAAGTGGGCGGCGGCTGGATGGGCAAGGTGCGCTGGGAGCGCAGCCTCGGCGCCGGGTTCGACCCGCGCAAAGGTTTCTCACCTGAGGATGTCGGCGCCCATTGGCAACAGATTTGCGACTTCGAGAACGCGGTGCACCCGAACGACAATCTCGAAGCCCTGAAAGAAATGATGGCTAACCTGCAGCGCTACGCCGTTTAAGCTTGTCGCCCGGGCCGGTTGTCGTCGGCAGCGGCGACCGGTTCAGGGGAAGTACTTCTTCACCAGGGCGGCCAGGTTCGCGGCAGTCTCGATGTCCATTACACCGTCATGTTTCGCCGGACGGAAGTGCAGTTGGAAAGCCCGTACCAGTCGCTGGAAGCCTACAACCGTGGTGGCGGCCGACGTGTCGTAGCCATATCGCTTGAACTGCCCGACCAGTTGTTCCCGAAGGGGGATCCCATTGGCCTGGTACATCTGCATGAACGTATCCTGGGTAGCGTCATCGAACCAGGCCCCGATGCCCTTGAGATACAACGCGTGCCACGGAAACATCGGGCCGGGGTCGCTCTTTCGTCCCGCAGCGATGTCCGAATGTCCCACTACATTGACCGGACTGATTTCCGGGTATCGCTTGAGAATGTCCGATGCCAGGTATTCGATGGCCTCGATTTGCTGGGCCTTATAAGGCGGAAAGGTAAATTGGCCTTGGTTGTCAGTTGCCAGGTTGACGACTTCCACACCGATCGACGTGTCGTTCAAGTTGCTGCGATTACCCCAGCTGCTCACGCCGGCATGCCAGGCGCGTTGGTTTTCGTCGACCAGATTGAAAACCTGGGGGGCGGCAAAGCCCGCTTTCAAATAACCAGGATCGGCGAAGTCGGGTATGAGGTAATGGGCGCTGACGGAAGGGCCGGTCAACGTGTTGATCGAAGACTCGAAGTTGCCGGCCGTGTAATGAAACACCAGAAAGCGAATGCGGCTGTTATAAGATTTTTTTGAACGATAGCTTTGGTTATTTATGTACATGTCCATAACTCACCGTTAATGAATCGAAGCGAAATACTGCGATTGATTTCAGCGTAACAGTGAATTTTTGCGGGGCGCGTAGTTGCTTTCTGGCTGTGTTGTGGGAAGTGACGACAAACTCAACGTTTCGAATAAGGGCAACGAGGATAGATATTTCCGACGAAGTTGTAGGAAACAGGTAACTCGCGACATAACCCTAAATAAAAAAGGCCGCTGCAAAAAACGCAGCGGCCTAAACGTGACGTTGCAAAGGAGCTACAAATCAACGTCAGTGGACACGGGGATGATGGATCGATGTGCAATCCATCCGAATGACGGTGCGCCAGGCGCGAGGGACGCCGGACGACTTGTGCTTGCAGGCCCGTTGCCCTGCAAGCCCGGCCAGCATAGGGATCGGGCGCCGCGGGAAACAGCCCGGTTTCGGACATGCACTGTTGCGGTGCGCGCAACAGTCGTGACGGTCGGCATTGCTCATGCGCGGCGTTGATAACCCATCATCCAGCCGGTTCATGTCCCGCTCAGAGGCCGCTCCCGCATAGGCTGTAATCCTTTTTAGGTACAGCGCGAATACCCCCTTGGTGCGCTTATCGCCCATGACGTGCGGCAGTAGGGTGAAGGCTCTGTCACTCACCGGGGAAGACGCATGACAACAATAACAATGCGCGCCATCTTCAAGCCGCAGGCGCTGGCCGTCGCGGTGGCCTTGGGTTGCTGTGCCCAGGCGCAGGCCGTTTCTTTCAACATTGGCGAAATCGAGGGCCAGTTCGACTCCTCGCTGTCCGTTGGCGCGAGTTGGGGCATGCGCGATGCCGACAAGGATCTGGTCGGTACGGTCAACGGCGGGACGGGGCAATCCTCCACCGGTGACGATGGACGACTGAACTTCAAGAAGGGCGAGACCTTTTCGAAAATCTTCAAGGGCTTGCACGACCTGGAACTCAAGTACGGCGACACCGGTGTGTTCGTGCGTGGCAAGTATTGGTACGACTTCGAGCTCAAGGATGAAAACCGTGAGTTCAAGGACATCAGCGACAGCAATCGCAAAGAGGGCGCCAAGTCGTCAGGCGCGCAGATTCTCGATGCCTTCGTCTATCACAACTATTCCATCGCCGATTTGCCGGGCACCGTGCGCGCCGGCAAGCAGGTGGTCAGTTGGGGTGAAAGTACTTTCATCGGCAACTCCATCAACAGCATCAACCCGGTGGATGTCTCCGCGTTCCGTCGCCCGGGCGCGGAGATCAAGGAAGGCTTGATCCCGGTGAACATGCTGTTCGCCTCCCAGGGCCTGACCGACAAACTCACCATCGAAGGTTTCTACCAGTTGGAATGGGACCAGACGGTTGTCGACAACTGCGGGACGTTCTTTGGTAACGATGTGGTGGCTGATGGGTGTACCAGTGGGTACACGGTGGGCAGCCCGGCGATTGCGCCGTTCGTGCCGTTGACCCAGGCCTTTGGCCAGGGCATCCAGGTGACTGACGAAGGGGTGGTCATCGGCCGTGGTGCTGACCGCGATGCGCGGGATTCGGGGCAATGGGGCACGGCGTTGCGTTGGCTCGGCGATGACACGGAATACGGTTTGTACTTCATGAATTATCACAGCCGTACGCCGACCGTGGGAACCACGACGGCAGGGGCTTCCACGCTGGCCGCCTTGCCAGGGATGATCGCGATAGCCAACGGGATAGTACCGGGTAGCGGCGCGGGCCTGGCCCAAAGTGTAATGTTGGGTCGCGGTGGCTATTACCTTGAATACCCCGAAGACATCCGCCTCTACGGCGCAAGCTTCTCCACCACACTGCCCACCGGCACCGCGTGGACCGGCGAAATCAGCTATCGCCCCAACGCACCGGTGCAGGTCAACACCAACGACCTGACGCTCGCGTTGGTCAACCCGATCGCGGGGGGCGCCGCTTCACCGATTGCCACTTCTGCCGGCGCCGACAACACCGGCTACCGCCGCAAGGAAGTCACCCAGGTCCAGAGCACCCTGACGCATTTCTTCGACCAGGTCCTGGGCGCCGATCGCCTGACCGTGGTGGGCGAGGCGGCGGTCGTGCATGTCGGTGGCCTGGAATCGAAGGACAAGCTGCGTTATGGCCGCGACTCGGTCTACGGCCAGTACGGCTTCAACGGCGACACCGACGGTTTCGTCACCTCGACGTCCTGGGGCTACCGTGCCCGGGCGATCCTCGACTATTCCAACGTCATCGGCGGGGTGAACTTCAAGCCCAATGTGTCCTGGTCCCATGACGTGGCCGGCTATGGCCCCAACGGCCTGTTCAACGAAGGCGCCAAGGCCGTCAGCGTGGGTGTCGATGCCGATTACCGCAACACCTATACCGCCAGCCTGAGCTACACCGATTTCTTCGGCGGCGATTACAACGTTCTCGAAGACCGCGACTTCCTCGCGCTGAGCTTCGGCGTGAACTTCTGATCTGGCTGACAAGGAAAACCCAATGCGCAAGATGATCCTGCAATGCGGTGCCCTGGCCCTGAGCCTGCTGGCCGCGAACGTGATGGCGGCGGTGTCGCCGGAAGAAGCGAACAAACTGGGCACCAGCCTGACCCCGCTGGGCGCGGAGAAGGCCGGTAACGCCGATGGCTCGATCCCGGCCTGGACCGGCGGCATTGCGAAGAACGCCGGTGCCGTGGACAGCAAGGGCTTCCTGGCCGATCCGTTCGCCAATGAAAAACCGCTGTTCATCATCACCGCCGCGACTGTGGATAAGTACAAGGACAAGCTGTCCGACGGCCAGGTCGCCATGTTCAAGCGCTACCCGGAAACCTACAAGATCCCGGTCTACCCGACCCATCGCAGCGTCGGCCTGCCACCGGAAGTCTATGAGGCGGCCAAGCGCAGCGCGCTCAATGTGAACGCGATCAACGACGGCAACGGCCTGGCCAATTTCACCGGCAACCGCTACTACGCGTTCCCGATCCCGAAGAACGGCGTTGAAGTGCTGTGGAACCACATCACCCGTTATCACGGCGGCAACCTGCGGCGTGTCATCACCCAGGCCACGCCGCAGACCAACGGCAGCTTCACGCCGATCCGCTTTGAAGAAGAGATCGCCGTGCCGTTCCTGATCAAGGACGCCGACCCGGAAAAAGCCAGCAACGTGCTGACCTATTTCAAGCAGGAAGTGACGGCCCCGGCGCGCCTGGCCGGTAACGTGCTGCTGGTGCATGAAACGCTGGACCAAGTGAAGGAGCCGCGCCTGGCGTGGATCTACAACGCCGGCCAGCGCCGCGTGCGTCGCGCCCCGCAAGTGGCCTACGACGGCCCGGGCACCGCCGCCGACGGGTTGCGTACGTCGGACAACTTCGACCTGTTCTCCGGTGCGCCGGATCGCTACGACTGGAAGCTGGTTGGCAAGAAGGAAATGTACATCCCGTACAACAGCTACAAACTCGATTCGCCGAGCCTCAAGTATGACGACGTGATCAAGGCCGGCCACATCAACCAGGACCTGACCCGCTATGAGTTGCACCGTGTCTGGGAAGTGATCGGTACGGTCAAGCCCAGCGAGCGGCACATCTACGCCAAGCGCCACATGTACATCGACGAGGACAGCTGGCAGGCGGCGCTGGTGGACCACTACGACGGCCGCGGCCAGTTGTGGCGCGTCGCCGAAGGTCATGCCCAGTTCTACTACGACCACCAGAACCCGGGCTACACGCTTGAGGCGCTCTACGACATCATCGCCGGCCGCTACATCGCCCTGGGGATGAAGAACGAAGAGAAGCATGCGTACGTCTATGGCTTCGAGGCTCGTGCAGCCGACTACACCCCGGCGGCGCTGCGGTCGAGTGGGGTTCGCTAAAGCGGCTGGCACTGTGGCGAGGGAGCTTGCTCCCGCTGGGCCGCGCAGCGGCCCCAATCGCCCCTAGGAGAAATACGCAAATCGAAGACCGGCAGCCGAGCTGCCGGTCTTTTTTTTTATGGCCGCCAATCAGCGCGCTGAATACTTCTCCTAAGGTGGTCGACAGAGGTCTAGGGTGAAGGAACAACAATAAAAGGGACCTTGCACAATGACCGCCATGACTCCGTGTCCGGACCGTCCTGGGCTGTTGCCTCGCCTGTCTTCGACGCATGTGTCGCGCCGGTCGTTGAGCGAGCCCCTGCTGGCGTCCGAGGCCCGAGTCAAGCTGCTTTGCGCGCCGGCCGGCAGCGGCAAGAGCGCATTGTTCGCCGAATGCTTCTTGCAGGCCCCGGCTGAATGCCGGTTGCACTGGCTGCCGTTGGCAGGCGCGGCACTCGATGCCGCGCAGCTGTGTGAATGCCTGGCGCAAGCCCTTGGCCTGCCCGTCACGGATGAGGCAAGCCTGTCGGCCCATCTGGCCCGTTTGCAGGCCCCCACGTGGCTGTTCCTGGACGATTATTGCCGGGTGCCCAATCCTGAGCTGGACCAATTGCTCGACCGTCTGTTGAACGCCAGCAGTCCCGCGCTGCACCTGTGGCTCAATGGTCGCCGGCGTCCTCACTGCAACTGGCCGCGCCTGTTGCTCGACGACGAGCTGTATGAGTTCGACGCGAAAGCCTTGGTGTTTGGCGTCGAGGATGTCCAGCAATTCCTCAGCCATTTGCCCGGCCCGCTGGCGGCCCGCACCGCCCGCGAAGTCATCCAGCGCAGCGGTGGCTGGTGCGCCGGGGTGCGCATCACATTGCTGGAACGTTGTGAATGGGCGCGTCGTCACGCCGCGCCGGGGCGTCCCGGTACATTGCTCGATTACCTGGAATACGAACTGTTCGGCAGCCTCACGCCCGAGCTGGCCCAGGCCTGGCGGGTGTTGGCGCATCTGCCGCGTTTCAATGCCCGGCTCTGCGAGCATCTGTTCGGTGACACCGTGGGGGCTGAGTGTCTTCCCCTGTTGCGGGACCTGGGCTGTTTTATCGAGCCGTGGGAAGCGTCTTCGGACTGGCTGCAGATTTTCCCGCCGCTGGCCCGGCTGGTGCGCGATGAACCTTGGCCCCAGGGGCGTTCCTGGCACCGACGGGCCTGCCAATGGTTCGCCGCCGAACAGGATTGGCCCATGGCGTTCGAGCAAGCCATGCAGGCCGAGGAGTTCGAGGCCGCCGTCAGTTTCCTGCAGCATTTGAATTTCGAACATGTGTTGCAACGCAGCAACGTCCAGCTCTTGCTGAACCTGCACGACCAGCAGGGTGAAGCGCTGTCGCTCGGGACAGCGCAATCGGTAGGCCTGGTGACCACGGCCTTGATGTTTGCCGGACGTTTCGACCAGGCCGAGGCCTGCATCGAACAGTTGGTCAAATTCATGCCCCAGCCCCTGGCTTGCCAACAGCGACAGTTGATTGCCCGATGGCAGGTCCTGCGTGGATGGTTGCTGCACCTTCGAGGCGACGGCGAACAGGCCCGCGAGCATTTTCTCCACGCCCAGGCCAGCCTGGGCCCCGACGCCTGGGCGCTGCGGGTGTTGTGCCTGATTGGTCAGACACAGCAGGCGTTGCTCAAAGGTGAATTGGCGTCCGCCCAATGGATCAATCGCCAGGCACTGTGCCTGGCGCGCGCGCAAGGCTCGCTGGTATTTGAAGGCCTGCTCGAACTGGATCATGCCCAGGTCCTGGAGCAACGGGGGGCTCCTCACCGGGCCGATCACCTGCTGGGTGCAGTCCAGGCACTGCTTGATAAGCCTGGGCAGGATTTTTCCGCGTTGCTGGGAAGAATCGCCCTGCGTCGTGGACGACTGTCCTTGCGAATGGGCCTGGATGAGCAGGCCGACGAGCACTTTCAGGCGGGCCTGGAAACGGGGCTGCGCAACCAGGACAAACAGGTGCTCTATGGCTTTCTTGGCAAGGCCTGCCTTGCCGCCAACCAGGGCGATTATGGCGAGGCGTTCATGCAGCTTCGCGACGCCGAACGCATCATGCAGCAGCGGCACATTCCCGACACGGTGTACCGTGGCGTATTGCTGCAAACCAGTTGTCAGTTCTGGCTGCAACAGGGACGCCCGGAACTGGCCCATGAAGTACTGACTCGCGTCTTGCGGCATTTTTGCGGACCGCAGGCCAAGCAGGCGCCGCCCGCCACCCTGGAACTGATCCCGCGTCTTGAGTACCTGCTGGTGCTGACCGAGGTCTATCTGCATCGGGCGCAGGATGCCCAGGCCCGGCTCAAGGACATGATCACCCAGGCGCAACGCTGTGAAATGCACGGTCTGGAAACCGAGTTGCACCTCGCCCTGGCTGAGGTGACCTGGCTGACCGGCGATCGCTCCCAGGCGCGCGCGCTTCTGCAGGAGGGTCTGCAGCGTGTCGCCTGTTGGCGAGCGCAACAGGCCCTGCGCGAGCTGCGCTTGCGTCAGCCTGAACTGTTGCGCTGGTTTGAATCGGCCGGACACATCGAGCAGCCAACCGTGCAGACCGAAGAGACCCTGCTCAGCCAGCGTGAGTTGGAAGTGCTGGAATTGATCGCGCAAGGTTATTCAAACCAACAGATCGCCGAGCAGTTGTTCATTTCATTGCACACCGTAAAAACACATTCGCGTCGAATTCACAGCAAGTTGGGTGTACAGCGGCGTACGCAAGCGGTTGCCAAGGCGAAAGTGATGGGCGTCATGAATTAAGCTCGGGACGTTTTACTCATACTTACACTTGTTTGGGAAGTAACGGAGAACGTTTGATGTATAAGTGTCGGGCTTACATTGGAAAGGGAGTTTGGTTAGTCCCGGATTTCAATAAAAAAGTAAGTCGCCGTAACAGGCGCCATCAACGGAACGAACATGAAGTTCGTAACCAATACCGAACAAGGATGTTTATGTACGCACCATTATTTTCTTCATATTCGCAAAAGCTTCTTGCCTTGAAAGCAACCCGCGTCGATTTCGCCGTGGAGATCTTGCTGGGGCAGGCGTTGGATGGGTTGAACGTCAATCCACACAACAGCTATCTAAATATTTTGGAAAGCTCGTCCAGCGCCGAGTTTGCTCGTTCGATCACCTTGTTTGAAGAAGCGCTGGCGTGTGTCGAAAGAAAGTCCAGCCCGACCTACACGCAAGGCGTCAGCGAGATTTTCAGCAAGCGCTACTCCTTCGCCAATGAAGATCGGATCAAGGCGCTGAATCTTGTTGCCTTTGAAAAGATCGTCGCCGACATCGTTTCGAGCCTGACTGACGAACCGTCGATGGCGTTGTCCCGCACTCGCCTGAGGCCTCTGGCTGTAGAGGAAGTGGAGATGGCGTTGAAGTTTCATTTGCCTGGCGTCGATCTGAATAGCATCTATGTAACCGATTTTGCCACAGATGACTTTGGCGATCGGATCATCACCTCATCCGCAAAGCTGGTAGATCAGCTGCTGGGGTACTTCGACAATGATGAGATTCCCTGCCATGGAAGGGATGGCGCGGTCTATTCGGTCCCCTACAGTGGCAAGGAGGAGCATCGGCATCCACAGTTGACCGCCGGATACCTTAACGACCTGCTGATCAAAGTCTTACCGGGCTTCCTGATCTGATCCGGGATCGGTCTCATAGCCCATCCGCCAGCTCACGGCCCGGGTCGCCGCCAACAAGCGTTGCGCCGCCGGGCCGTTCTCATCGGCATGAAACAGCGACGTCGGGCCGACAATGGTCATGACCGCCGTGACGTGGCCCATGGCGTTGAAAACCGGCGCCGACAACGCGTCTACCCCGGGCATCAGCAAACCGTGGACATGATGCAGGCCGCGTTGACGTATTTGTTCGCGCAGCGCCGCGTAGGCCTGGTCATCCGCCAGCGGATGAGCGCGGGCGGCGCGGATTTCCTCGTCGCGCAGTCCGACGGTTTCGCGCTCCGGCAAGTAGGCGCTGAAAACCAGGCCCGTGGAGGAACTGAGCAACGGCAAGACCGAGCCCAGTTGCGTCACGACGGTGACGGCTCGCACGGCCGGTTCGATGCGCACCACGGTCGCGCCGTGGTTCCCCCACACCGCCAGGAAACAGGTTTCGTTCAAGTCGTCGCGCAGCTCTGCCAAGGGCAGGGCGGCCACTTGCAGCACGTCCATGCCGTTCAAGGCCGCCAGCCCCACGCGCAAGGCTTCGCGGCCCAGGCCGTAGTGGTTGGTGGCGGTGTTCTGTTCGGCGAATCCGCTGGCGATCAAGGCCTGCAGATAGCGATGGACCTTGCTCGCCGGCATCTGCACGTGTTCGGCCAGGCGCGACAGCGACGTGGAGGGGGAGAGTTCGGCCAGCGCCTTGAGGATGTCGGTGCCGACCTCGGCCGAGCGGACTTTCTGTTTACCGTTGCTGGGCGGGTTTTCCATGGAAGTGCGGGTCCGGAGGGCGAATGGGCGTCTTTATAGCTTGACGGTCGTCGTCGAGCAAATTACGTTATGCGTAATTGAATTACGATAAAAATAACCCGGTGCGCCTCGAACATTGCACGATGTGATGGGCCGCATCCCAGGAGGCTCCATGAACCTCGATTCCACGGCGTCGGATCTGGCTTATCTGTCTGGCTTCGGTAACGAGTTTTCCAGCGAAGCGCTGCCTGGCGCCCTGCCGGTTGGCCAGAATTCTCCGCAGAAAGCACCGTACGGCCTGTATGCCGAACTGTTTTCAGGCACCGCTTTCACCATGGCCCGCAGCGAAGCGCGGCGAACCTGGATGTACCGCATCCGACCCTCGGCCAATCATCCGGCCTTTGCCAGGCTTGATCGTCAGTTGGCGGGTGGTCCACTGGGTGAGGTCACGCCTAATCGCCTGCGCTGGAACCCGCTGGAGATCCCTGCGCAGCCGACCGATTTCATCGACGGGCTGGTGCGCATGGCGGCCAACGCCGGTTCGGACAAACCGGCGGGCATCAGCCTCTATCACTATCGCGCGAACTGCTCCATGGAACGGGTGTTCTTCAATGCCGATGGCGAATGGCTGGTCGTGCCGCAGCTCGGGCGCTTGCGGATCGTCACCGAATTGGGTGTGCTGGAGCTGGCGCCGCTGGAAATTGCCGTGCTGCCGCGAGGGCTGAAGTTGCGCGTCGAGCTTCTCGACCCGCAGGCCCGCGGCTACATCGCCGAGAACCATGGCGCGCCATTGAGATTGCCGGACCTGGGGCCTATCGGCAGCAATGGCCTGGCCAATCCACGGGATTTCCTGACGCCCGTCGCCCATTACGAAAACCTCGCGCAACCGACCACGCTGGTACAGAAGTTCCTGGGTGAGTTGTGGGCGTGCGAGCTGGATCATTCACCGTTCGACGTGGTGGCCTGGCATGGCAATAACGTGCCGTACAAATATGACCTGCGCCGATTCAACACCATCGGCACGGTCAGCTTCGACCACCCGGATCCGTCGATCTTCACCGTGCTGACTTCTCCCACGAGTGTCCACGGCTTGGCAAACCTCGATTTCGTGATCTTTCCGCCGCGCTGGATGGTGGCGGAAAACACCTTCCGTCCGCCGTGGTTCCACCGCAACCTGATGAATGAATTCATGGGCCTGATCCAGGGCGCGTACGATGCCAAGGCCGAAGGTTTCCTGCCCGGAGGCGCATCGTTGCACAGTTGCATGAGTGCCCATGGTCCCGACGGCGAAACGTGCACCAAGGCCATCAATGCCGAACTCAAGCCGGCGAAAATCGACAACACCATGGCGTTCATGTTCGAGACCAGCCAAGTGCTGCGCCCGAGCCGCTTCGCCCTGGATTGCCCTCAATTGCAAACGGACTACGATGCCTGCTGGGCCTCGTTGCCAGTCACGTTCGACCCGACCCGGAGATAATCCATGACACACGTTTCCTCCACCCGCAGTTGGGTCGCCTCCGCCAACGGTCATGCCGACTTCCCGCTGCAGAACCTGCCGCTGGGCATTTTCAGCATCGCTGGCGGCGCCCCGCGGAGCGGCGTTGCCATTGGCGAGCGGATTTTCGATCTGCAGGCAGCGTTGCAGGCAGGCCTGTTCGAGGGCGCGGCAGGCGATGCGGTCGCGGCCATGGAAGGTGGTCAACTGAACGCTTTCTTCGACCTGGGCCGCACCGCCCGGGTCGCCCTGCGTGAACGGCTCCTGGAGCTGCTGCGCGAAGACAGCCCGCTGCGGGACAAGATCGAAGCCCAGGGTGACAGCCTGTTGCCCCGTGCGGCGGATTGCCAGATGCACCTGCCCGCAAAAATCAACGACTACACCGATTTCTACGTCGGCATCGAGCACGCGCAAAATGTCGGCAAGCTGTTCCGCCCGGACAATCCGCTGCTGCCCAACTACAAATACGTGCCCATCGGCTACCACGGTCGCGCCTCGACGGTCCGCCCTTCCGGCACCGATGTGCGCCGCCCGAAGGGCCAGACCTTGCCGGCTGGCCAGACCGAGCCGACCTTTGGCCCGTGCGCGCGCCTGGACTATGAGCTGGAACTGGGCATCTGGATCGGCCAGGGCAACGCCTTGGGCGAGCCCATCGCCATCGGCGATGCTGCCGAGCACATTGCCGGTTTCTGTCTGCTCAACGATTGGTCGGCGCGGGATATCCAGGCCTGGGAATATCAGCCGCTGGGGCCGTTCCTGTCGAAAAGTTTCCTGACCAGTGTCTCGCCCTGGGTGGTCACCGCTGAAGCCCTGGAACCGTTCCGTCGTCCCCAACCGGCGCGTCCCGAGGGCGATCCGCAGCCGCTGCCGTACCTGCTGGACAAGCGTGACCAGGCCGGTGGTGCATTCGACATCGAGTTGGAGGTGCTGCTGCTGACCGAAACCATGCGCGAACAGAACCTGCCAGCCCATCGGTTGACCCTCAGCAACACCCGATACATGTACTGGACCGTGGCGCAGATGGTGGCGCACCACAGCGTCAACGGCTGCCAGTTGCAGGCAGGTGACCTGTTTGGCTCGGGTACGTTGTCGGGGCCGGAAAGCGGCCAATTCGGCAGCCTGCTGGAAATCACCGAGGGCGGCAAGAAGCCGATCGAATTGGCGTCCGGCGAAGTTCGCAAATTCCTCGAGGACGGCGATGAAATCATCCTGCGCGCGCGTTGCAGTCGTGACGGCGTGACGTCCATCGGCTTTGGCGAATGCCGCGGCAAGATCCTGCCGGCACGGTGAGGAGCGGGGCATGGAACTCTATACCTATTACCGGTCCACTTCGTCGTATCGGGTGCGTATTGCCTTGGCGCTCAAGGGGCTGGATTACCAGGCCCTGCCCGTCAACTTGATCGCCCCACCGGGGGGCGAGCATCGCCAGCCGGCGTACCTGGCGATCAATCCGCAAGGGCGGGTACCGGCCCTGCGCACTGATGAGGGCGCGCTGCTGGTGCAATCGCCGGCGATCATCGAATACCTGGAAGAGCTTTATCCACAGGTGCCGCTGCTCAGCAACGACCTTGCGACCCGCGCCCACGAACGGGGTGTCGCGGCGTTGATTGGCTGCGATATTCATCCCCTGCACAACGTCAGCGTGCTCAACAAGCTGCGCAAGTGGGGACACGACGAAGCGCAGGTGGCGGAGTGGATCGCGGGTTGGATCAGCCAGGGGCTGACGGCGGTGGAGCAGTTGATTGGCGATGACGGCTATTGCTTCGGCGCGCTGCCAGGCATCGCGGATGTGTACCTGATCCCGCAGCTGTACGCGGCCGAGCGGTTCAATGTCTCGTTGCAACCGTATCCGCGAATCCGGCGGGTTGCGGCGTTGGCGACCGGACATGCGGCGTTCCAGAAGGCGCATCCGGCGAATCAGCCTGACACCCCGGCTTGAAATTGGCGCAAGCCGGCTTACCGTCATCGCGAGCAAGCTCGCTCCCACACAGATGGCGCCAGACCCAGGCTCTCTGTGGGAGCGAGCTTGCTCGCGATGGCGATCCAGCAATCACCACAAAAATCCAAAGCCCGTACTCATTCAGTGCACAATCGAATTGGGCGGCAAATGCCCCAGTCGCTCGGTCAGGCGCAGCCGCTGGATCGGATCTTCACTGAGCATCAGCGCGTGCTCAAGGTCGAAGCGTTCAGCGTTAGGGCAGTCGAGGCGCTGGTAAAGACTGGCGCGCGCCAGGTAGTCGGCGGCGTTGGCGTTGCCCATTTCGAGCACTCGTTCGGCATCAATCAGCGCCGCGATGTAGTCATCGTTCGCCAGGTGCAATTGCCGCAGGTTGCGCGACAACCGTTGCAGCATCTGCATCGGCTCGGCATTGAACATATGCTCGGCCTTGAGCGGCATGTTCGTGCCGTACTGACGCTGCAGCAGTTCCCGGCAATCATTGGGGTACAACCGTCGGCCGCCGCACGGGTCGAGCAGATGGTCGGCACCGGGTACGCGTAGCAGGAAATGGCCGGGGAAATTGACACCGGCCATTGGGATTTCCAGGCCGCGGGCCAACTCCAGGGCGATCAGGCCGAGGGCCAGGGGCTGACCCCGTTTGTGCGCCAGGACCTTGTCCAGCAGTGCCGCGCGGGGCCGTAGCGGGGTGGAATCATCCTGGGCGAAACCCAGGTCATTGAGGCGTCGAAGCAAGGGCTGGCCCAATTCACTGACCGGCAACATGGGCAGGCCGTGGCTGACCTGCCGTTGCAGATCCTTGAAGTCCTTCAACAGCGTCGGTACATCCAACTCGCGATCATGTTCAGCGGCGATCCATAGCGCTGCTTCGAACAGCGCCGGGGGGGAGCGGTGCAGGCAATCAAAAAAGGCTTGGCGCGGCGTCATCACAATCTCCGGGCTATGCCTCGTTTTAGCTCTGCCATGGGTTTTCGTCCAGTCTCACAAATACGCAGTAACAGGTTATGCCGAAATAACAGGCAACGACTCATGCTTATTCCGGCGAACTCCAGCAATTTTCGAGCGCACGCCTATACTGGCGAAACAGACAAAAGTGATTCGGGAGCCTGTCGATGTTCGCTCTCATGCAAAGCTCCCGCCTTGAATCGCTGCACTTAAGCGTAGACCCGGTGACCGGGTTGAAGGCGGTGATTGCCATTCATTGCAGCCGTCCGGGGCCTGCCCTGGGAGGTTGTCGTTATCTTTCCTACCCCGACGACGAAAGTGCCGTGGCCGACGCTGTGCGCCTGGCCCAGGGCATGAGCTACAAGGCTGCCCTGGCCGGCTTGCCCGTGGGGGGCGGAGTGGCGGTCATCATGCGCCCTGCGCATGTCGAAAGCCGGGCCGCGCTGTTCGAAGCCTTTGGCCGTTGCATCGAGCAACTGGATGGTCGCTATATCACCGCCATCGACAGCGGGACGTCGGTGGCGGACATGGACTGCATCGCCCAGCAGACCCGTCACGTCACCAGCACCACCGCCTCGGGAGACCCGGCGCCGCACGCGGCGATGGGCGTCTTCGCCGGTATTCGCGCCACGGCGATGGCCCGTTTGGGCAGCGATAACCTGGAGAGCCTGCGCGTCGCGATCCAGGGCTTGGGCAACGTCGGTTATGCCCTGGCCGAACAACTGCACGCGGCGGGCGCGGAACTGCTGGTCAGCGACATCGACCCCGGCAAGGTCCAGTTGGCCATGGAGCAATTGGGTGCCCACCCCATCGCCAACGATGCATTGCTCAGCACACCGTGTGACATCCTGGCGCCTTGCGGGCTCGGCGGCGTGCTCAACAGCCACAGCGTGGCGCAACTGCGTTGCTCGGCGGTCGCCGGCTCGGCTCATAACCAACTGAGCAACTTGCAGGTGGCTGATCAATTGGAGAGGCGCGGGATCCTCTATGCGCCGGACTACGTGATCAACTCCGGCGGCCTGATCTATGTCGCCCTGAAGCATCGCGGCGAAGAGTTGCCGACCATCACCGCGCACCTGTCGAAGATCGGCGCCCGGCTCACGGAAGTCTTCGCCCACGCCCAGGCGGAAAAACGCTCGCCAGCCCGGGTGGCCGATGAGTTGGCGGAGCGTTTGTTGTACCGATGACGCCGTCGCGAGGTACTAGGGGCGACTGCCCTCGGCCAGTACGGCGGCCCGGCGTTCGCGGCTGTAGTTCAATGCGAAATGCGCCACGAGACCAAAGATCAGTCCCCAGAATGCGGCGGCCAAACCGAGGAAGCTCATGCCCGACGCTGTCACCAGGAAGGTAATCAGCGCGGCTTCCCGTTGTTTGTCGTCGGCCATGGCACCGGTCAGCCCGGCACTGATCGCGCCGAACAAGGCCAGGCCGGCGAGGGACGCGATCAATTCTTTCGGCAGCGCGGAAAACACCGAGGCCAAGGTCGCGCCAAAAACGCCCATCAGGATGTAGAAGACCCCGCAGGCAATCCCGGCGATGTAGCGTTTGTCGCGGTCCTCATGGGCTTCGCGGCCGGTGCAGATCGCTGCGGTGATCGCGGCCAGGTTCAAGCCATGGGAGCCGAACGGAGCCATCAGGATCGAGCCGATGGCGGTGAAGGAAATGATCGAGCGAGCCGGCGTGTCATAGCCGGCGGTGCGCAGCACGGCCATGCCCGGCACGTACTGACCGGTCAAGGTGACCAGCGCCAGCGGCAAGCCGATGTTGATGATCGCGTGCCAGCTCCACTGCGGGGCGATGAAGACCGGATGGGCCACCGCAACATCGATCGAGCCGCTGTTGAGTTCGCCGAACGAAGCTGCCACCGCGCAGCCGATGATCAGCACCGACAGGATCGCGTAGCGTGGCGAGAAGCGCTTGAAGGCCAGATAGGCCGCGATCATCGCCAACACCAACACCGGTTGCAGTTCAATGGACGTGAACAGCCCGGCGCCGAAGCGGAACAGGATGCCGGCGAGCATGGCGGCGGCAATGGCCTTGGGCAGGCGGCTCATCAGTTTGTCGAACGCGCCGGACAGGCCGACCACGGCGATGATTACCGAAGCCACAATGTAAGCGCCGATGGCCTGGGGCAGGGTAACGGTGGGCAGCATCGACACCAGCAACGCCGCGCCCGGCGTCGACCACGCCGTGATCACCGGAACCCGCAGGCGCCAGCTCAGGAACAGCCCTGTCACCCCGCTGCCAATGGAAATGGCCCAGATCCATGACGACACCACATCGTTGGGCAGCTGTGCTTCCTTGGCGGCCTGGAACACGATGATCAGTGGGCCGGCGTAGGAAATGATCACGGCAATAAAGCCTGCGATGATCGCGGAGAGGGATAGATCCTTTCTGATTGTGTCCATGAGGTCTCGGCTTGGCGCGCTGGGCACCCGAATGTTGGCGGTTGGGGGAATTGACTGAGTCGATTTTCGTGAGTGTATTTGAACGGATTGAATCGATTCAATAGGCGCGGTGATTAATCATTGAAATATTTTCACGGCGCTACGTTTTATCGCTGTGTAGGCGATTTCATCTGGCTATACGGCTTTTCGTGCTTCGGCATTCTGGCAAAGCAGTGAATCGATTCAATCAACTCAATTTGCGCCGCTTGCCGGAATGAGCCGCACGGCGCCTTGTGCTATGCTCGGCCACTGATCATTTCTACGATGGGCATTCGTCATTCATGTGGGTTCCCCAGCTAAGCGACACCAGCCAGCCGATGTACCTGTCGATCGCCGATGCACTGGCGCGCGATATCGACAGTGGAGTGTTGAATGAAGGTGATCGGCTGCCGACGCTGCGGGAGCTGGCCAGTGCGTTGGATGTCACGCCGGGCACCATCAGCCGGGCATACAGCGAAGCCCATCGGCGTCATTTGGTGCGCGGGGAAGTGGGACGCGGCACTTATGTGCTCAACCGCCAGTTACTTGAACTGCCGACGAGCAACAGTGCCGTGGCGCTCAACCTTGGCCAGCCTGAATTACTTGATCTGTCGATCATCAAACCCTACAGCGAGACGTTGGATTATTGGTTGCGCGGTGCGCTGGTGGGCATGGCCAGGAGCACCGATTTCGCTCGCGCCCTGGATTACGCCCCCGACGGTGGGCATCCGGCCCATCGTGAGGCAGGGGCGCAATGGCTTCGCCATTCATTGCCCGACGCTCAATGGCAACAGGTGGTCATCACGTCGGGTGCCCAGCATGGCTTGATGGTAGCGATGAGCGCCTTGACCCGTGCTGGCGACCTGGTGCTGTGCGAAGCGCTTTGCTATCCCGGCATCATTTCCCTTGCCCATGGCCTGGAACGTCGCCTGCGCGGCGTGCCGATGGATGACGAAGGCATCATTCCCGAGGCGTTGCGCGAGCTGTGCCTGCGGGAAAAACCGGCCATGCTGATTTGCGTGGCGACGTGCCAGAACCCCACGGCGGCAATCATGTCGCAACAACGCCGGGCCCAGATTGCGGCGCTGGCCGAAGAGTTCGATTTCATCATCCTGGACGATGATATCTACGGTTTTCTCGCGACCGATCCCTCGACCAAGCCGTTGGCCGCCTTTGCACCGGACCGTTCGGTGTACCTGACCAGCCTGTCCAAGTCGATCATGCCGGCGCTTCGCATCGGTTATCTCCATAGCCCGCCGAAACTGCTGTCGCGCCTGACCTCAATGGTGCGCAGCAGTGTCTGGATGCCCTCGCCGTTGACCGCGCAGTTGGCCAGCAACGTAATCACCGAGGGCCTGGACAAGAAGCTGGTTCGCATCCAGCGCAACGAAGCGGCTGCACGGCAAGCGATTGCCCAGGAAGTCTTCGCCAGGTTCGAGCTCAAGGCCCAGCCTTACTCGTATCACGTCTGGTTGACGTTGCCCGAGCCATGGACCAGCGATGAATTCACCATGCTCGCCCGGGCCAACGGCGTATTGGTACTCAGCGGCAGCCAGTTCCAGGCTGAACGTTCAGGCACCGCCAGCCGGTGCGTGCGCCTGGTGCTGATGTCCCCCACCAGCCAGGACGAATTGCGTTTCGCCCTGACCAAGCTCGCCAGCCTGATCGATTCGGACCCGCGTCGTTTCTATTGATAAAAAAAGATCGCAGCCTTCGGCAGCGCCTACGCGGTGTAGGTGCTGCCGAAGGCTGCGATCTTCTGGTCATTCGTCCGACGGGTTGAGCAACTCGGACAGGGCGTCCGGCTGGCTCTTGAATGCCTTGGCGAACACATCGCGATTCTTCGCCATGTAGATCCCGGCTTCTTCCACCTGTTGCTCGCTCAGCGATGGAACGGCTTTTTGCAACACCTCGGCCAGCAATTCGGCGAGCTCCAGCATTTTGTCATGACGGTCAGCTTCGGCTTTATCCATGAACAAGCGCTCCAGATCTCGGCTGCTGCGGTATACCACTTCGACGGCCATTCACCACCTCACATGCCTTCACATTGGTTATCGTGCGACTACTGTATTTATATACAGGCGAAAGAATAAGCGAATCCCTTCCCTTTGGATAGTGGCTTTTTAATGTAGCCGGTTTCGAGTCTTGTCGCGTAAGCCGTGCCTGTTCGCGACGCCGCCGTTTCGTGTGACACGTGTCGAATACCAGCCCATCGCCATCTCATCGAGGACACTGGCCTTTTTTCTGCATGCAGAACAACCGTCACGTCCAACCCGCATCATCCGGTCGAGTCGACCTAAGGAAACTACATCGTGAAAATCAACTGGGCCGAGAACCTGCGCCAGAACGTGCATCAACTGGCCGAATCGCTGGGCAACCTGTTCGTCGAGACGTTTCACTACCTGGCGCTGTTCGCCATTGGTGCGGTGACCGCATGGGCTGCGGTAATGGAATTCCTGCAGATGATCGAAACGGGACACATCAAGATCGATGACATCCTGCTGCTGTTCATCTACCTCGAATTGGGTGCGATGGTCGGGATCTATTTCAAGACCAACCACATGCCTGTACGGTTTTTGATCTACGTGGCGATCACGGCGCTGACGCGGCTGCTGATTTCCAACGTCTCCCACCACAGCCCGCCTGATCTGGGGATCATCTACCTGTGCGGCGGCATATTGCTATTGGCGTTCGCGATCCTGGTGGTGCGCTACGCCTCGTCGCAGTTCCCTTCGGTGAAGATCGAACATCCGCACCGCAAGATCGGTGCGGGTTCCAGTGAACATACCGAAGTGGAAAAGGGCGAAATCTAGAGGCCGGCGGCAGAAGGTGCCGGGCCTTGGGCTTGGGGTGGCGGCACTTTGATGTTGTCACCGCCGGTCATGGCTTCGAGGATGGCCACGGCGCTGTGGCCCTGTTCGATGGCGATCCCGAACTGGATGCTCTGCACCAGACGTTTGAGCCGTTCCGGATCGTTGCGTTGCTGGGCGCTGATCATGCGCTTGGCGACGATGCGCCCGCCCTTGGAAAGGGTCAGCATGATGCTTCCGTCCAGGCCCTGAATGCTCAGGTTGATTTGATACTGCGGCGCGAAGGCGTCCGTAATGATCTGAAAAGGGTTGTCCATGATGCGTCACCGCCTGATTGAACGTGCAGTTGTTGACCGGCCATGATCGGGATTAGTTCGCAATACCGGACCACCGGCCATTCCATGATCGTGTCCATCCAAAGGTTGCGGAGGGCGTCAGCCTCAAGGAATCGCCGTCTCGCCGCGTTCGGTAGCTTCTGCAGGCTCCTGTAGAGGAGTTAGCAAGGGCCATGCCGGAAAAACTGTCGGACAATGATCACGGCGCCTGACGAACGAATGCTCTGGAATGCGGCTTTCCATGCAGCCCGTTTCGGGGCAGGAAGCGGTTGATGTTCGCTGACGGTGCAAGAAGGGAAGGTGTTTGGAGGGGCTTGGGTGGGGTGAGGCAACTCCCGACATTAACAGCGCTTTTGCCCGTTGTCCGGCTTTATTTGCAAATCAATATTTATCTTTTTCCAGGGCTTGAATTGTTCTTCCGCCAGCCCGACTCTGTACTCAAGGGGCCGTTGCGCTAACGTCGATTGGCCCCTGGCGAGCTAGCCGAAATAAGGGATGAACTATGCAAATCCAAGTCAATAGCGATAACCATATTCAAAGCAGCATCCGACTGGAGGAGTGGGTACGTACTACCATTGAAAGCACGCTCGAACGTTACGAAGAAGACCTGACACGGGTCGAGGTCCATTTGGGGGATGAGAACGGCGACAAGCCCGGTCCCCATGACTTGCGTTGCCAGCTCGAGGCGCGGCCAAAAGGCCACCAGCCAATTTCGGTGACGCACAAGGCGGAATCGCTGGAGCTTGCCATCGAAGGCGCGGCCAGCAAACTGGAACACAAGTTGGAGCATCTGTTCGGCAAACTGCGCGGCAAGCGCGCTGCCACCAACGGTCCGACCGAGTCGATTGCACTGGCCGATGCCATGCTGGAAGAAGAATTCCTGGAAAACGAACGGGCCGCGCTCAACGGTTGATCGCCCCGTCCCAATTTAAGTCTGACTGAAAACGGGCCTGCTAATGCAGGCCCGTTTGCGTTTAGCGCAGGAACGCCTGGCGATACTCTCCAGGCGTCGCGCCCAGGGCCTGGCGAAATCGGTGGGTGAAGTGGCTGGCGCTGGCAAATCCACAGGCCAGCGCTACATCGCCCAGCGGTTGCGAAGTGCTGCGCAATAGCTGCCGCGCCTGGGACAGGCGTCTTGCCAGCACATACTGATGGGGTGGCAATCCGAAGCTTTCGCGGAACATCCGGGCAAAGTGGTATTCGGAGAGCGCGCACAACGCAGCCAGTTGTCCCAGACTGATGGCCTCGGCCAGTTGAGCGTCGATGTACTCCACCAGCATGCGCCGCTGGTGAGGAGCGAGCCCGCCCTTGAGACGAAGGTCCTGGCGTGGGCTGACCTGGCTGAGCAGCAAGTGGCTGAGCATGTCATGGGCGAGGCTGGTGGTGAGCAGGCGCTCGGCGGGCTCGTCCCAATTCAGGTTGATCAACTGGCGAAAGCGCTGCGCCTGTTGCGGGTCGTCAAGAAACGTCGCTTCGTGCAACTGCACTTGCCTGGGTTCGCGGTCGAGTAGCGTGACACAGCCAACGGCAAACTGCTCCGGGCTGAAATACAGGTGGGCCAGGCGGATGTCGCCGTTGATGACCCATGCTGATTCATGCTCTGCCGGCAGGACGCAGAGTTTGTCGGGCGCTCCGGTGGTATCAGGCCGCTCGCGGCGAAACGTGCCGGTGCCGCCGGCGATATAGCACGACAGCGTATGGTGGGTCGGCGCTTCGTAGTCGCGGGCGTCGTGATGATTGCTCCACAAAGCGGCCGCCATGCCGTCACCGAGCTCGGCGCTGTGCTCAAGGCGAGCATTGGGCGAGCTGTTGAGGGCTTGGAAGACTTGCAGGGTTTGCAGACTGGCCATGATCGTTTCTCCAACGCTTGCATCCTACTCCGTCATCCGCCCCGTGCCAGCCTGACCCGCATAAAAACCGCAAGTTTACGCAAGCGCCGGGCATGCATCGACGTGACACTGGAGGCCATTGCCAGGAGTCACCTCATGAACCTCTCGTTGTACCTGCTGACCGTACTCATCTGGGGCACCACCTGGATCGCCTTGAAGCTGCAGTTGGGCGTCGTCGCGATTCCCGTGTCGATTGTCTATCGCTTCGGTCTTGCCGCGCTGATCCTGTTCGCGATGCTGGTGCTCAGCCGGCGTCTACAAGTGATGAACCGGCGCGGCCACTTGATCTGCCTCGCCCAGGGCCTTTGCCTGTTCTGCATCAACTTCATGTGTTTCCTCACCGCAAGCCAGTGGATTCCCAGCGGATTGGTTGCGGTGGTGTTCTCCACCGCGACCCTCTGGAATGCCATGAACGCCCGGGTGTTCTTCGGCCAGCGCATCGCCCGTAACGTGTTGCTGGGCGGCGCCTTGGGACTGTTCGGGCTGGCGCTATTGTTCTGGCCGGAACTGGCTGGTCACCGCGCAAGCCCGCAAACCTTGCTCGGGTTGGCGTTGGCGTTGCTGGGGACGTTGTGTTTCTCGGCGGGCAACATGTTGTCGAGCCTGCAACAGAAAGCCGGCCTCAAGCCGCTGACCACCAACGCCTGGGGCATGGCATACGGGGCGGCGATGTTGTCGGTGTGGTGTCTGTTCCAGGGCATCCCGTTCGACATGGAGTGGAATGTTCGCTACGTCGGCTCGCTGCTGTACCTGGTGATCCCAGGCTCGGTGATCGGGTTCACTGCCTACCTGACGCTGGTCGGCCGCATGGGTCCGGAGCGCGCAGCGTATTGCACGGTATTGTTTCCGGTGGTGGCGTTAAACGTTTCGGCGTTCGCGGAAGGCTATCAATGGACGGCGCCAGCGCTGGCAGGGCTGGTGTTGGTAATGCTGGGTAACGTGCTGGTGTTTCGCAAGCCACGACCCGTAGCAACGGAAGTCGCGCTGGGTGCCCGCTGATGCACAACGTCAGGCGATAAACCCTGTGGCGAGGGAGCTTGCTCCCTCGCCACAGTGTGTTTTATTTCCAGACTTGCGGGTTGACCAGGTTCTTCGGTCGTTCGCCGGTCAATGCGCTGCGCAAGTTTTCCACGGCAAGATTGGCCATGGCTTCCCGGGTTTCGTGGGTCGCCGAGCCGATGTGTGGCAAGGTCACGGCGTTTTTCAACTGGAACAGTGGCGACTCGGCCAGCGGCTCTTTCTCGTAGACGTCCAGCCCGGCGCCACGGATGCGCTGGGTTTGCAGGGCTTCGATCAGTGCTGGCTCGTCCACCACCGGACCGCGGGAAATATTGACCAGGATCGCGCTCGGTTTCATCAGGCCCAGTTCGCGCTGGCCGATCAGGTGGCGGGTCTTCTCGCTGAGGGGCACCACGAGGCAGACGAAATCCGCTTCGGCCAGCAACTGGTCCAGTTCGCGAAATTGCGCGCCCAACTGGTTCTCCAATTCCGTCTTGCGGCTGTTGCCGCTGTACAGGATTGGCATGTTGAACCCCAGCCGGCCACGTCGGGCAATCGCCGCTCCGATATTGCCCATGCCGACGATGCCCAGGGTCTTGCCATGCACATCGCTGCCGAACAGTTGTGGCCCGACGGTTGCCTGCCACTGTCCGGCCTTGGTCCAGGCATCCAGTTCAGCGACGCGACGGGCGCTGCTCATCAGCAGGGCGAACGCCAGGTCGGCAGTGCTTTCGGTGAGCACGTCGGGGGTGTTGGTGAGCATGATCCCGCGTTCATTGAAGTACGCCAGGTCGTAGTTGTCATAGCCCACCGACACGCTGGATACCACCTCAAGCTTGGTGGCGTGCTGCAGCTGCTCGCGGCCAAGCTTGCGGCCGACGCCGATCAGTCCATGAACGTGGGGCAAGGCTTCGTTGAACTGCGCGTTGATGTCGCCCTTCGACGGGTTGGGCACGATCACGTCGAAGTCCTGTTGCAGGCGTTCGATCATCGGCGGTGTGATACGGCTGAAGGCAAGTACGGTTTTTTTCATCGTGCAAGGCTCATCTGCATGGAATACCAAGCACGCTAACATTCTTGGCGGCGGTTAGGCGAGAGGGGACGGCGTAATCGCAGGGCCACCAGTCTCTTGTGGGAGCGAGCTTGCTCGCGATAGCGGTGTATCAGGCGACGACAGACTGGCACATGAATCGCTATCGCGAGCAAGCTCGCTCCCACAGGGATTCTCAGAGATTCATGCCGCGCGCAGGGAAATAAAGGCGTAATTGACGGGGGCCTCCGTGACCACCCGCGCGCCACTGGCCATGACCTGGCTGGCAATGTCATCCCCAGACAAATGGAACTGCCATTCGCTGGCTTGCGGCTGCAGTGGCTGCGAACGGGCCAGGTCGATGGCCGCGGCAAACGCCTCCATGTTCGGCAGGTACGCCGTGAATCCGTCGCCCTTCAGGGCCGTGGTGTGAATGCCCAAGGAGGCGCAGATGCGTTCCTTGATGCCGATTTCTTCACGGTCAGCCTGACGTGAGCGCTCGATCAATCCTGCCAGTTCCTGATCCACCAACTTGCCGCCGACGATCAACTGCGGCCCCGTTTCCCACGACTCCGGTGGACAGTCCTTGGCGGCGGTATTGAGCGGGATGTGCGGATTGATTTCCATCGGATAGATGCGGCACACCAAAGGCCTGCGCTCATAGATGCTGCACAGGTTGTCGGCATCCAGGTTGTGGCAGGGGCCGGCGTTGTAGGCGGCAAAAGTGATTGCCACCAAGGCTTCACTCGTGCCGCTGCGGACCACCGCAGAGCGCCGTTCGGCATGTTCGCGCTGCGCCACGGGCAGGCCGAGGCCATTGGGCAGGAAGGCCTCGATCAGGACGATCACTTGACCGCCGTCACTCGCCCACATCCTGGCTTCGTCGAGCGTCAGGGGAACGTGATGACCGGAGCAGCACTTGCCGCACCCTACGCAGGAAAACGTTGTATTCATTAATCGACCGCAGGCAAATAGGCTGGAAGCGGCGTCAGAAAAACGCCGTAATGAGCGGTGCGAAGCAAGTTATGCGCCATTCACTGGGACGTGCCGGCGGGACGGATCGAGTCCCATTCGGTAACGAAGGCGGTCTTGGTTTTCTTGCGGTAGAGGCACAGTTCGGTGCCGGTCGCGCCTTTCATGTGCTTTTGCGGGTATTGGCCCTGCAACAGCAGCGCGGTGTAGCCGACGCGGTCATCGAATTGCGCGGCGGTGCCGACCGGTTCGGCGTTTTTCAAGCCACTGGCCTTGACGCAACTGGCGAGTACTTTCTTGTCATAGGTGGCCCAGGCGTCGGAGCTGGAGGCGTGGGCCTGCGACGACAGGGCGATCAGGGTGAAGAGAATCAGGGCTGGGGTTTTCATCAGGAAAGTCCTTGTTCTGGGAAGCCAGGACAAGAGTATGCCTGAGGCGAGGGCGAAGGGCGGGTGACGAAAATGGATCGCGGCTTTCGTTGCGCTGGAGCCAAAGAAAGCTGCGATCGATTTTCAGCGAACTCAGCGGCCTTGTTCAGCCACGGCCTTGGCCGCCGTGATCAGGCACTTGGTCAGTTCGGGCGAAGAGAACTTGGTCAGCACGCCGTTGGCGCCGGCCAATCGTGCTTTTTCGCTGTTCATGGCGCTGTCGAGCGAGGTGTGCAGCAATACGTAGAGATGGGCGAAATCCGGCGTCTCGCGCAGCGTGCGGGTAAGTGCATAGCCGTCCATCTCCGACATCTCGATATCGGAGACGATCAGGTTGATCTCCTGCGCGGTGCCTTGCAGCTCCAGCAGGCAATCGATGGCTTCCTTGGCGCTGCGGGCCGTGTGGCATTGCAGGCCCAGGTTGCGCAGGGTATGCACCGATTGTTGCAGGGCGACCTGGCTGTCATCGACCACCAGGATCCGCGCGTTGCCGAGCACTTCGGCGTCTTCCATGCTCAGCTCGGTGGGCGCCGTCTCGATCTGTGCCGGGGCGATGCCATGGATGACTTTTTCGATATCAAGCACTTGCACCAGCGTGCCGTCCACCGAGGTCACACCGGTGATGAACGCACGCACGCCGCCGGAGCCGTAGGGCGGTGGCTTGATGTCGGTGGTCAGGCAATGGACGATTTTGCTCACAGCCTGGACATGCAGGCCTTGTTTGGAACGGCTGACGTCGGTGACGATCAGGCAGCCGCCATCGGGATCTTCCAGCGGGCGCTCGCCAATGGCGCGGCTCAGGTCGATCACCGACAGTGACGTTCCGCGCAGCGTGGCGATGCCTTTGACGTGCGGGTGCGACTCCGGCAGTTTGGTCAGCGGCGGGCAGGGAATGATTTCACTGACTTTGAGCAGGTTGATTGCCATCAGCTTGCCGCTGCGCAAGGTAAACAGCAGAAGCGAAAGTGAATCTGCGCGGGCTTTGTTGGAAGACATAAAAACCTTCTGTGTAAAAAGGTGGGGCGAGCGATGTAGATCGCCAAGACAGCTTTTGATAACGGGTTATCGACTTGTAGGGGGCAGGCTTTAGGGCGAAAGCTTGTCGATCGCATGGATCGCTGCCACAAGCCACTATTTCAGGCCCAGCCGTTTCGCCATCCGCCCCAGGTTCGCCCGGTCCAGGCCCAGCTCGCGGGCGGCGCTGGCCCAGTTGTGCTGGTGACGTTCCAGGCAAGCGCTGATGATTTGCCTTTGATAGTTTTCCATGGCCTGGCGCAGGTCGCCGGTCATGATTTCCGGCTGCGCTGGTGCAGCGATAGCAATGGGTGCGTTGTCCGAGGCTGCGCGGGGCAGGTCCAGGTCTTCGGCGCTCAAACTGAGGATTTTCGGCCGTACCTTGCAATGGCCCAGCGCTTTCAACGCGCTGCGGCCAATCAGATGTTCCAGTTCGCGCACATTGCCCGGCCAATCGTAGGCCAGCAGCGCGGCCTGGGCATCGCTGGTCAAGCGCAGGCTCCCGAGGCCCATGCGCGACCGGTTCTGTTCCAGGAAAAAACCGGCGAGCAGCAACACATCACGCCCGCGATCACGCAGTGCGGGCACCTGCAGCGGGTACACGCTCAAGCGATGGTAGAAGTCGGCCCGATAACGGCCATTGCGCACTTCGTCGGCGAGGTCGCGATTGGTCGCCGCGATCAGGCGTACGTCGACGCGGTGTTCCTTGTCCGAGCCCAGGCGTTGCAACTGACCGCTCTGCAAGACCCGCAGCAACTTGGCCTGGACGGTCAGGGACAGCTCGCCCACCTCATCGAGGAACAAGGTTCCGCCATCGGCCAGTTCGAATTTGCCGCGCCGGTCGTTCATGGCTCCGGTGAAAGCGCCGCGCACATGACCGAACAGCTCGCTTTCCACCAGGGTGTCCGGCAGGGCGGCGCAGTTGAGGCTGATCAGCGGTTGGTCGGCGCGGTTGGAGGCTGCGTGTATCGCCTGGGCGACCAGTTCCTTGCCGACGCCGGTTTCGCCGGTGATCAGCACCGTCAGGTCGCTGCCGCCCACCAACTTGATTTCTTCCACCAGGCGTTTGTGGGCCTTGCTCTGGCCAACCATGTCGCGATGCTGCTGGCCGCTCGCCTGGCGATAGACCTCGGCGCGGTGATGCTCATCCTCGGCCCTCAGAGCCAACCGCTCGATCCGTTCGGCGGCGCTGACAGTGGCGGCGGCGAGGCTGGCAAAGGCTTGCAAAGCGCTCAGGTCGATCGGTTCGAAGCGTTCCGGATCCAATGAATCAAGGGTCAGCAACCCCCAGGGCCGCTCATCGACGAACAGCGGGCAACCCATGCAGTCGTGGACTTCCAAATGTTCGTCCAGGCCTTCGACCAGTCCGTCGTAGGGATCGGGCAGGTCACTGTCGGTGGCGAAGCGGGTTGGCTGCGAATTGGCGAGCAACGCCTCGAAACGCGGGTGTTCGTTGATACGAAATCGCCGTCCCAATGTGTCGGTGCTCAAGCCATCCACGGCCAACGGCACGAGGCAATCCCCGTCCAGGCGCAGCAGCGCGGCGGCGTCGCATGGCAGCAGGGCGCGCAGGGCACCGAGCAAGCGCCGATAACGCTCGCCTTCCGGCAGTTCGCGGGACAGATCCGCCACCAGGGGCAGCAGTGAGGTGAGCAAGGAGGTTGCGGTCATAATGACTCCAGTTGGTCATAACGACTATAAAGGTTGCGGTGTCTTTATGACTATCTATTTATTAACCTATTGAAATTAAACGATAAATTTTATGGCATGAAAACTGATAAGCATGGGTATCCGTTATCTGTTCCACGCGAGGAGTTACCTATGCTGAGTCGAGAACAACGCGCCATCATCCGTTCCACTGTCCCATTGCTCGAGAGCGGTGGTGAAGCGCTGATCACTCATTTCTACCGCATGATGTTGTCCGAATACCCTCAAGTGCGCCCGCTGTTCAACCAGGCTCACCAGGCCAGCGGCGACCAACCCCGGGCGCTGGCCAATGGCGTGCTGATGTATGCGCGCCATATCGATCAGCTCGACCAATTGGGTGACCTGGTGGCGAAAATCGTCAACAAGCACGTGGCCTTGCAAATCCAGCCTGAACATTACCCGATCGTTGGTGCCTGCCTGCTGCGGGCAATCGCTGAAGTGCTGGGCGAAGAAATCGCCACGCCAGAAGTGATCGAGGCATGGGGCGCGGCTTATAACCAACTGGCCGATATCCTGATCGGCGCCGAGACCGGCCTGTATGACCAGAAGGCCGCGGCGCCGGGTGGCTGGCGCGGTGAGCGGGCATTCATCCTCACCGCGAAGGTGCCGGAGAGCGCGGAAATCACTTCGTTCTACTTTGAACCGGCCGACAATGGCCCTATCTTGCAGGCCGAGCCTGGCCAATACATCGGCATGAAGTTGGTCCTGGACGGTGAAGAAGTGCGCCGCAATTATTCGCTGTCGGCCCTGGCGGACAACGGGCAGTACCGCATCAGCGTGAAGCGCGAGGCGGGTGGCCGGGTATCCAATTACCTGCACGACGAGTTCCAGGTCGGCAGCAGCATCCAACTCTTCCCGCCGTCCGGAGACTTCTATCTCACGGAAAGTGACAAACCGCTGGTGCTGATCAGTGGCGGCGTCGGCATCACTCCGACCCTAGCGATGTTGCAGGCGGCGTTGCAGACCGAGCGTCCCGTGCACTTCATCCATTGCGCGCGCAATGGGCAAGTACACGCCTTCCGCGACTGGATCGACGACCTGGCCAGCCGGCATCCGCAACTCAAGCGCTTTTATTGCTACGACGAGCATGACGGCACAGGCCCTGCGGCTGACAAGGTCGGGCTGTTGAGCGAGGACCAACTGGCGCAGTGGTTGCCGGAGCAACGCGACCTGGACGCCTATTTCCTTGGGCCGAAGGGTTTCATGGCGGCGATCAAGCGGCATCTCAAGGCGTTGGGCGTGCCGGCGGAGCAAAGTCGCTACGAGTTCTTCGGGCCGGCGGCTGCGTTGGAGTAAAGGCTGCGGGCGACCTGGGAGACCGGGTTGCCTTCATCGCGAGCAAGCTCGCTCCCACAGTTTTTCGGGGGCCATTCTGTTGGCGTACCCCCAATCCCTGTGGGAGCGAGCTTGCTCGCGATAGCGTTGGTTCTGCCGACGCGGTACTGAAATTAATCCGCGCTTAACCCCCTTCCTGTTTATTCCCTCGATACTGCCGACTGCCGCTCGTTCATCTTCTGCGTGTAGACTTCGGCCATCCGATAACGCGCCACGTGCCGCAAGGCTGCGCGTCGATCCATGCACTTAAGGGAAACGCAATGAATGAGGAAATGATGCGGCTGGGCCGTGAGCGGCGCTATCTCGTGCTGCTGGGGCTTATCTGCCTGGCGCTGATCGGCGGCGCGCTCTATATGCAGGTGGTCCTCGGTGAGGCTCCCTGCCCACTGTGCATTTTGCAGCGCTATGCGTTGTTGTTGATCGCGATCTTCGCCTTCATCGGCGCGGCGATGCGCAGCCGCCGCAGCCTGACGATTTTTGAAGGCCTGGTTGTGCTTTGCGCCTTGGCCGGCGCGGGAGTGGCAGGGCATCACGTATACACCCAGTTCTTCCCGGCGGTCAGCTGCGGTATCGATGTGCTGCAACCGATTGTGGATGACCTGCCGCTGGCGAAGATCTTCCCGCTGGGCTTCCAGGTCGATGGTTTCTGCTCCACCCCGTATCCGCCGATCCTCGGATTGTCGCTGGCGCAATGGGCGCTGGTGGCGTTCGTGCTGACCGTCGTGCTGGTGCCATTGCTGGTGTCGCGCAATCGCAAAGCCATTCGCTGAGGCAACGCAGGACGACGCCCCGGTTTCCTTACCAGGAACCGGGGCGTTTTTCGTTTCAGGCCCGGTAAGGATCAGCCTTGATCCGAGGCAAGAATAGCCTGCGGCAATGTGCGACACGTTGTCACACATGTTGCGTCCGGGCTCCTTTCAAGACGCGAATTGACGCCTGGATCTGTAATAAAAAAACAGCCTGCTGGCACTTTGCAGAGTACGTAGAGGTGATCTCGGGCAGGCATTTTTAACAGAGAAGCGCTTCACCGCCCAGGCCCCGAAAAACGGGCGCCCGAAAGCTATCAAGGCTCAGTCATGCGACCTGGAGCTGTCTAAATCGGGCGTAGTAGCCTTACGTTTTTTGGGGTTCTTGTTGAGAATGAATTTCGATAAGATGCTGGCCCGTTGCGATATCGACAACAGATTGTTGCCGGTTCGGATAAAAATTATTTCGGGATGAGACATGGTCTACAGCGCGTCAGCTCACTACAATCGCCCGCACCGATTTTCCGACCCGGCTCAGGCTTGAGCACGAGAGTGGTCGAAGGGCGCCAGCGCCCCATGCGACCCCAAGGTGTCGGTGCCTCCAACTACCCGCACCAAATGGAATTGGGCTTGAACTAGGCCTTTGACCAACGAATAAGAACTCACTGCTGGCCCAGGATGTGTCGAACAGCCGCTGACGTTCGACGGGCAGCCCTTATTCAATCCAAGAAAATGCCAACCCTTGGCAGGGTGAAGTGTTGGCGATCAAAACCCAACTGCATTGCGCAAGCTGCTTTAGAGGTCGTGAGATGAGTAAAAACAGGTACCCCCGATTACTAGGCTTGTTGCCGCTGCTCGGCACGTTGCTGCTGGGAGGCTGCAACATGACCTTGCTCGATCCCAAGGGCCAGGTCGGCCTGGATGAACGAAACCTGATCATCACCGCCACGCTGCTGATGTTGCTGGTCGTTGTGCCGGTTATCGTCATGACGTTCCTGTTCGCCTGGAAATACCGCGCGTCCAACACCCAGGCTGTGTACACGCCGAAGTGGTCCCACTCGACCAAGATCGAAGTGGCGGTATGGACCATCCCGGTGCTGATCATCATTGCCCTGGGTTATGTCACCTACAAGTCGACCCACGCCCTGGACCCGTATCGTCCGCTGGATTCCGACGTCAAGCCGATCACCATCGAAGTGGTGTCGATGGACTGGAAGTGGCTGTTCATCTATCCGGAACAAGGCATCGCCACGGTCAACAAGATCGTGTTCCCGGCCCATACGCCGATCAACTTCAAGGTCACCTCCGACACCGTGATGAACTCGTTCTTCATCCCGGGCCTGGGCGGCCAGATCTACGCGATGGCCGGCATGCAGACCAAGCTGCACCTGATCGCCAACCAGAACACCGAACTCGAAGGTATCTCCGCCAACTACAGCGGCGCGGGCTTTACCGGCATGAAGTTCAAGGCGACCGCCACCACCCAGGAAGAATTCGACGCCTGGGTAAACGAAGTCAAGAAGGCACCTAAACAGCTTGAAAAAGCTGAATACGAAGCCCTTTCCAAACCGAGCCAGAACAACCCAGTCGAACTCTACTCGTCGGTAACGCCGAACCTGTTCCAGACCATCATCGACAAGTATGAAGGGATGAATCCGGGCAAGCCGATGCATCACGAGAAGGGCGAGAAGGAAGTGGCTCACAACATGGAAGGGATGGACATGAGCTCGCATTCAGCTGCCGGGGCAGAGGAGTAAACGATGTTTGGTAAATTAAGTTGGGAAGCGATCCCGTTCCACGAGCCGATTGTCATGGTGACCCTCGCCATCATCGCGCTCGGTGGTCTGGCGTTGTTCGCCGGTATCACTTATTTCAAGAAGTGGACCTACCTGTGGACAGAGTGGCTGACCTCGGTCGATCACAAGAAGATCGGCGTGATGTACATCATCGTCGCCATGGTCATGCTGCTGCGCGGTTTTGCCGACGCGATCATGATGCGTACCCAGCTGGCCATGGCCACCGAGGGTTCGCCTGGCTACCTGCCGCCTGAACACTATGACCAGATCTTCACCGCCCACGGTGTGATCATGATCATCTTCATGGCGATGCCATTCTTCACCGGCCTGATGAACCTTGCAGTGCCGCTGCAGATCGGCGCCCGTGACGTTGCCTATCCCTTCCTGAACTCCCTGAGCTTCTGGCTGCTGGTGTCCGGCGTCGTGCTGATCAACGTTTCCCTGGGTGTCGGCGAATTCGCCAAGACCGGTTGGGTTGCCTATCCGCCATTGTCGGGGCTGCAATACAGTCCGGGCGTGGGGGTGGATTACTACATCTGGGCGCTACAGCTATCCGGGTTGGGGACAACGCTGACGGGGGTCAACTTCCTGGCCACCGTGCTGAAGATGCGTACCCCTGGCATGAAGCTGATGGACATGCCGATCTTCACCTGGACCTGCACCTGGGCCAACGTCCTGATCGTCGCTTCGTTCCCGATCCTGACCGCGACACTGGCTCTGCTGACGCTTGACCGCTACATGGATTTCCACATTTTCACCAATGAACTGGGTGGAAATCCGATGATGTACGTGAACCTGTTCTGGGCCTGGGGTCACCCTGAGGTGTACATCCTGATCCTGCCGGCGTTCGGTATTTTCTCCGAAGTCATCTCGACGTTCTCCGGCAAGAAACTGTTTGGCCACCACTCGATGATCTACGCTTCCGGCGCGATCTCGGTACTGGGCTTCATGGTCTGGCTGCACCACTTCTTCACCATGGGCTCGGGTGCCAGCGTCAACGCCTTCTTCGGCCTGGCGACGATGCTGATCTCGATCCCGACGGGTGTGAAGCTGTTCAACTGGCTGTTCACCATCTACCAGGGCCGCCTGCGTTTCACCAGCCACGTGCTGTGGACCCTGGGCTTCATGGTGACCTTCGCCATCGGCGGCATGACCGGCGTACTGCTGGCCATCCCGGGTGCGGACTTCGTGTTGCACAACAGCCTGTTCGTGATCGCGCACTTCCATAACGTGATCATCGGCGGCGCCGTGTTCGGCTACATCGCCGGCTTTGCGTTCTACTTCCCGAAAGCGTTCGGCTTCAAGCTGCACGAAGGTTGGGGCAAGGCAGCGTTCTGGTTCTGGATCTCGGGCTTCTTCGTCGCGTTCATGCCGCTCTATGCACTGGGCTTCATGGGCATGACCCGTCGCTTGAACGCCACCACCAACCCTGAGTGGGTGCCGTACCTGTACGTCGCCATGTTCGGCGCGGTGATGATCGCGGTCGGTATCGCCTGCCAGTTGATCCAGCTGTACGTCAGCGTGCGTGATCGCAAGAAGCCGGAAAACATGTGCGAACACGGTGATCCGTGGAATGCCCATACCCTGGAATGGTCGACTTCGTCGCCACCACCGTTCTACAACTTTGCCGTGCTGCCGAAAGCGGAAGCCATCGACCCGTTCACCGAAGCCAAGGAAGCCGGTACCGCGTACCAGGTTCCGGCCAAGTACGAGCCGATCCACATGCCCAACAACACCGCCACCGGTGTGGTCATGGGGGCGCTGTTGACCGTGTTCGGTTTCGCGATGATCTGGCACATCTGGTGGCTGGCCATCGCCAGCCTGGTCGGCACCGTGGCGTATTTCGTGATCCATGCCGCCCGTGACGATCAGGGCTACATGGTGCCGGTGGATGTCATCGAGCGCATCGAAGCCGAGCAGCACAAGCGCCTGGTCGCGGCCGGGAAAGTCCCTGCCACCGCCACCCGTGTTGAAACCTCGTTGGAACAGGCTTAAACCATGTCGAACTTAGTGACCAATGTTGGACACGCCCATGGTCATGACCATGGGCATGATGACCATCACCACGACTCGGGCGAGATGACCGTATTCGGTTTCTGGCTCTACCTGATGACCGACTGCATTCTGTTTGCGTCGATCTTCGCGGTGTACGCGGTGCTGGTTAACAACGTCGCCGGTGGCCCGTCGGGCCACGACATCTTCGAACTGCCTTACGTACTGGGCGAAACCGCGCTGCTGCTGTTCAGTTCGATCACCTACGGCTTCGCCATGCTGGCGTTGTTCAAGGGCAAGAAAACCCAGGTCCTGGGCTGGTTGGCCATGACCTTCCTGCTGGGCGCCGGCTTTATCGCCATGGAGATCAACGAGTTCCATATCCTGATCGCCGAAGGCTACGGCCCTAGCCGCAGCGGCTTCCTGTCCGGGTTCTTCACCCTGGTCGGCACCCACGGCCTGCACGTGACCAGCGGCCTGATCTGGATGGCGATCATGATGTACCAGGTCCAGAAAAACGGCCTGACTGCCACCAACAAGACGCGCCTGAGCTGCCTGAGCCTGTTCTGGCACTTCCTGGACGTGGTGTGGATCTGCGTATTCACCGTTGTTTATCTGATGGGGACCCTGTAAATGGCTAACGCACATTCCCATGATGGCCATGACGCCAGCCACGGCAGCGTCAAGTCCTACGCCATCGGCTTCATCCTGTCGGTGATCCTGACCGTCATTCCGTTCGGCCTGGTGATGTACCCGTCGCTGCCCAAGACCCTGACCCTGTGGATCATCCTGATCTTCGCCGTGGTCCAGGTACTGGTGCACCTGGTGTACTTCCTGCACCTGGACCGCTCCGCTGCCCAACGTAACAACGTGGTCGCGTTTGTGTTTGCCGCGATCGTGATTGTCCTGCTGGTCGGCCTGTCGTTGTGGATCATGTTCAGCATCCACACCAACATGATGGCGCACTGAGGAAAGTCCGGATGTCACTGAAGCACTTTATCCAAATCACCAAGCCGGGGATCATTTTCGGTAACGTGCTTTCTGTGGCGGGCGGGTTTTTCCTGGCCTCAAAAGGGCATGTCGATCTGGCCATCTTCCTGGCGGCGATGATCGGCACTTCCCTGGTGGTGGCGTCCGGTTGCGTGTTCAACAACTGCATCGACCGCGACATCGACATCAAGATGGAACGCACCAGGAACCGGGCGCTGGTCCAGGGCCTGGTTTCGCTGAAGCTGGCCCTGGCCTTCGCCACGGTGCTGGGCGTCGCCGGCGTGGCGCTGCTGTACTGGGTGGCCAATCCGTTGGCGGCGTTGTTCGCGGTGATCGGTTTTGTCATCTACGTCGGCCTCTACAGCCTGTACCTCAAGCGCAAGTCGGTCCATGGCACGCTGGTGGGCAGCCTGTCGGGAGCGATGCCGCCGGTGATCGGTTATGTCGCGGTCAGCAACAGCTTCGACATGGCGGCGCTGACGCTGCTGGTGATGTTCAGCCTGTGGCAGATGCCGCATTCCTATGCCATCGCGATCTTCCGCTTCAACGACTACCTGGCAGCCTCGATTCCGGTGCTGCCGGTCAAGCGCGGTATCCAAGTGGCCAAGAAGCACATCCTGCTGTACATCCTGGCGTTCCTCGTCGCGACCTTGATGCTGACCTTCAGCGGCTACGCCGGCATGAGCTACCTCGCCGTCGCCGCCGCCATGGGCATGTACTGGCTGTACATGGCCTGGACCGGCTACAAGGCAGTGGATGACAGGGTCTGGGCACGCAAGCTGTTCGTGTTCTCGATCTTCACCATCACCGCCCTGAGCGTCATGATGTCCCTGGATTTCAAGGTGCCGAGTGAGTTGTTGCTGACTTACGCGCCTTAAGCGCCAGAGCTGCAAAAAAAGCCCCGCCTTCGAGAGAAGCGCGGGGCTTTTTTTGATAGGCCATGGCTAGCCGCTGTCATTCGTCGCAATAGATTGTTGCTTGTTGATCTATACGCGATTTGCCTATAGTTTCTGCCATGCGAACCTTATTTTTTGAAACGACTACGTTCACTGCCACGGTTGGCCATTACCTGACCGATGATGAATATCGCCTGCTTCAGTTCTATATGCAGCAGCATCCAGAGGCCGGTGACGTCATGCCACGTACCGGTGGCTTCCGTAAGCTGCGTTGGTTCGATGACCGTCGCGGCAAAGGGAAACGAGGTGGACTGCGGGTCATTTATTATTGGTTGAGGCATGATCGTCAGTTCTGGATGTTTGCGATTTATGACAAGGACGAACTGGAAAACCTGACCTCCGAGCAAGAGAAGACGCTCAAGCGCGCCATAGAAGCTGAGTTGAAAGTACGAGGTACCTTATGAAAAAGCGTGATCTGTTTGCCGAGATGATGCAAGGCGTCGAGGAGATGGCCGCTCACCGCGAGGGCAAGATTACCCTTCGCCAGATTTCGATTGAAGACAAGCCGGTTCCCGAGGTGTCGGCCCAGGAAATCGTGGCCCTGCGCGACAGGCTCCATATGTCCCAAGCTGTTTTCGCCAAGAGCATCAGGACCAGTCCGGGCACCCTAAGGAACTGGGAGCAGGAAAAGTCCAAGCCTAACGCCCAGGCGGCTTTGTTGATCAAATTGGTCGAGAAGTTTCCGGATATGGTCGAACGGCTTGGTGCTGTTTGAACCGCCGAAAGCCATGAAAAAGCCCCGCCTTCGAGAGAAGTGCGGGGCTTTTTCTTGGGCGTTATTTCGGCTGGCGATGTTCCTGTGGGAGCGGGCTTGCTCGCGAAAGCGGTGGGTCAGTTAAGTTGAAGTTGACTGACCGCGCGCATTCGCGAGCAAGCCCGCTCCCACAAAGGAAGGCTCACCCCGGGCTTTATTGCTGGGCGATGCTGTAGCCGTCGAACGCTTTCTGCTGTTGCAGCGCGGTGACGATGCTTTTGCGAGTGACCGGTTGTTCGGTGCCGTCGTTGTCCAGGAAGGTTTCGCTTTCCAGTTCGGCGTCGTCGCCTTCGCCAATGAAGTTGAAGCCCAGGAACTCGAAGGCCTCGCGGTCGACGTTTGGCTTGGAACGTGGCGTGCGCAGGGGCAGGGTGACGCTGATGCCGTCCTTGCTGATGATGAACACCTCGGCTTCCTTCTTGGGCCGCGAGGCCTTGCCCTTGCTGCCGCTCGGGTTGCTGATGGCCTGGTGGGTCTGGGTCAGCACTTTCAGGGCCAGGCCATAGACCAGCTCCTGGAAGTCTGCATCATCCTTGTAGCTGGAAAGTATGCGGCTGATGGGGAAGCGGCTGCTCAGGTCTTCCAGGGCGGCAAAGTCCGCGGCTTCGGCATCCTTGAGCTGCTTGAGCTGGCCCATCAATTCGTAGGCCTTGTCATCATCGAACGCATCGTGGGCCTGGCGAATGGCGGTACGCAGTTCGCGGATCTGGTCGCTTTCGCGGTTCGACTGGAACGCATCGAGGACCATCTCGCTGATGGTTTTGGCCTGGGGCAGATGCTGTGAAAGATTGATGGAGTTTTCGTATTCCGCTTTGGACGACAGGGTGACTACGGATTCAGCGGTATTGGAATCGGACATTGAAATTTCACTACTTCTGTTAGCGGGATAAGGCGAGAAAGGCATTGAGCTTTTTTCCGGTCGCCTAATCTATTGGACGCGGGCGGTGTTGTCACGGTCGGACCGGTCGCCGGTACGCATTTGAGTCGCGCAACAGCTCCATCAACCGCAACGCGTCCGGCGTCGCGGCGCCGCTGGCCGTGTTGTCGAAGATGCACCAGGTCGGTGTGTCCGGGGCGGCTTGCAAGGCTTGGGCGATTTGCTTGAGTCGGACGTCGTCGTAGGGCGTGTAGTAAATCTTCGGCGAGCCGTGCAAACGGTAATAACGAATGCCGGGCCAACCCGCCGGTTGATCGCCGCCCGGCAGCGGCGACGGATCGGCGGCAACCCGGCCGATGCGCTCGGCCTGCAACATCGCCATGGCGTGTGGTGCGAGCCAGCTCGGGTGTCGAGGTTCGAGCACCGCATCGCCAGGGTAACGATCACGCAATGCTCTGAAAAAAGCCTCGGCCTGCGCGTTGTCAAAGGCCAGCGACGGCGGCAATTGAATCAACAGGCAGCCGAGTTTCTCCCCCAGTTGCGAGCACTGCCCGAGGAATTCATCCACAAGCCCCTCGCAATCGAGCAAGCGTCGTTCGTGGGTGATCTGCTTGGGGACCTTCACCGAGAAGCGAAATTCTGGTGCCACGCTATCTGCCCATTTTGCGTAGGTGGCGGGACGGTGCGGGCGATAGAACGAGCTGTTGATCTCCACCGCTGTGAAGCGTGCGCTGTAGCGCTGCAGATGGGTGCCTTCATCGGGAAAGGATGGCCATTGCGCCCTGGGCAACGACCAGCCGGCGCAGCCCAGGAAAAGGTTCGAAGCGTGGGGGAGTCGAGTCGCCAACGTGAGAGACCTGATTGCGGGGACAATGTTATGACCGCAACAAACGCCTCGAGGGTTCCTTTTTTGCAAACCCAAGTCAGTCGCAGATAACGTTCTTGCCGGCCATCTTGGAGCGATACAACGCCTGGTCCGCCCGATCCATCAGCAACTCCTGCGTTTCTTCTTCGAGCCGCTGCACCACGCCAAAGCTCATGGTGATCTGGAAGTCGCCCACCGGCAGCAGGTCGGACAAGCCTCGGCGAATGGTTTCAGCCATCAGGACCGCGTCGGCCAAGGATGTGTTTGGCAAGATCATGATGAATTCATCGCCGCCCCAGCGCACCAGCAGGTCGCCGTCGCGTTCGCAGCGTTTGACCGCCTGCACCACCTGCACCAGCGCCGCATCACCGAACGCGTGGCCGTAGCGATCATTGATGTCCTTGAAATCATCGACATCCATGGCGATCAGGGACAACGGTTCGCGAAAGCGCTGGGCGCGTTCGCAGGCCAATGGCAGGGCTTGCTCCAGGCGATAGCGGTTGGCGACCAGGGTCAAGGCGTCGGTTTCGGCGAGTCGGCGGTTTTCGTCGAGCTGGATTTGCAATTGATGGTTGACCCGCGACAGTTCGCGGGTGCGTTCTTCGATGACTGCCTCGAGGGATTTGTTGCGCTGTTCCAGTTGCTCGAACAGACGCTTCTTGTCGTCGATGCTGCGATGGGCGCCGATCATGCGGGCCACGCTGCCGTCTGGGTTGCGGGCGATGACGTAGCCGCGGTCTTCGATCCAGATATAGGAACCGTCATGTGTGCGACAGCGGTATTCGGCCTGGTATTTTGGCGACCGTTGTTCCAGGTAGTCATCGAACAGCGCCATCACCTGAGGATAATCGTCCGGATGGATTACGCTCTCCCAGGTCAACACGGTGTTGCTCAGTGAATGGGGCGTGTAGCCGAGCATGGTGTACCAGCCGGGGTTGCGATAAACGAACCCGGTATTGGCGTTCCAGTCCCAGATGCCGTCGCTCACCAGTTCCATGATGGTGTGGAGCACGCTTTCGTCCAGATCGGACAAATCGAACCGCAGCAAATCGATCTTCGAGGCGTCGTCCATCGTTGTTCCCCTATCAGCCCTGATATCAAAATGCTCTCCGAGGGTGAAGAGTAGCCGATGGGACGGAGGGGCACTAGCGGGGTAGCGCTTCGGGTGAACGCCTGAACTGTGGCGAGGGAGCAAGCTCCCTCGCCACGGGGTTTATCCAACACTTATCGAGCGCGGCCATCAGGGTTTGCCCCACTTCTCCAGCGCAAACTCGACAAAACTGCGCAGCTTCGGCAAACGGTAGCGATCCTGGGCGTACGCCAGGCTCATTGGCCGATGGGGTAGCTGATAATCCTGCAGCAGCGCCACCAAGTGCCCGTCCCTCAGGTCCTGCGCCACCAGCGCGTCCGGCAGCATCACCACACCCATGCCGGCCAGTGCGGCGCGATGCAGGCCCGAGGAGCTGTTGATCAGCATCGGCCCGGTCACCGGCACCTTGATTTCGCCTTCTGGCCCGTTGATAGGCCAGAGGTCCTGGGCGAAGCGCCATTCGTCAGCGGCAGAATAGGCAAACGACAGGCAGTCGTGCTGTTGCAGGTCATCGGGTTGTCGTGGCGTGCCTCGCCGTGCCAGATAAGCCGGGGACGCGCAGATGGTCAAGGTGTAGTCCACCAGGGAGCGGGCGATCAGCTTGGGATCGACAGGACCCAGGCGGACGGCGACGTCGAAACCGTGGTCGAGCAGGTCGAGTCGCTGGTTGGTCAAGACCACGTCGAGCTTGACCTGTGGGTAGCGCTGGCTGAATTCGGCCAGGGCTGGCGCCAGGAGCTCCGTGCCGAAGGTCAGCGGCGCGGTGATGCGCAAGGTGCCGGTGGGGTCGCCCTGGGTCTGCTCCGCCAGGCGCTCGGAGTCGGTGACCAGCCCGATGACTTCCAGGCAGCGTTGATAGTAGGTCGCGCCGAACTCGGTCAGGCGCTGGCGCCGCGTCGTCCGGTTGATCAGGCGCACGCCGAGGCGTTGCTCCAACGCGCGAAGGTGATTGCCCACCATGGTGGTGGACATCTCGCAGGCCTGGGCCGCCGCCGTCAGGCTGCCGGCTTCCACGACTTTCACGTAAACGGTCATTGCCTGGAACAGGTCCATTATCAAGCTCGGCTTTTAAATGATTGAAGTAAAGCGATGTTTATCCATTGAGGGTGGCTAACCATACTGGAAAAAACCATCCAATGGAGCTCGATGTCATGACCGCCGCCTGCCTGATGACCACCTACCAACCCCTGCCGCTGAATTTCACCCACGGGTTGGGTACGCGCCTTTGGGACCAGGACGGTCGCGAGTACCTCGACGCGGTGGCAGGCGTGGCGGTAACCAACGTCGGGCATTCTCATCCCCGGCTGGTGGCCGCCATCAGTGAACAGGCCGGCCTGTTGCTGCACACCTCCAACCTGTACAGCATCGATTGGCAACAACGGTTGGCCGGCAAGCTCACGCAGCTTTCGGGAATGGACCGGGCGTTTTTCAACAACTCCGGAGCCGAGGCCAACGAAACCGCGCTGAAACTGGCGCGTCTGCATGGCTGGCACAAAGGCGTCGAGCAGCCGCTGGTCGTGGTCATGGACAACGCCTTCCATGGGCGCACCCTGGGCACGATGTCTGCCAGCGACGGCCCATCGGTACGGCTGGGGTTCAATCGGCTCCCCGGGGATTTCATCAAGGTGCCATTTGGCGATCTCGCCGCGCTGGAAAAAATCCAGCAGGCCCATGGCGAGCGTATCGTCGCGATTCTGGTGGAGCCGATCCAAGGGGAAAGTGGCGTGCAAGTCGCGCCGCCGGGTTACCTGCGGGCGCTGCGGGACCTGTGCAGCCGGCGTGCCTGGTTGTTGATGCTGGACGAGATCCAGACCGGTATCGGCCGCACCGGCCAGTGGTTCGCGTTCCAGCACGAGGGCATCGTGCCGGACGTCATGACCCTCGCCAAAGGCTTGGGCAACGGTGTGCCCATCGGTGCCTGCCTGGCCCGGGGCAAGGCCGCCGAGCTGTTCACACCCGGCAGTCATGGCAGTACGTTTGGCGGCAATCCGCTGGCCTGTCGCGTCGGCTGCACGGTGCTGGACATCATCGAGGAGCAAGGCCTGGTGGAAAACGCCAGGCGCCAAGGCGAGCAATTGCTCAGCCGGTTGCGGGCTGAGTTGGCGGATAACCCGAACGTGCTGGAGATTCGCGGCCAAGGGTTGATGATCGGCATCGAGCTCAAGCAACCGGTGCGCGACCTGGCCCTTTGCGCTGCCCGGGACCATGGCTTGTTGATCAACGTGACCCGGGGCAAGACCATCCGGCTGTTGCCGCCGCTGACGATTGACGGGCGGGAAGTGGAGATGATCGCCAGGGGCGTGAGCCGCAGTTTGGCGCAGGCGTGAAACGTCTTCGATCGGGCGAAGAGCGGTGTTTTCCAGTCAGGGCGAAGCGCAGCGCAGCGGGACGGAATTTTTAACGATTGTCGCGTTCCAACGCCAGCCAGAGTCGATTGCCT
The DNA here is from genome assembly GCF_016756915.1 of Pseudomonas sp. HB05. NCBI lineage: Bacteria > Pseudomonadati > Pseudomonadota > Gammaproteobacteria > Pseudomonadales > Pseudomonadaceae > Pseudomonas > Pseudomonas sp. HB05. The sequence goes on from NZ_JAESPG010000003.1 coordinate 147,040, forward strand.
ACACTTTGGCAACCAGACTGAAAATCCCAGGAGCACCTCCATGTTCACCTCGCGTCGCTTGATCGTTGTCGCTACCGCCGTGGCCCTGTTGTCCGGCTGTGCGTCGCCCAACCCCTATGACAACCAGGGCCAGGCCTCTACCGAATCTTCGGGCATGAGCAAAACCGCCAAGTACGGCGGCCTCGGTGCGCTGGCGGGGGCGTTGGCCGGTGCGGCCATCGGTCACGATAACCGCGGCAAGGGCGCGTTGATCGGCGCCGCTGTGGTCGGCGCCTCGGCGGCAGGCTATGGCTACTACGCCGACCAGCAGGAAAAGAAACTGCGCGCGAGCATGGCCAACACTGGCGTTGAAGTGCAGCGCCAGGGCGACCAGATCAAGCTGATCATGCCGGGCAACATCACCTTCGCCACCGACTCGGCGAACATCGCGTCCAGCTTCTACCAACCGCTGAACAACCTGGCCAACTCCCTCAAGGAGTTCAACCAGAACCAGATCGAAATCGTCGGCTACACCGACAGCACCGGCAGCCGCCAGCACAACATGGACCTGTCCCAGCGCCGCGCCCAGAGCGTGGCGACCTACCTGACGTCCCAAGGCGTAAGCGGTGCCAACCTCTCGGCCCGTGGCGCAGGCCCGGACAACCCGGTGGCGAGCAACGCCGACGTCAATGGCCGCGCGCAAAACCGTCGGGTCGAGGTCAACCTCAAGGCGATTCCGGGGCAGCAGTACCAGGCGCCGCAGCAGCAGGGGCAGACCTACCAGCAGTATCCTTGATCGCTGGGCGGTGAATGAAAGGGGGACCCCGGAAATGGGGTCCCCCTTTTTTTGCGGCTCTGTGGCGAGGGGATTTATCCCCGCTGGACTGCGAAGCAGGCCCAAAACAGTCAGCTCCATCAGCCTGACACTCCGAGTTGCTTGATTAGGGGCTGCTGCGCAGCCCAGCGGGGATAAATCCCCTCGCCACAACACCATCTCCCCGGACCAAACACAGTGTTCACTCTAGTGGGTAGGTTTAGTTAGCCTCTTTCACCGCACTCAAGAACGCACACGTACGCTCCTGCTGCGGGTTCTCGAAGATTTGCGCCGGCGTGCCTTGTTCATGAATCTGGCCCTTGTAGAAAAAACACACCCGATCAGCGAACTCCCGCGCAAACCCCATCTGGTGGGTCACCATCAGCATCGTCAGGTTGTGTTCGGCGCCCAGCTTGCGGATCACGTTCAAGACCTCGCCGCACAGCTCCGGATCCAGCGCCGACGTCACTTCGTCAAACAGCATCACTTTCGGCCGCATCGCCAGCGCCCGGGCAATCGCCACCCGCTGTTGCTGGCCGCCGGACAGCTGCGACGGGTAATGATCGAGCTTGTTGCCCAGGCCCACCAGCTCCAGCAGGTCGGCGGCGCGCTCGCGGGCTTCCTTCGGGTTCATGCCCAGCACTTGCACCGGCGCTTCGATGACGTTTTGCAGCGCGCTCATGTGGGGGAACAGGTTGAAGCTCTGGAATACCATGCCGATCTTGCCGCGCACCCGGCGGATGTGTCGGTCGTTGGCCGGCACCAGCACGCCGTTGCGATTGGGCATGTGCGTCAGGGAATCGTCCTCGACGCGGATCTGGCCCTGGTCGATGCCTTCGAGGGTCATCAGCACCCGCAGCAGCGTGGACTTGCCCGAACCGCTGGGGCCGATGATCGCGACCTTTTCACCGGGCGCGACATCCAGGTTCAAGTGATCCAGCACGGTGAAGCTGCCATAGCTTTTGGTCACGTCCTGGAAACTCACAATCGGCCGGGACGGTGTTGGAATCTGCATGGCCGGGGCCTCCTGCTGCGATGCCAGCGTGCTGCGCCGGGACAAATCGGTGGGCGTGGACAGGGGTAAAGTCATTAGCGTAGCTCCATGCGCGTTTCAAGGCGCCGTACCAGGTAGGCCAGGGCGAGGCTCAGGGCGAGGAAGAACAGGCCGACCATGGTGATCGGTTCCAGGTAGCGGAAATTTTCGGAGCCGATGTTCTTGGCCTGCTGCATGATTTCCACGACGGTGATCGCCGATAGCACCGGCGTGTCCTTGAGCATCGCCACCAGGTAATTGCCCAGCGGCGGCACGATGGGGCGCAGCGCCTGGGGCAGGATGATGTTGCGGTAGGCGTCGTACGGCGCGATGTTCAACGCCGTCACCGCTTCCCACTGCGCCCGTGGCACCGCGTCGAGACCGCTGCGATAGACCTCGGCGATGTAGCAGGCGTAATGCAGGCCGATGCCGACGATGCCGACTTGCATGGCTGTCAGGCTCAGGCCGTAGTTGGGCAGCACGTAGTAGAGGAAATACACCTGGATCAGCAACGGCGTGCTGCGGATGAACTCGATCACCGCCGTGGCCGGCCACGACAGCCAGAACCTGCGGCTGCGCCGGCCAATCGCCAGGAACAGCCCCAGCACGATCGCGATCAGGAAGCCGATCAACGTGATGCCCACGGTGTTGAGGGACGCGCGCAGCAGGTCCGGCAGGATCTGTGCGGCATAGGACCAGTCGAACAATGTCATGACAGACCTCCGCGCATCCGGCCCCGGCTCAGTCGCCGCTCGATGTTGCGCATGCCGAAGTTGATGGCCTGGGCGAGGATGAAATACATCACCAGCGCCAGGCTGAAGATTTCCAGGGTCTGGAATGTCGCCTGATCCAACTGGCGCGCCCGGAAGCTCAGGTCGGATAAGGTGATCAGCGAGACCAACGAGGTGTTCTTCAGCAGCTCGATAAGCAGATTGGTGCCCGGCGGAATCGCCGCCAACAACGCCTGGGGCAGGATGATTCGTTTGAAGCGTGTGAAGGCACTGAAGTTCAGCGCCGTGCAGGCTTCGTATTGGCCCTTGGCGACCGAACTGATGGCGCCGCGCATCACCTCGGCCCCATACGCGCCGATGTGCAGGCCCAGGCCGACGATCGCCACGGCGTAAGGGCTCAGTTCGACGTTGAAGGGAGGCAGCGGCAGCACGAAGAACAGCCAGAACAACTGCACCAGCAGCGACGTCCCGCGGAACACTTCGATGTAGGTGATGGAAAACCAGCGCAACGCGCGCCACGGCGACAGCCGCCCGAGGGCTGCAAGTACCGCCGCGACAATCGCCAGCAGCGAGCCGAAGAAGGTCACTTGCAGCGTGACCCAGGCCCCTTGAATCAATAACGGAAGTAATTCGCCCATGGTTCAACCCGATGTCCGATGAAGCGGGGAACAGGCATTACGCGCTGTGCGTCATGCCCGTTTCGGCGTGCCGTCAGGGCTGAGCGCAGAGCTCGGCCGCGGTCTTGCTGGTGACGTTGGATTTGTCGAAACCGAACGGCGCGACGGCCTTGAGGTGTTCTTCCGAACCCAGCCACTTTTTCAGCTCGGCGTTGACCGCGTCGCGCAGGTCCTTGTCTTCGGGGCGGAAGGCCAGCGCACCGTAGCCTATGTGGGACGGGTCGTCCTTGAATTCGGTCATCGCCTCGACCTTGTCACCGCCCTTGGCGGCCAGGCCCTTCATGGTCAGTTGCGTACCGACGGCGGCGTCGGCGCGACCGGCGCGCACGGCTTGCAATTGCGCGGTGGTGTCGGGGACCTGCAGGATCTGTTCATCCTTTACCCCGGAATCGCGGGCATAGGCCAGGTTCACCGTGCCGGCCATGATCGCCAGCTTCACGTCCGGTTGCTTGGCAATGTCTTCATAGCTGTGGAGTTTTTTCGGATTGCCCTTGGCTACCAACAAGGCGTCGGGCAATTGGTATTGCGGATCGGTGAACAACACCTGTTTGCAGCGCGCCGGGGTGATGTACATGCCGGCGGCGATCACGTCGAAGCGACCGGCGCGCAGGCCAGGAATCAGCGAGCCCCACTCGGTGAGCACGCCAGTAACCTGCTTGATGCCCATCTTGGCGAAGATGATCTTGGCGATCTCCGGCGATTCACCGGTGACGGTGCCGTCGGTTTCGGTGAAGGCAAACGGGGTTTCGTTGGCGTAGCCGATGCGGATGCTGCTGTTGCTCTTGACGGTATCCAGGGTCGCCGCCTGGACGCTGCTGGCCAGGCCAAGCACGGCACAGGTCAACAAGAGCCGGCGCATAGGTGTGCAAGTGCGGGGAAGAAAATTGCTCATCGATAAAATCTCCTGTTTCTTGTGGATCCGTCAGCGGACGGTTCTGTGTTAGGAGGCAGTGTGACAAGAGCAAAACGTACAACGGCGGATCCGGGCATGGCCTGAGATCGGGAATGGCGCCGGTACAGGTCGGTCCGGCTTTTTGTCGGGGCAATGCACCCGCCTGGATAACGACCTTGGACCGAGCATACAAAAGCCCCGGCGCGGATTGTATTGCACTAGGACAATTGCATTGCCGCGATGGCCGCGCAATGCTGTGCGCACCCGTTCTCACGCCGGTTGCAGCCGTTATGGATAAGTGGAAGTCAGCCCTGGACCTCGCCCGCAGCGGTGAATCCAAATACAAGATCCTGGTGCAGGCCATCGCCGACGACATCGAACAGGGAACCCTGGCCAATGACCAGCGCCTGCCGCCGCAACGGCAGGTGGCCGACGCGATGGGCATCAGCGTGCAGACCGTCACCAATGCCTACAAGGAGTTGGAGCGCCAAGGGCTGGTCCGCTGCGAAGTCGGGCGCGGCAGTTTCGTCTCGCGGCGCATGAGTGATCGGGTCGCCACCTATATCCTCGACAGCCCCGAGCGGGCGCTGGTGGATTTTTCCATCACGCGCATCCTGCATACCCGTGAGCACGATCAGTGCTGGCGCGACACCTGCGCCGAGCTGAGTACCGAAGAGGATCAGCCGTGGATCCATGCGTTTCGTCCGATAGCCGGATTTGAATCCCATCGCGAAGCGGCGGCGCAATGGATCGGCCGACAGGGGCTGAAAGTCGATCGCAACGATGTACTGATAACCAATGGCGCCGCCCATGGCATCTTCCTCGCTCTGGCCTCCCTCGCCGGTCCCGACGATGTGGTGCTCTGCGAAGGGCTGACTGACCACGGCGTGATCGGCAATTCCCAGGTGCTGGGCTTCACCCTCAAGGGGCTGGACACTGACCGCCATGGCATCGATCCCGAACACTTCGAAGACATGTGCAGCAACGAGCGCATCACCGCGCTGGTGTGCACGCCGAACCTGAACAACCCCACCACCAGCCTGATGCCCGACGCCCGCCGCCGGGAGATCGCCGAGATCGCCCGACGCTTTGGCGTGCACATCATCGAAGACGATGTGTACGGTCCGCTGCTGGACGAACGACGGGCGCCGCCTATCAGCCATTACCTGCCGGAGCTGTCGTTTTACTGCACGAGCATGACCAAGTCGGTGCTCACCGGGTTGCGGATTGGCTATCTGGTGGTGCCCAGGCGCCTGGCGTTGCGCACCGAGAGCATCCTGCGGGTGAACAGTTGGATGGCCACGCCGATGGTCTCGGAGATCGCCGCACGCTGGATCCGCGACGGTCGCGCCGACTCACTGCTGCATCTGCAAAGGCGCCTGTTGGCCGGACGCCAGGCGATGGTCACCGAGCACATGGGCGAACATGTGTTGGCCCAGCATCCTCATGCCTTGAACGCATGGATCGGCATTCCGCCCCACTGGGAAGTCGACAGCCTGGTGCGGGCGCTAAGGCATAAGCACATCGCCGTCACGTCCCCCGATCCGTTCACCGTGCGCGGCACACCAAGGCCCCGCGCGGTGCGGGTCTGCGTCGGTGCCGAATGCAGCGATGAAGAAATGCGCCATGCACTGATCGGCATGCGGCAGATCTTCAACCAGTACCCGCAGATTCATGATTTCTGATGCACCACACCATTCCCTGTGGGAGCGAGCTTGCTCGCGATAGCGGTGTAGCAGTCGGCAAAGATGTTGAATGTGAGGGCCCCATCGCGAGCAAGCTCGCTCCCACAAGGGATTTGTGGTGACTTTGGAACTTCATCACTAAATTGCCCTAGTACATTCATCACCACAATCCGGCCCTCTTAGACTGCGCCCAACACATCTGCTCGGGACGCGGTCATGACAGGGTTGCAGCTTCAGGACATTTTCCTCGCTCGCCAGCGCATCGAGTCGCAGGTCAGGCGCACGCCCATGGAGCATTCCCCCAGCCTGTCGCGACTGATGGGGGTGCCGGTGTACCTCAAGCTGGAAGCCTTGCAAATCACCGGCAGCTTCAAGCTGCGTGGGGCGAGCAATGCCGTCGCGCAACTCAGCCCCGAGCAGAAGGCCCGAGGCGTGGTCACGGCTTCGACTGGCAACCATGGCCGGGCGCTCGCTTATGCCGCCTCGCAGCAGGGCGTCCGGGCGATGGTCTGCCTGTCGAACCTGGTGCCGGCCAACAAGGTGCAGGCGATTCGCGATTTGGGCGCCGAGGTGTGCATCGTCGGCCAATCCCAGGACGATGCCCAGCGCGAAGCCGAGCGTATCGCGAGCGAGCAGGGCGCGACTTTCCTGCCGCCGTTCGATCATCCGGCAATCATCGCCGGACAAGGCACCCTCGGCCTGGAGATCCTTGAACAACAACCGGACGTGGCCCAGGTGCTGGTGCCGTTGTCCGGTGGCGGCCTGTTCGCCGGGGTTGCCCTGGCCCTGAAAAGCGCCAATCCAGCGATTCAGGTCCACGGCATCAGCATGGCCCGAGGCGCGGCGATGCACGCCAGCCTCGCCGCCGGACAACCCGTCGACGTCGAAGAACTGCCGACGCTGGCCGACTCCCTCGGGGGCGGCATCGGCCTGGACAATCGCTTCACCTTCGCCATGACCCGACAGTTGATCGATGACCTGCACCTGCTTTCGGAGGCCTCCATCGCTAACGGCCTGCGCCATGCCTATCACCACGAACGCCTGGTGCTCGAAGGCGCCGCCGTGGTCGGCATCGCGGCGCTGCTCGACGGCCTGGTCGAACCGCGTGGCCCCATCGTGGTGGTGGTCAGCGGCCGCAACGTCGACACCGAACACCATGCCCGCGTGATCGCTGGCGCCAACGCCTGATAACCCGTTGAACGGAGCCTGTCATGAGTGAAGTCACCCTATTGAGCGAAGCCGACCTGCGCAGTTGCGTGGCCCTCGACCTGGCGAGCATCGACGCCGTCGAGCAGGCGTTCGTGCTGCTGGCCACCGCCGCCGTGGCGATGCCGCCGATCCTGCGATTGGACATTCCCGAGCACAACGGCGAAGTGGACGTGAAGACCGCTTACCTGCCGGGCCTGGAACGCTTCGCCATCAAGGTCAGCCCGGGTTTTTTCGACAACCCCAAGCTTGGCCTGCCCAGCCTGAACGGCATGATGATGCTGCTCTCGGCACGCACCGGTTTGCTGGAGGCGCTGTTGCTGGACAACGGTTACCTCACCGCCGTGCGCACTGCCGCGGCCGGGGCGGTGGCGGCGCGTTGCCTGTCCCGTGAGGACAGCCGCAGCGTGGCGCTGATCGGTGCCGGCGAACAGGCGGCATTGCAGCTCCAGGCGCTGCGGCTGGTGCGACCGATCGACGAGGTGCGGGTCTGGGCGCGGGATGCGCAAAAGGCCCGGGCGTTCAGTGCCGAACTCGCTCGCGACAGCGGGATTGCCGTTACGCCGTGCGCCTCCATCGATGACGCCATGGAAGGCGTGGACATCGCCATCACTTGCACCCCGAGTCGTGAGCCGTTGATCGAAGCTCGCCATTTACATCCGGGCCTACACATCACGGCGATGGGATCGGACGCGGAGCACAAGAACGAAATTTCCCCGCAAGCCTTGGCGGCGGTCGACTGCTATGTCGCCGACCGCTTGAGCCAGACCCGGGTGCTCGGTGAACTGCACCACGCCCTGGTGGCCGGCACCGTTCGCGATGACCTCGCATTGTTGGAGCTGGGGCGGGTGTTGGCGGGGCAGCGAATCGGGCGTTCCGATGCGGCGCAAGTGACGCTGTGCGACCTCACCGGCACCGGCGCCCAGGACACCGCTATCGCCAATCTCGCTTTCGAGCGGGCGCGGGCGGCAGGGAAGGGTTTTGCGTTCGGGCGCTAGATCTTTTTTCACGAGTCATTTGAACAGAGGGCAGGTGGATGTCAGAGATAGTCGTCAATCTTCCGTTCCAGCGGGAGGAATACGCCCAGCGCCTGGCGAAGGTTCGCGCAGCCATGCAGGCCCAGGGCCTTGAGCTGCTGCTGGTCACCGATCCGTCGAACATGGCCTGGCTCACCGGCTATGACGGTTGGTCGTTTTATGTGCACCAATGCGTGCTGTTGGCGCTGGACGGCGAGCCCGTGTGGTTCGGCCGCGGCCAGGATGCCAACGGTGCCAGGCGCACGGTGTTCATGCAGGCCGATAACATCGTCGGCTACCCGGACATCTACGTGCAGTCTCGCGAGCGCCATCCGATGGACTACCTGTCCCGCGAGGTGATCATCGCCCGTGGCTGGGGCGCCCTGTCCATCGGCGTGGAAATGGACAACTACTACTTCAGCGCCGCCGCCTACCTGTCGCTGCAAAAGCATCTGCCCGAGGCGAAACTGGTGGACGCAGTGGGCCTGGTGAACTGGCAGCGTGCGGTCAAGTCGCCCCAGGAAATCGCCTACATGCGCATCGCTGCGCGCATCGTCGAGAACATGCACGGCCGGATTCTCGAACGGATCGAACCGGGCATGCGCAAGAACGAACTGGTGGCCGAGATCTACAGCAGCGGCATCCTCGGTGCCGACGGCCACGGCGGCGACTACCCGGCCATCGTGCCGCTGTTGCCCACCGGGGCCGACGCCAGCGCGCCGCACCTGACCTGGGACGATTCGCCGTTCGAACGGGGCGCCGGCACCTTCTTTGAAATCGCCGGTTGCTACAAGCGTTACCACTGCCCGCTGTCGCGCACGATTTACCTGGGCAAGCCGCCGCAGCGTTTCCTCGACGGTGAAAAAGCCGTGGTCGAAGGCATCGCCGCAGGCCTGGACGCGGCCAAGCCGGGGAACACCACGGGCGACATCGCCGTGGCGTTTTTCAAGGTGCTGGAGAAATTCGGCATCCACAAGGACAGCCGTTGCGGCTACCCCATCGGTATCAGTTATCCACCGGATTGGGGCGAGCGCACCATGAGCCTGCGACCCGGTGACAACAGCGTGTTGCAACCGGGCATGACCTTCCACTTCATGCCGGGGCTGTGGATGGATGATTGGGGCCTGGAAATCACCGAGAGCATCCTGATCACCGAGACCGGCGTCGAGACGCTGTGCAACGTGCCTCGTCAACTGTTCGTGAAGGATTGACCCATGAGCGAAATGCCCAGCAATCCCATCATTGCCACGGTCGACTTCAGCCGCGCAGGCGTGCAGCACGGTTTTCTCAAGCTCCCGTATTCACGGGACGATTCGGCCTGGGGCGCGGTGATGATTCCCATCACCGTGATCCAGCGCGGCAGCGGCCCGACTGCATTGCTCAGCGGTGGCAACCATGGCGATGAGTACGAAGGCCCGGTGGCCCTGAGCAAATTGGCCCAGCAGTTGAGCGCCGAAGAGGTCAGCGGACGGGTGATCATCGTTCCGTTCATGAACACCCCGGCCTTCCATGCCGGGCGCCGGACTTCGCCGATCGACAAGGGCAACCTCAATCGCAGTTTTCCCGGTAGGCCTGACGGCACGGTCACCGAGAAAATCGCCGACTATTTCAACCGCACCCTACTGCCCTTGGCCGACATTGTGCTGGACATCCATTCCGGCGGCCGGACCCTGGATTTCCTGCCGTTCGCCGCCTGCCACGTCTTGCCGGACAAACAGCAACAGGCGCGCTGCGAGGCCGGCATGCTGGCGTTCAACGCACCGTATTGCATGCGCATGCTGGAGCTGGACGCCGGGTCGATGTACGACACGGCCGCCGAATCCCAGGGCAAGGTGTTCGTCACCACCGAGCTGGGCGGCGGTGGTTCTTCCACCGCTCGCAGCGTGGCGATTGCCGAGCGTGGGGTGCGCAACCTGTTGATCCACGCTGGCATTTTGCGGGGCTCGATCGAGTTGCAGCCTTCGCTGGTGCTCGACATGCCGGACGCCAGTTGCTTCATTGCCAGTGAGCACAACGGTTTGCTGGAGATGTGCCGTGACCTTGGTGAAAACGTCACCCGGGGCGAGGTAGTAGCGCGTATTCATGACACTGCCCGCAGCGGCGTCGCCCCGGTGGAATACCGCGCCGCCCGCAGCGGCTTGCTGGCGGCCCGGCATTTTCCCGGACTGGTGCAGTGTGGCGATACGTTGGTGGTGATTGCGGATGTGTTGGCTTGATAACAGCCAGCCACAAATCCCCTGTGGGAGCGAGCTTGCTCGCGATAGCGGTGTGTCTGAGACGATGATGTTGAATTTGATGGCCTCATCGCGAGCAAGCTCGCTCCCACAAAGGCCTGCGTTGAGTCTGATTTTTTTAACCGCCCGGAGCCCGGCCCCATGCACAAGCTCGATCGCTACGACCTGAAGATCCTGCAGATCCTCGCCGACGACGGGCGGATCACCAAGTCGAGCCTGGCCGAGGCCATCAACCTGTCGGTCACGCCGGCCTGGGAGCGGGTGCGCAAGTTGGAAGCGGCGGGCTTGATTGTCGGTTATCGAGCGCAGATCGATTGGGCTGCGGTGTTCAAGCGTCAGCAGGTGTTGGTGGAAATCACCCTGGCCCGGCACACCGCCCAGGACATGCGTCGTTTCGAACAACGCATGATCGCCGCGCCCGAAGTGGCGTTCTGTTACGCCACCGGCGGCGGTGTCGATTACCTGGCGATGATCCAGGCGCCGGACGTCGATGCCTACCAGCGTTTTGTCGATCAACTGCTGCTCGAAGACCTCGGCATCGAACGCTACTTCACCTACATCGTCACCAAGACCATCAAGACCGCCGGTGCGTTGCCGGCGGAGCTGGTGTCATCCGCCTGAGCACCGCAGAAAACGCTTTCCGGCAGGTTCTTTCCAGAAAAAAACCAAGGTCTGACCCCGCTCGAACATCCGAAAACCCAAGCGTCGCTGCCCTAGCATGGATTCACGCACACGCTCTGGAGTGAACGTCATGCCTTATCAACACCCGCTGCTGTTCAAAGCGCTTTGCTATGTCGACGGCCATTGGGTTCACAGCGACAGCGGTCACAGCGTGGCCGTCCACAACCCTGCCAACCGCACCGTCATCGGTCATGTACCGATGCTTGATCAATCGCAGATCGTCGCGGCGGTGGACGCGGCGCATCGCGCATTTCCTTCGTGGCGCGAACAGAGCCTGGAGACGCGCGGCGCCATCCTGCGGCGCTGGGCGGCGTTGATCACCGAGCACAGCGAGGACCTGGCGCGAATTCTCAGCCTGGAACAGGGCAAGCCCTTGGCCGAGTCCCGTGGCGAAATCGCTTATGCCGCCAGCTTCATTCCTTGGTTCGCCGAGGAAGCCCGGCGCCTGTACGGCCAGAACATTCCCAGCCATATCCCGAATGCGCACCTTGGCACGGTCAAGGAACCGGTGGGGGTTTGTGCGCTGCTCACGCCGTGGAATTTCCCGTCGGCCATGATCACCCGCAAGGCCGCCGCCGCGTTGGCCGCCGGTTGCACCGTGGTGATCAAGCCGGCCCACGAAACACCGTACTCGGCCTTGGCGTTGGCACAATTGGCCGAAGAAGCCGGCTTCCCTGCCGGGGTCTTCAACGTGGTCCTGGGCGAGCCGCAAATGGCCATGGAAACCCTGGTCAAGGACAGTCGCGTACGCTCGGTGAGCTTCACCGGCTCGACCCGGGTCGGGAAGCTGGTGTTGCAAGCGGCGGCCCACGACGTGAAGAAAGTCGCGCTGGAGCTGGGCGGCAACGCGCCGTTCATTGTCTGCGCGGATGCCGACCTGGCCCTGGCGGTGAAGGTCGCCGTGGAGGCGAAATTCCAGACCTCGGGCCAGGATTGCTGCGCGGCCAACCGAATCATGGTCCAGCGTCCGGTGTACCAGGCTTTTCTCACTCGCTTCACCGCAGCTGTGCGCGCCTTGCGCGTCGGCCCGGCCATGGTCGATCAGCAGGAACAGGAGGTGGACGTCGGCCCATTGATGCATCAGGCCGCGTTCGATGCGACCGCCGACCGCGTCGCCGATGCCCTGGCGTTGGGTGCTCAACGCCTGGTGGGCGGTGAAACACATGCCTTGGGCGGGTTGTTCTACCAACCCACGGTGCTGGCCGATGTCACGCCGCAGATGCGCATCTACCGTGAAGAAAACTTCGCGCCCATCGCCGGGGTGATGCCGTTCGACACCCTGGACGAAGCCGTCGAAATGGCCAACGACACCGAGTACGGACTGGCCGCCTATATTTGCTCCAACCGCCTGGATCTCATTTACCCACTGATCCGCCGTCTCGACCACGCCATGGTCGCGGTCAACGGCGTCAAGTTCACCGGCCACCCGATTCCCTTCGGTGGCATGAAAGCCTCCGGCCTCGGCCGCGAGGGCGGCACCGAGGGCTTCGAGCCCTTTGTCGAAACCAAATACTTTTGCCTGCACCATCAAGGCCAGTTCCCAGGAGAATCCGCATGAGCCAAGAACTCAACACGCTGTTCGAACAAGACCGTGCGCATTTCATGCACCCGTCGACCCACGCCCATGACCACGCCAGCGGCGCGCTCAAGGGGCGGATCATCAAGAGCGCGTCGGGCATCCGCATTCGCGATCACGAGGGGCGTGAGTTCATCGACGCCTTTGCTGGCCTGTACTGCGTGAACATCGGCTACGGGCGTACCGAGGTGGCTGACGCCATCTACAAGCAGGCCAAGGAACTGGCCTACTACCACACCTATGTCGGGCATTCGAGCGAGGCGATCATCGAGCTGTCCAGCCGCATCATGGACTGGGCGCCGGAAGGGATGAAGAAGGTTTATTACGGCCTGTCCGGCTCGGACGCCAACGAAACCCAGATCAAACTGGTGCGTTACTACAACAACGTGCTGGGCCGGCCCCGGAAGAAGAAAATCATCTCCCGCGACCGTGGCTACCACGGCTCAGGCATCATGACCGGCAGCCTGACCGGGCTGCCCGCGTTTCACCAGCATTTCGACCTGCCGGCGGAAGGGGTCAAGCACACCGTCTGCCCGCACTGGTACCGCAAGGCCCCGGCGGGCATGGACGAAGCGGCCTTCGTGCGCTATTGCGCCGATGAGCTGGAGAAAATGATTCTTGCTGAAGGTCCGGACACGGTGGCGGCGTTTATCGGCGAACCGCTGATGGGCACCGGGGGCATCATCGTTCCGCCCGCCGGTTATTGGGATGCGATCCAGGCTGTGTTGAAGAAATACGACGTGCTGTTGATCGCCGATGAAGTGGTGTGCGCGTTCGGGCGCCTGGGTTCGAAAATGGGCAGCCAGCGCTACGGCATGAAGCCGGACCTGATCACCACCGCCAAAGGCCTGACCAGTGCCTATGCGCCTTTGTCCGCGGTGATCATCGGCGAAAAAGTCTGGAGCGTGATTGAAAAAGCTTCCCAGGCCGAAGGAGCCATGGGCCACGGCTGGACCTATTCCGGGCATCCGATCTGCGCGGCGGCGGCCCTGGCCAACCTCGACATCCTCGAACGGGAAAACCTTACGGCCAACGCCGAGGATGTGGGCGGCTACTTGAATCGTCGATTGCGCGAAACTCTCGAAGGTCATCCGTTGGTGAGCGAGGTGCGCGGAGATGGCATGCTGGCGGCAGTGGAGTTCATGGCCGACCGTGAACAGCGCACAGCGTTCGACCCGGCACTCAAGGTCGGCCCCAAGGTCTCGGCCGCCTGCCTGGAACGCGGCATGATCGCCCGCGCCATGCCCCACGGCGACATCCTGGGCTTCGCCCCACCGCTGATCCTCACCCGTGAAGAGGCGGACCTGATCGTTGACATCACCAAAGGCGCTATCGATCAGGTGGCGGGTGAGGTGTTGGCTTGAACTGAGTTCACAATACTTCAGGACACAAATAACCTGTGGCGAGCATTGAAGTGAGTGGAGTTTGAGGCAATAAAAAAGCCCGCCCGATCATGCGATCGGGCGGGCTTTTGGGTGTCGCTCGGAAATTACTTCTTCAAACCGTAATGCTCATCGAGCATGCCGGGCGAATTCGGGGCCTTCGGCGCGTAGTCCCGTGGTGGTTCCTGGATCCCTTTCGGTGGGGTCAGGCGTTCCCGCGGGCTCTGTGCCGCATCGGCCTGCAGGGCAGCCAGCAGGCGTTGGCGAGTCTGCTCGTCCAGGGCCAGGCGATTGGCGCCCTCGGACAGGTGATCCTGGACTTCCTGGTAGCTCTGGGTGAGTTTTTTCACCAGCGAAGCGGTGCTGTTGAAGTGAGTGACCACTTCATTCTGGTAACTGTCGAAACGTTCCTGGATGTCGTCCAGCTGACGTTGGGTGCTGTTGGGCACCGCGTTTGGCAGCAGGCGGGCAAGCAGGAATCCAATGGCGACACCGGCAACCAGGGCAAGAGTCGGCAACAGCCAAACTAAGAGCGAGTGTTCCACGAGTCCTTCCTCTATAAACGGCTTTGCTTTACGTTAACGGCTCGGACCTGCGCTGTATACCGCGAAGAACATCGCAATGATGCCAGGCACAGACTTTTAGCTAGACGAGTCGACCCTATTCGGGGTCACGGAGTTCTTTCCTTGCTTATGCGCGAAACCCCCGTATTCATCGATGGCCCGGTGGGCCAATTGGAAGCCTTGTACCTGGACAGCGAGGCCCCCCGTGGCCTGGCGCTGATCTGCCACCCGAACCCGGTGCAGGGCGGGACCATGCTCAACAAAGTGGTTTCGACCCTGCAGCGCACCGCCCGCGATGCCGGCCTGGTTACGTTGCGTTTCAATTATCGCGGCGTCGGCGCCAGCGCCGGCAGCCATGACATGGGCACCGGCGAAGTGGACGACGCCCAGGCCGCAGCCGCCTGGCTGCTGGAAAAATACCCGGGCCTGCCCCTGACCCTGTTCGGTTTCTCCTTTGGCGGCTTCGTTGCCGCAACCCTGGGCGGGCGCCTGGAAGCCCAGGGCCAACCGCTCAAGCACCTGTTCATGGTGGCACCGGCGGTGATGCGCCTGGATGAGCAATCGCCCTTGCCGACAGATGGTGAGCTGACCGTGATCCAGCCGGAAACCGACGAAGTGGTCGATCCGCAACTGGTCTACGCATGGTCCGACGCGCTCCAACGCCCCCATGAGCTGCTGAAAGTGGCAGAATGCGGACACTTTTTTCATGGCAAGCTGACCGATCTCAAGGATCTGCTCCTGCCGCGCCTCTCGAATTGACAGCAGTCTGACAAGCGATAACCCATGACGACGCGTACCCGTATCCTGACCGGCATCACCACCACCGGCACCCCGCACCTGGGCAACTATGCCGGCGCCATCCGTCCGGCGATCCTCGCCAGCCGCGACAGCAACGCCGATTCGTTCTACTTCCTGGCCGACTACCACGCCCTGATCAAATGCGATGACCCGCTGCGCATCCAGCGTTCGCGCCTGGAAATCGCTGCGACCTGGTTGGCCGGTGGCCTGGACGTGGACCGCGTGACGTTCTATCGCCAGTCCGACATTCCTGAAATCCCGGAGCTGACCTGGCTGCTGACCTGCGTCGCCGCCAAGGGCCTGCTCAACCGCGCCCACGCCTACAAGGCGTCGGTGGACAAGAACGTCGAGGCCGGCGAAGACCCGGACGCCGGCATCACCATGGGGCTGTACAGCTACCCGGTGTTGATGGCAGCCGACATCCTGATGTTCAACGCCCACAAGGTGCCGGTCGGTCGCGACCAGATCCAGCACGTGGAAATGGCCCGGGACATTGGCCAGCGCTTCAACCACCTGTTCGGCCAGGGCAAGGAGTTCTTCACCATGCCCGAGGCGCTGATCGAGGAGAGCGTCGCCACGCTGCCGGGCCTCGATGGTCGCAAGATGTCCAAGAGCTACGACAACACCATCCCGTTGTTCAGCAGCGCCAAGGACATGAAGGACGCGATCTCGCGGATCGTCACCGACTCCCGCGCCCCGGGCGAGGCCAAGGACCCGGACAACTCGCACCTGTTCACCCTGTTCCAAGCCTTCTCCACTCCAGCGCAGTCCGCCGAATTCCGCAGCGAACTGCTGCAGGGCCTGGGGTGGGGCGAGGCGAAGAATCGCCTGTTCCAATTGCTCGATGACCAGTTGGGTGAAGCGCGCGAGCGTTATCACCAGTTCATCGAGCGTCCATCGGACCTTGAGGACATCCTGCAACTGGGCGCCAAGAAAGCCCGGGCCGTGGCCACGCCGTTCCTCAACGAACTGCGCGAGGCGGTTGGCCTGCGCTCGTTTGTCAGCCAGGTCCAGGTGACGACCCAGACCAAAAAGAAAGCGGCCAAGGCAGCCCGTTTTGTCAGCTTCCGCGACGAGGACGGCAGTTTCCGCTTCCGCCTGCTTTCCGCCGAGGGCGAGCAGCTGTTGCTCTCGAACAACTTTGCCGACGGCAAGACCGCCGGGCAGGTGACCAAGCAATTGCAGTCCGGCCAACCCTTGGACGTGCGCAGCGACGACCTGGGTTTCAGCGTCTGGCTCGACGGCGCATGCGTGGCCCAGAGCCCTGCGTTCGCTGACAGTGCCGCCCGGGATGCAGCCATCGACGCGTTGCGCGTGGCACTGACGCCTGCCCAGGACTGATCGAAGCGTTACCCGACCATCGGCCCGAATAAGGGCCGATTGCCATTCTTCTGGGCCATCGCTACAGTGACGGCCCGTTTTTGTTGCCTTGCTAACGAATATGACGCCCCTAGAACGATATCAAGCTGATCTGAAACGCCCGGAATTCTTCCACGACGCAGCCCAGGAAACGGCCGTGCGGCACTTGCAGCGCCTGTACGACGACCTGATCGCCGCATCGAACAACAAGCCGGGCTTGTTGGGCAAACTGTTCGGCAAGAAAGACCAGGTGCCGGTCAAGGGCCTGTATTTCTGGGGCGGCGTCGGCCGTGGCAAGACCTACCTGGTGGACACCTTCTTCGAAGCGCTGCCGTTCAAGGAAAAGACGCGGACGCACTTCCACCGCTTCATGAAACGCGTACACGAGGAAATGAAAACCCTGGGCGGCGAAAAGAACCCGCTGACCATCATCGCCAAGCGTTTCGCCGCCGAAACCCGGGTGATCTGCTTCGATGAATTCTTCGTTTCCGACATCACCGACGCCATGATCCTCGGCACGCTGATGGAAGAACTGTTCAAGAATGGCGTGACGTTGGTTGCCACCTCGAACATCGTGCCCGATGGCCTCTACAAGGACGGCCTGCAACGGGCGCGCTTCCTGCCGGCCATCAAGCTGATCAAGGAGCACACCGAAGTCGTCAACGTCGACAGCGGCGTGGACTATCGCCTGCGTCATCTTGAGCAAGCGGAGCTGTTCCATTTCCCATTGGACGCTGCCGCCGAAGAAAGCCTGCGCAAGAGCTTCCGCGCGCTCACGCCGGAATGCACCCAGGCGGTCGAAAACGACGAGCTGATCATCGAAAATCGCAAGATCCGCGCCATCCGCACCTGCGACGACGTCGCCTGGTTCGACTTCCGCGAACTGTGCGACGGCCCGCGTAGCCAGAACGACTACATCGAACTGGGCAAGATCTTCCACGCCGTGCTGCTGAGTAATGTCGAGCAGATGAGCGTCACCACCGACGACATCGCCCGTCGCTTCATCAACATGGTCGACGAGTTCTACGACCGCAACGTGAAGCTGATCATTTCGGCGGAAGTCGAACTCAAGGATCTCTATACCGGTGGTCGCCTGACGTTCGAGTTCCAACGGACCTTGAGCCGGTTGCTGGAAATGCAATCCCACGAATTCCTGTCGCGGGCGCATAAGCCCTAGCGAGTCTGGAACACAAAAAAAGGCCTGCGATTGCAGGCCTTTTTTGTGTGCGAGATTTAGCAGCCCATCGCATAACCCTGTGGGAGCGAGCCTGCTCGCGAAGGGGGACGGCATGTCCAGCGTAGATGCAAGCTGACCCACCGCCTTCGCGAGCAAGCCCGCTCGCACCTGGACTGTATTGCGCCCTGGCTCACGCCGCCTGCTGAAACTGCTGCCGATACTGGTTCGGCGACAGGTCGGTGTGTTGCCGGAACAATCGCGCAAAAAAGCTCGCATCGTCGTAGCCAACTTCGTAGCTGATGGTCTTGATGCTCTTGCGGCTGCCGGAGAGCAGGCCCTTGGCGGTTTCGATCCGCAGCCGTTGCAGGTAATGCAGCGGTTTATCGCCGGTGGCGGTTTGGAAGCGACGCATGAAATTGCGGATGCTCATGCCATGTTCACGGGCGACGTCCTCGAAGCGGAACTTGTCGGCGAAGTGCTCTTCGAGCCACTGCTGGATCTGCAGGATGATCACGTCCTGGTGCAGTTTTTGCCCGCCGAAACCAATGCGTCCCGGTGAATAGCTGCGCTGTACTTCGTAGAGAATGTCTCGCGCCACGGCTTGGGCGACGTTGGCGCCGCAGAAGCGTTCGATCAGGTAGATGTAGAGATCGCACGCCGAGGTGGTGCCGCCGGCGCAGAACAGGTTGTCGGCATCGGTCAGGTGCTTGTCCTGGTTCAGGTGCACCTTGGGGAAGCGTTCCTTGAAAGCATTGAAGAAACGCCAATAGGTGGTGGCCTCCTTGCCGTCGAGCAGCCCGGCCTCGGCCAGCCAGAACACCCCGGTGGCTTCGCCGCAGAGTACCGCGCCGCGCGCATGTTGTTCGCGCAGCCAAGGCAGGACTTGTGGGTAACGTTGGCAGAGGGTCGCGAAGTCGTCCCAGAACGCCGGCAGGATGATGACGTCGGTGTTTTCCAGGCCACCGTCCACCGGCATGATCACATCGCTGAAGCTGTTCACCGGTTTGCCATCGGGGCTGACCAGGCGGGTTTCAAACGCCGGGGTCAGGCCGCGGCCCAGTTGTTTGCCATAGCGCAGGCTGGCCAGGTGGAAAAAATCCTTGGCTTGCATGAGGGTGGAAGCGAAAACCCGGTCGATGGCCAGGATGCTGACGCGCCGCAAGGGCGTGGAGACGTGCATGGACATAATTCATCTTTATTTTTATAGGGGATAGTGGTCATCAAACGGCTGGATCGTCTTATTTTTTGGCGCAAGTGTCCAGTGTCCCGTTGTGCGCCGCAGGCTTAGGCTCTTTCGGATGACCTGTTCAACAATAACCAAAGGTGCGCCATGATCCCAAGAACCCTGTTCAGTCCAGAGCACGAATTGTTCCGAGACACTGTACGAACCTTCCTTGAAAAAGAAGCCGTGCCGTACCACAGCCAGTGGGAAAAACAGGGGCATGTCGATCGTAAGCTCTGGAACAAAGCAGGGGAGGCGGGCATGTTGTGCTCACACCTTCCAGAGGCCTACGGCGGGCTGGATGCAGATTTCCTCTACAGCGCCGTGGTGATCGAGGAGATCGGCCGCCTGGGGCTGACCGGGATCGGCTTCTCGTTGCACTCCGATATCGTCGCGCCGTACATCCTGCATTACGGCAGCGAGGCGTTGAAACACAAGTACCTGCCGAAACTGGTGTCCGGTGAAATGGTCACGGCCATCGCCATGACCGAGCCGGGCGCGGGATCGGACCTGCAGGGGGTGAAGACCACGGCAGTGCTGGACGGTGACGAATACGTCATCAACGGCTCGAAGACGTTCATCACCAATGGCTTCCTTGCGGACCTGGTCATCGTCGTTGCCAAGACTGACCCGAAGGCGGGCGCCAAGGGCACTAGCCTGTTCCTGGTGGAAGCGGGCACGCCGGGCTTCGAGAAAGGCAAGCGCCTGGAAAAAGTCGGGATGAAGGCCCAGGACACGTCGGAATTGTTCTTTCAGGACGTGCGGGTGCCGATGGAAAACCTCTTGGGGCAGACTGGAATGGGCTTCGCCTACCTGATGCAGGAACTGCCCCAGGAGCGCCTGACTGTCGCCATCGGTGGCCTGGCCTCGGCCGAAGCGGCATTGCAATGGACGTTGGACTACACCCGCGACCGCAAGGCATTCGGCAAGTCCATCGCCGATTTCCAGAACACCCGTTTCAAGCTCGCGGAAATGGCCACCGAGATCCAGATCGGCCGGGTCTTCGTCGATCGTTGCCTGGAGCTGCACCTGCAAGGCAAGCTCGATGTGCCGACGGCGGCGATGGCCAAATACTGGGGCACCGACCTGCAGTGCAAGGTGCTCGACGAGTGCGTGCAGTTGCATGGCGGCTACGGTTTCATGTGGGAATACCCGATTGCCCGGGCGTGGGCGGATGCGCGGGTACAGCGGATCTATGCCGGGACCAATGAGATCATGAAGGAGATCATTGCGCGGTCGCTTTGATAAGGGGGTGGGTTTGAGTCGGCTATCGCGAGCAAGCTCGCTCCCACAGGGGATTTGTGCCTGATCGTATATTCGTGATCAGCACAGCCCCCCTATGGGAGCGAGCTTGCTCGCGATGAGGCCTATGGATCAGGGCGCCGGGTTCGGCTGGTCCTTGTGAATCGCCTCGATCCCCGCCAACACTTCATCCGACAGTTTCAGGTCGAAGCTGGCGATGTTGCTGTCCAGTTGCTCCAGCGTGGTGGCGCCGATGATGTTGCTGGTCACGAACGGCTGCTGGGTGACGAACGCCAAGGCCATCTGCGCCGGGTCCAGCCCATGTTCGCGGGCCAGGGCGACATAGCGACTGCAAGCCGCTTCCGACTGCGGGTTGAAGTAGCGCATGAAGCGGCTGTACAGCGTCAGGCGGCCCTTGGCGGGGCGTGCGCCGTTCTCATATTTACCCGACAGGAAGCCGAACGCCAGCGGCGAATAGGCCAACAGGCCACACTGTTCGCGGATGGCAATCTCCGCCAGGCCGATTTCAAAGCTGCGGTTGAGCAGGTTGTACGGGTTCTGGATCGACACCGCACGTGGCCAGCCACGGGCTTCGGCCAGGGCGAGGAACTTCATGGTGCCCCACGGCGTTTCGTTGGACAGGCCGATGTGGCGGATCTTGCCTGCGCGGACTTGTTCGTCGAGGGCTTCGAGGGTTTCCTCCAGCGGCGTGAAATCTTCGTCGGCCTTGTGGGTGTAGCCCAACTGGCCAAAGAAATTGGTGCTGCGCTCCGGCCAGTGCAGCTGGTAAAGATCGATCCAGTCGGTCTGCAGGCGCTTGAGGCTGGCGTCCAGGGCTTCGACGATGTGTCGGCGGTTGTGCTTGAGGTTCTTGTCGCGGATGTAGTCGATGGTGTTGCCGGGGCCGGCGATCTTGCTGGCCAGGATCCAGTCGGCGCGGTCGCCACGGCTCTTGAAGTAATTGCCGATGTAGCGCTCGGTAGTGGCGTAGGTCTCGGCCTTCGGCGGCACAGGGTACATCTCGGCGGTGTCGAGAAAATTGATCCCGGCCCCCTTGGCGCGTTCGATCTGGGCGAACGCCTCTGCCTCGCTGTTCTGCTCGCCCCAGGTCATGGTTCCGAGGCACAGGGCGCTGACGTTCAGATCGGTACGGCCTAGCTTGCGATAGTCCATCGGGGACTCCTTGGGCAAAACAATCATAAAAGCAGGTTGAAATATTTTTCGCAATCTGCATAATTGCGCACCTCTTTCTGCAGTGGAAGTGATGCGCCGCCGCCGAAGAATCTTGCCGTTGAACGGACGCGCCGACCCGAGCCCCCGAAAGCGTCTGTATCCGGCTGCCTTTGACTTGTCAAAGTACGCACTATTCAGTAAGATCCGCCGTCTAATTTACAGGGCGGCCCCTGAGGCTATAAAGAATGAAAACTTTTACTGCTAAACCGGAAACAGTAAAGCGCGACTGGTTTGTCGTCGACGCTGCTGGTCAGACCCTGGGTCGTCTGGCCACCGAAATCGCGAGCCGTCTGCGTGGCAAGCACAAGCCTGAGTACACCCCTCACGTTGACACCGGTGACTACATCGTCGTGATCAATGCCGAGCAAGTACGTGTTACTGGCGCTAAAACCACTGACAAAATGTACTACTCCCACTCCGGTTTTCCTGGCGGCATCAAGTCGATCAACTTCGAAAAGCTGATCGCCAAAGCCCCTGAGCGCGTGATCGAGACCGCGGTTAAAGGCATGCTGCCTAAGAACCCACTGGGTCGCGACATGTATCGTAAGCTGAAGGTTTATGCGGGCGCTGCTCACCCTCATACTGCTCAGCAGCCCCAAGAACTGAAGTTTTAACGGAATAGTTCATTATGTCGGCGACTCAAAATTACGGCACTGGCCGTCGCAAGACTGCAACCGCACGCGTTTTCCTGCGTCCGGGCACTGGTAACATCTCCATCAACAACCGCTCCCTGGATAACTTCTTCGGCCGCGAAACTGCCCGCATGGTAGTTCGTCAGCCGCTGGAACTGACCGAGACCGTCGAAAAATTCGACATCTACGTCACCGTTATCGGTGGTGGTGTAAGTGGCCAGGCTGGCGCAATCCGCCACGGCATCACTCGCGCCCTGATGGATTACGACGAAACTCTGCGCAGCGCCCTGCGTAAAGCTGGCTTCGTAACTCGCGATGCTCGCGAAGTTGAACGTAAGAAAGTCGGTCTGCGTAAAGCGCGTAAGCGTCCGCAGTACTCGAAGCGTTAATTTCGCTTCCGCGTTCAAAAGGCGCCCAGTTCCTCACGGAGCTGGGCGTTTTTTTATGTGCGAAATAATTGCTCTGTGACAACTTGCCACATTCGTAGAGCCCCTATACTACAAGGCTTGGCGGTTTGGCCGCATGGTAATTACCTTGTCAGAATTGGGGCTTTTCATTACCATTCGGCAAAATTTTTATAAGTTCAGATTTTTACTTAGTAGACGCCTGATCTAACAGGCCACAAAGCTGATGGGAGAGGACTGAATGAGCAATGACGGCGTGAATGCAGGCCGGCGTCGCTTCCTGGTAGCAGCCACATCCGTGGTGGGTGCTGCAGGAGCGGTGGGGGCTGCGGTCCCGTTCGTGGGGTCATGGTTTCCCAGCGCCAAGGCGAAAGCCGCAGGTGCACCGGTGAAAGTGAATGTCAGCAAGATCGAGCCAGGCCAGCAGATGATTGCTGAGTGGCGCGGTCAGCCGGTGTTCATCGTCCGCCGTACAGAGGAGATCCTGGGGAATCTGAAAAAGATCGAGGGCCAGCTGTCCGATCCCTCTTCCAAGAACTCGGTCCAACCGGAATACGTCAACCCTGAAACGCGATCGATCAAGCCGGAAGTCCTGCTGCTGATCGGGATCTGCACGCACCTGGGTTGCTCGCCAACGTTCCGTCCCGAAGTGGCCCCTGCCGACCTGGGCAAGGATTGGGTAGGTGGCTATTTCTGCCCATGCCACGGCTCCCACTATGACCTGGCGGGTCGCGTCTACAAATCCCAGCCTGCACCCCTGAACCTGCCAGTTCCCCCGCATTCCTATGAGTCGGATGATGTCATCGTCATCGGCGTCGACACGGAGAAAGCGTGATGAGCAAACTTATGGATTGGGTTGATGCGCGCTTTCCCGCGACCAAGATGTGGGAAGACCATCTCAGCAAGTATTACGCCCCGAAGAACTTCAACTTCTTCTACTTTTTTGGTTCCCTCGCATTGCTCGTTCTGGTCAACCAGATCGTCACCGGTGTCTGGCTGACCATGAGCTACACCCCGTCGGCGGAGGAAGCATTTGCCTCCGTCGAATACATCATGCGCGACGTCGAGTACGGCTCGATCCTGCGCCTGCTGCACTCCACCGGCGCTTCGGCGTTCTTCATCGTGGTCTACCTGCACATGTTCCGTGGCCTGCTCTACGGTTCGTACCAGAAGCCGCGTGAGCTGGTGTGGGTCTTCGGCATGCTGATCTACCTGGCGCTGATGGCTGAAGCCTTCATGGGCTATCTGCTGCCTTGGGGCCAGATGTCCTACTGGGGCGCCCAGGTGATCATCTCGCTGTTCGGTGCGATCCCGGTCATCGGCGACGACCTGACCCAGTGGATTCGTGGTGACTATCTCATCTCGGGTATCACCCTGAACCGCTTCTTCGCCCTGCATGTCGTGGCGCTGCCGATCGTGATCCTCGGCCTGGTGGTGCTGCACATCCTGGCGCTGCACGAAGTGGGTTCGAACAACCCGGATGGCGTGGACATCAAGAAGCACAAGGACGAGAACGGCGTACCGCTGGACGGCATTGCCTTCCACCCGTACTACACCGTGAAAGACATCGTCGGCGTGGTGGTCTTCCTGTTCATCTTCTGCTCCATCGTGTTCTTCTTCCCGGAAATGGGCGGTTACTTCCTAGAGAAGCCGAACTTCGAGCAGGCGAACGCGTTCAAGACCCCAGAACACATTGCGCCGGTCTGGTACTTCACACCGTTCTACGCAATCCTGCGGGCGATTCCGGACAAGCTGCTGGGTGTGATCGCCATGGGCGCAGCCATCGCCGTGCTGTTCGTCCTGCCGTGGCTGGACCGCAGCCCCGTCAAGTCGATGCGCTATAAAGGCTGGCTGAGCAAGATCTGGCTGGTGGTGTTCTGCATCTCGTTCGTGATCCTGGGGGTGCTGGGCGTACTGGCGCCGACACCGGGGCGTACGTTGCTCTCGCAGGTTTGCACGTTCCTTTACTTCGCCTACTTCATTCTGATGCCTTTCTATACCAGGCTCGAGAAGACCAAACCGGTTCCGGAAAGGGTGACTGGCTGATGAAAAAGCTATTTGCTGTACTGATTCTTGCTGCCATGCCTGTACTGTCCTTCGCGGCTGAACACGGTGGTCCGGAGCTGGAAAAGGTCGACATCGACGTTTCCGACAAAGCAGCCATGCAGGACGGCGCGCGTACGTTCGCCAACTACTGCATGGGTTGCCACAGTGCCAAGTTCCAGCGCTACGAGCGTGTGGCCGATGACCTGGGCATCCCCCATGAAATGATGCTCGAGAAACTGGTGTTCACCGGTGCCAAGCTGGGTGACCACATGACCATCGGCATGCAGCCTGCGGACGCCAAGACCTGGTTCGGTGCAGCGCCGCCCGACCTGACCCTGGTGGCGCGCGTGCGTGGCACCGACTGGCTCTATGGCTACTTGCGCTCGTTCTATGAAGATCCTGCGCGTCCATGGGGCGTGAACAACAAGGTCTTCCCGAACGTCGGCATGCCGAACGTCCTGGTCGGCCTCCAGGGTCGCCAGGTGGTAGGCTGCAAACAGGTTCAGATCGTCGAACACGGCAAGAAGCAGTATGATCCGCTGACCGGCACGGCCTTGACCCATGAAGCCTGCGACCAGCTGACCATCGTGCCGAACTCCGGCACCCTGACGCCTGAGCAGTTTGACGAGAAGGTCAAGAACCTTGTGACCTTCCTGGCCTACTCGGCCAACCCGGTGAAGCTGGAGCATCAGCGCATCGGTACGTATGTCTTGCTGTACCTGGCGTTCTTCTTCGTATTCGCATATCTGCTCAAGCGTGAATACTGGAAAGACGTTCATTGATAAAGCTGTAAGCCGTTGCTGTTAATCGTGCGCGCCCAAGGGCGTCTCTGAAGGTGTAACGAGCCTGGTCGGCCAGGTGGTTACGGGAGACGCCCTCTGGGCGCGCTCGTTTTTCCGTTTTTCGATAATTTCAACAAGCGAGGAGGATCGCCATGGGCGTGACCAATCGGTTGGCCTGTTACTCCGACCCCGCCGACCACTATTCCCACCGGGTACGTATCGTACTGGCCGAGAAGGGTGTCAGCGCCGAGATCATTTACGTCGAAGCGGGCCGTCAGCCGCCGAAGCTGATCGAGGTGAACCCTTACGGCAGCCTGCCCACCCTGGTCGATCGCGACCTGGCGTTGTGGGAATCGACTGTGGTGATGGAATACCTGGATGAGCGTTATCCACATCCGCCTTTGCTGCCGGTGTACCCCGTTGCGCGTGCGAACAGTCGTTTGCTCATTCACCGCATCCAGCGTGACTGGTGCGGGTTGGTGGACCTGATCCTGGATCCTCGAACGAAGGAGCCGGCACGGGTCGTGGCGCGCAAGGAGCTGCGCGAAAGCCTGACGGGCGTGTCGCCGCTGTTTGTCGACAAGCCGTTTTTCCTCAGTGAGGAACAAAGTCTGGTGGATTGCTGCCTATTGCCCATACTCTGGCGTTTGCCGATCCTGGGTATCGAACTGCCGCGGCCCGCCAAGCCGCTGCTTGATTATATGGAGCGCCAATTTGCGCGTGAGGCTTTCCAGGCGAGTCTGTCTGGCGTCGAACGCGACATGCGCTAAGGCTTAGGGAGCCGCTATGAACTCCAGTCGACCTTATCTGGTCCGCGCGCTCTACGAGTGGATTGTGGACAACGATTGCACCCCGCACATGCTGGTTAACGCCGAGTATCCATCGGTACAGGTGCCGCAGGGTTTTGCCAATGACGGGCAGATTGTCTTGAACGTGTCGCCGGCCGCTGTGCGTCATCTGCACATGGACAACGATGCGGTCAGCTTCGAGGGGCGTTTTGGCGGGGTACCGCATACGCTTTATGTGCCGATTGCTTCGATCCTGGGGATTTATGCTCGGGAGAACGGGCAGGGCATGGTGTTCGAGTTGGAAGTGCCGTTGGATGGCGAAGAAGAGTTCGAGGCGGATGATGACATTCCGCCACCGGATGACGAACCGCCACGGCCTACCGGGCGGCCGAGCTTGAAGGTGGTGAAGTAGGCTACAGATATGTGCCAGTCATTGAGTGTGCGATAGCCTGCAACTTGGTGAAGAAAATGCCTGTATCGTGAGATGCGGGCATTTTTTTGTCGTAGTCGGTGTGTATATCCGTTGCTGCGGTAACGGCGGCTTATGGTTCCGCCCTTACGGCGGCTCACTTTTTCAGACGCCAAAAAAGTAAGCAAAAAGGCTTGCCCCACCACTCGGTGCCTCGCCGAGGCTCGGCATGCCCTCACTCCGGCATTGCTCCGTGGGCCCGCCGCGAAGGGCCATCCATGGCCCAGCGCGGCTATCCCGGCATCCATGCCGGGATGCCCACTGCGCAACGCCTGCGTTCGGCCATCGTGGTTAACGGGGCGTCGAAGATCAAAGTCCAAAGCAAGATCAAGATCAAGATCAAGATCAAGATCAAGGGCAAGAGCGGGGTGCGCGCCGATCCAAGTCTCAAATGATACATAAAAAAACGGCGCTTTCCTTTTCAGGAAAAGCGCCGTTTTTTTACGAGCACTTATATCAATCAATGTACTCAAACAACTTCACAATCTTCTGCACCCCAGACACACCCTGCACCAGGTTGGTCGCCTGCGCAGCCTCCTGTTTGGTCAGCAGCCCCAGCAGATAGACGATCCCGTTCTCGGTTACAACCTTGATGCGCGATCCTGGAATGCTGGCGTCGGTCAACATCTGCGTCTTGATCTTGGTCGTCAGCCAGGCATCGTTCTGGCGCGCCAGCAGGGAGGAGGGCTGGAGGACCTGCAGTTCGTTATGCACGGTCTTGACCCGCTGCACGGCGCTGGCTTCCTGTTCGGCCTTGGCCTTGAGGTCGGCGCGTGGCGTCTGGCCGGCCAGCAGTACGACACCGTTGAAGCTGGTGACGACGATGTGCGAGTTGTTGTCCAGGTCCGGGTCGGCCTTGGCGATGTTCACGCCAACTTTGGTTTCGATCAGCGAGTCATCGATCTTGCTGCCGAAGGTGCGGGTGCCGCGGTCATCTTCAATCGGCTTTTCCCGGCTGGCGTTAACCACCGATGTGCAGCCGCTGATGCCGAGGCACAGGGTCAGGGCCAGAAGGCCTAGGCGATTAGGGGTCATTCTTCACTCCCGAACAGTTGGCTGTCGATCAAGTCGCAAAGGCAGTGGATCGCCAGCAGGTGGACTTCCTGGATACGTGCGGTGACATTGGCTGGTACGCGAATCTCGACATCTTCGGGCAAGAGCAGGGATGCCATGCCGCCGCCGTCGCGACCGGTCAATGCTACGACAATCATTTCGCGATCATGTGCGGCCTGGATCGCTTGAATAATATTGGCCGAGTTACCGCTGGTGGAAATCGCCAGAAGCACATCGCCGGGCTGGCCGAGGGCGCGGATCTGCTTGGAGAAGACTTCGTTGTAGCTGTAGTCATTGGCAATCGAGGTGATCGTCGAGCTGTCGGTCGTCAGCGCGATGGCCGGCAGGCTCGGGCGCTCGCGTTCGAAACGGTTGAGCAGCTCCGAGGAGAAGTGCTGGGCATCGCCGGCGGAGCCGCCGTTGCCGCATGAGAGCATCTTGCCCTCGTTGAGCAGGGCGTTGACCATCACTTGGCTGGCTTGCTCGATGTGCGGTGCAAGTACGTCCATCGCCTGTTGCTTGGTGTCGATGCTGGCCTGAAAAAGCTGGCGGATTCGCGATTGCATGTCCATCTGTGTGACCTTAAGTAGCGCGACTTATCGGCACAGGCATGTGCGGCGCGCAAAGCAAAGAGCAAAAAAGTTAAGTGGGGGTGTCCGGCTCGGCTGGGCTCAACTGTCGAAGGCATTCTGCAGCCAGTTCAACTGGTCGACGCTGCTGTCGATGGCAACCACGTCGAAGCGGCAGGGATGATCGGCCCAGCG
This sequence comes from Pseudomonas sp. HB05, assembly GCF_016756915.1. NCBI lineage: Bacteria > Pseudomonadati > Pseudomonadota > Gammaproteobacteria > Pseudomonadales > Pseudomonadaceae > Pseudomonas > Pseudomonas sp. HB05. The sequence goes on from NZ_JAESPG010000003.1 coordinate 175,478, forward strand.
AGACTCGCTTTGCAGGAAATACTGCGCGGCGAAAACCAGCTTTCGGCGTTTGCGCTCGTCAACGCTGTCGAGCGCGCCACCCCATTGGGTATTTTTCCTATAGCGGACCTCGACGAATACTACTGTATCGCCGTCAAGCATGACCAGATCCAGCTCGCCGCGCTTGCATAACCAGTTCTGCGCCAGCAGGCGCAGGCCTTGTTGCTGCAGATGCGCGAGGGCGTGGCCCTCGGCATCCTTTCCGCTTTGCAAGTGTGATCGATCGGGCATCAGCGCTGGGTGTCCGGCAGGCGCTGCACCTGGCCATTGACGAACTGGGCCCACGGCAATTGACGTTGCACGCGCTGGGTCGGCGAGATCGCCAGGCTGCCTGAAAGGCCTTCGATGCGGCTGTCCGGAAGCGTCTTGAGTTGGCCCAGGCGCGGAGCGAGGCGATAGGCGTCGGCACCCATCGCATACAATCGGCCCAGGCTGCCACCGGCCTGGGGCCATTGTGCAGTCACTTGTTGGCGCAGTGGGTCGTTGGCGTCGAGCAGCCATGGTGTTTCGCAGAAGCGCACGCCATTCATGTCGTTGTACTGGTTCTGGTCGCCGCTGACGCTGAACACCGAAGACGTTGCATAGACTGGCACGTCGCCAGCGTACTGGAAGTTCAGGGTTGGCTTGATCTGCTGGGCCTGCTGTGGCGTCGATGCGAGGAAAATGAACTCGATGTCCTGGCGACGAGACGGCTGGGCAGCGACCGTGGTGCCTACCGTGTTCTGCAGGCTCTTGGCGCGACCTTCACTCTGGCGCAGTTGGAACATGTCGGCGATCTGCTGGGCCAGTTGCACGGGTTGGTCGACACGCTCGATCGCAACGATGGTCCCGCCGTTGGCCTGCCAATCCTGGCTGAAGGCCTTCAATACACGATCGCCCCATTCGCCTTTCGGCACCATGGCGGCGGCACGATGGAGGCCGTCGGCGCGGGCGCGACGGGACACTTCGCGGGCTTCGTCTTCCGGCGCCAGGCCGAACTGGAACAGTTGGGGTGGGCCTTGTTCGCCTTCGCTGTAGTTCAGCGCCAAGGTGGTGATCGGCAGTTGTGGGCGCATGCTGATCTGCTTGACCAATGGTTTTTCCAGCGGGCCGACTACCAGCTGCACACCGTCAGCCTGGGCCTTGCGATAGAACTCATCCATCGAGGTCAGGCTGGCGCTGTCATAGATCTGGATGCTTGGCGGCTTCTGCCCGGCCGTTTGGGCCTGGTAGTGCGCGGCCATGAAGCCATCACGCAAGGCCTTGGCGACCGAGGCAAGCGGGCCGTTCTGCGGCAGCAGCAAGGCGATCTTGCTCAATGGCTGGCTCGCCAGCTCCTTGAGCTTGACCAGTGGCGTCGGCAATTGAAGCGCGGCCGGATGTTTCGGGTTCTGTTCGCGCCAGCTATCGATCGCCGCCTGTTGCTGTTCCAGGGTGCCGGCGGTTTTCACGGCCTTGGCCAGGCTCAACCAGCCGCCGAGGTCATCGGTGGTGGTCGGCTGCAGTTGATCGGTAGGCAGCGAGGCGATCAGGGTCCAGATCGCCTCATGGTTTTTTGCCGCCGCTTCGCCTTCCAGCAGTGGGGCGATAAAGATCCGCTCCTTGGCAGCGGCCAGGGTCTGGCCATCGGCTTCAAGGGCGCGAGCACGGACGGTGCCGGTGCGGACCTGCTGCTCCACCGGCATTTCGCTCAGGTGTTGCAGGCTCGGATGGTTCAGCGAAGCCAGGGCAGCCTTGGGCTGGTTGCGTGTCATGGCCAGTTCGGCCGACAGCGTGCTGGCGAAGATCTGTTGGCCGGGCTTGAGTGACTCCATCGGCACCTGTTGCAGGATCTGTGCGGACTGGCCAGCATTGCCTTGACGGTAGGCCAGGTCTGCGGCACTCAGGCGCAGCAGGGCAGCTTTTTCCGGGTTTTTGCTTTGGGTGGCCTGTTCGAGCAATTGCTCGATACTGGCATCCGGGGTCCGTGGAAGTTCGCCAAGGCTGGACGAGGGCGAGCTGGCGCAAGCGGCCAGGAGGGCAGCGAGGCAGAGGGCGGAGAGCAGCCGCAGGCAAGCGATCATGTAAATGTTCCTGATACGAGATCAAATTAGCGTCGAATTGTACCCAAGCGCTGGCCGGGGCGCGATGTTAGTGGTGTGAATCGATCAATTTAGGTATTTCAAAGAGTGCGGCGCAGCATAAAAGACTGGCATTGACCCCTGTGGCGAGGGAGCTTGCTCCCGCTGGGCTGCGTAGCGGCCCCAAAACCATCCAGCGCGGTACATCAAGATTTGGCTGTCAGATTTTTACGACTGCTGCGCAGCCGAGCGGGAGCAAGCTCCCTCGCCACAATGGCTTGCGTACATTCTCACGTAAGCAGTACTGCCCCAGGCTACCCGGTACTGCGAACAGCCGAGACCGCCGCTACACGCTACAATGGCGGTTTTTACCGATCATGAGGTACGCGTTTTGACTGCTCCAGGTGCTTTGAATTCCGCTGCTGGCTCGCTTTACGTGGTGGCGACCCCCATCGGCAACCTGGACGATATCAGTGCCCGGGCGCTGAAAATTCTGCGGGAAGTCGCCCTGATCGCAGCTGAAGACACGCGTCACTCCCAGCGCCTGATGCAGCATTTCGGGATTTCCACGCCATTGGCGGCATGTCACGAACATAACGAGCGGGACGAGGGCAGTCGTTTCATCACCCGCCTGCTGGCAGGCGATAACGTGGCGCTGATTTCCGATGCGGGCACGCCGCTGATTTCCGATCCGGGTTATCACCTGGTACGCCAGGCGCGTGCTGCTGGTATCAATGTGGTGCCGGTGCCCGGGGCTTGCGCATTGATCGCGGCGCTGTCGGCGGCCGGCTTGCCGTCGGACCGTTTCATCTTCGAAGGTTTCCTGCCAGCCAAGGCGGTCGGGCGGCGGGCGCGCCTGGAGGCTATAAAGGAAGAACCGCGCACGCTGATCTTCTATGAGGCGCCGCACCGCATTCTGGAGTGCCTGCAAGACATGGAGCAGGTGTTCGGTCCCGAGCGCCAGGCGCTGCTGGCCCGGGAGTTGACCAAGACGTTCGAAACCCTCAAGGGCCTGCCGTTGGCGGAGCTGCGAGCCTTCGTCGAAGGCGACAGTAATCAACAGCGTGGTGAGTGTGTCGTGCTGGTGGCGGGCTGGACTCCGCCTGAAAGCGAAGACGCGGTCAGCGCCGAGGCAATGCGCATTCTCGACCTGTTGCTGGAGGAAATGCCGCTCAAGCGGGCCGCAGCCCTCGCGGCGCAGATCACCGGCGAGCGCAAGAATGTGCTGTATCAGGTCGCGCTGGAAAAACAGAAGGGCCAATGAAACCGGCGCATCGGGCTGGCCATGGGCTTTTATCGCTTGTTCTTGAGCCGCTCTACCGTTAACCTTCGCGGCGGAGAGTCGATCGGACAGTCGCTGCCCTCTATGAAAATTAGGGGGGGGAGGAAAGTCCGGGCTCCATAGGGCGAAGTGCCAGGTAATGCCTGGGAGGCGTGAGCCTACGGAAAGTGCCACAGAAAATAACCGCCTAAGCGCTTCGGCGCCGGTAAGGGTGAAAAGGTGCGGTAAGAGCGCACCGCACGGCTGGCAACAGTTCGTGGCTAGGTAAACCCCACTTGGAGCAAGACCAAATAGGGTCCCAAGGCGTGGCCCGCGCTGGGACCGGGTAGGTTGCTAAAGATGTCCAGTGATGGCCATCGTAGACGAATGACTGTTCAAGACAGAACCCGGCTTACAGATCGACTCTCCACCTTTTTCCCTCCCTGCCGGAATCACTGGCAGAAGCCATTCCTAATACCAAAAAAATCTTACTCTTAACAAATCACTTTAACTTGTGCGCGCAGCCTCCTGTGCTGCTTTGAGTTGAGGCGAATTTTCCTACGTCAGATTCTTGTTACCCCTCCTGAAACGCTCCTAAATCTCCGATCTATAAGGCTTTTCCTTCATTACGCGCCTTGACGGTGCGGTGGGCGCATTCCTATAGTGTGCGCAAGTGGCGGAAAGTGGCATGAAGTGGGTTTTTTTGAAGGTAAAACGCCAAAAAGTGGAGAAACGCTGACGTGTTTCGCGGAGCTAACGCAATCAGTCTCGATGCAAAAGGCCGGCTCGCCATGCCCAGCCGGTATCGTGACGAGCTCGTTTCGCGAAGTTCCGGGCAGTTAATCGTCACGATCGACGCTGTTGATCCATGTTTGTGCGTTTACCCTCTGGATGAGTGGGAAATCATCGAAACCAAACTGCGCGCATTGCCTTCGTTGCGAGAAGAAAACCGCCGCCTGCAACGCTTGCTGATCGGTAATGCCGTCGACCTCGAACTCGACGGCAGCGGTCGTTTCCTGGTGCCGCCGCGCCTGCGCGAATATGCCAAGTTGGACAAGCGCGCGATGCTGGTGGGCCAACTGAACAAGTTCCAGCTGTGGGACGAAGATGCCTGGAATGCGGTTTCCGCCGCTGACCTTGCTGCTATTCAACAACCGGGCGCCATGCCTGATGAACTGCGTGATTTGATCCTGTGACTATTGATAGCGGCTTTAACCACATCACCGTACTGCTTGACGAAGCCGTCGAGGCTCTCGCCGTACGTCCTGATGGCTGCTATCTGGACGGCACGTTCGGACGTGGCGGACACAGCCGGCTGATCCTCAGCCTGCTCGGGCCGGGCGGTCGGTTACTGGGGTTCGACAAGGATCCTCAAGCGATTGCCACCGGGCAAGCGCTGGCGGCCGAAGACGGCCGCTTTGTCGTTGTGCAGCGCAGCTTTGCCGAGCTGGGTGCGGAAGTCGAACAGCGCGGCTTGGCCGGCAAGATCAGCGGCGTGCTGCTGGATCTCGGCGTCTCTTCGCCGCAGCTGGACGATCCTGAGCGCGGCTTCAGTTTCCTCAATGACGGTCCGCTGGACATGCGTATGGACCCGTCCCGCGGCATCAGCGCCGCCGAATTCGTCAATACCGCCCCGGTGGAAGAAATCGCCCGTGTCTTCAAGGAGTACGGCGAAGAGCGTTTCTCCGGTCGCATGGCGCGTGCCGTGGTCGAGCGTCGTGACATCAAGCCGTTCGAGCGTACCGGTGACTTGGCCGAAGTACTGAAAGTGGCCAACCCTGCCTGGGAAAAAGGCAAGAATCCGGCAACCCGAGCTTTCCAAGGCCTGCGCATTCACGTCAACAACGAGTTGGGTGATCTCGAGGCTGGCCTTGATGCCGCCCTTGAAGCGCTGGAGGTGGGTGGTCGCCTGGTGGTGATCAGCTTCCACTCCCTGGAAGACCGTATCGTCAAACTGTTCATGCGCAAGCTCACCAAAGGCGAAGCCGATAACCTGCCGCGCAACCTGCCGGTACGTTTCGAGGCTTTCGTACCGAAAATCAAGGTTCACGGCAAAGCGCAGTTCGCCTCCGAGGCCGAGCTCAAGGCCAATCCACGTGCCCGTAGTGCGGTCATGCGTGTTGCGGAGAAGTTGCGGTGAGCAAGCTCTTCGCCAAGCCCCTGCCGGGCGGCAGCTTTTTCATGCTGCTGCTGTTTATCGGCGTGCTCGTGTCGGCCATTGCCGTGTCTTACAGCGCGCACTGGAATCGCCAGTTGCTCAATACCCTTTACAACGAACTGAGCGTGCGCGACAAGGCGCAGGCCGAGTGGGGTCGGTTGATCCTGGAGCAAAGCACCTGGACCGCCCACAGTCGTATCGAAGTGCTGGCCACTGAACAACTGAAGATGCGCATCCCCGGTGCCGCCGAAGTGCAGATGGTGGCGCCATGATGAAGCTCGAAGGGGCACTCTTCCCGTGGCGGTTCCGCCTGGTCCTGGGCTTGCTCGGCATCATGGTCGCGGCGATTTCGTGGCGCATCATCGACTTGCAAGTGGTCGACCGTGATTTCCTCAAGGGCCAGGGCGACGCCCGTAGCGTGCGTCACATTCCGATCCCGGCCCACCGTGGCCTGATCACCGACCGCAACGGCGAACCGTTGGCCGTGAGTACGCCGGTGACGACCTTGTGGGCGAACGCCAAGGAAATGCAGCAAGCCAAGGAAAAGTGGCCTGCGCTGGCTGCCGCTCTAGGCCAGGATCCAAAGGCCCTGGCTGAACGGCTTGAAGCCCAGGCCAATAAAGAATTCATCTATCTGGTGCGCGGGTTGACCCCCGAGCAGGGCCAGAGTGTGCTCGATCTGAAAGTGCCGGGCGTTTATGGCATCGAAGAGTTCCGGCGTTTCTACCCGGCCGGCGAAGTCACCGCCCACATGGTCGGGTTTACCGACATCGATGATCGAGGGCGGGAAGGGGTCGAGCTGGCCTATGACGAATGGCTCGCCGGGGTCGCCGGCAAGCGCCAGGTCATCAAGGACCGACGCGGTCGGTTGATCAAGGATGTCCAAGTCACCAAAAACGCCAAGGCCGGCAAGCCCTTGGCGTTGTCCATTGACCTGCGCCTGCAATACCTGGCCAACCGCGAGTTGCGCAATGCCATCGTCGAGAACGGTGCCAAGGCCGGCAGCCTGGTGATCATGGACGTGAAGACCGGCGAGATCCTGGCCATGGTCAACCAGCCGACCTACAACCCGAACAATCGCCGCAACCTGCAACCGGCGATGATGCGCAACCGCGCCATGATCGACGTGTTCGAGCCGGGCTCGACCATGAAGGCGGTGTCCATGGCCGCCGCTCTTGAAACCGGGCGCTGGAAACCGAGCGACACCGTCGAGGTGTACCCCGGCACCCTGCAGATCGGCAAGTACACCATTCGCGACGTGTCCAAGACCGAAGGGCCAGTGCTCGACCTGACCGGCATCCTGATCAACTCCAGTAACGTTGGCATGAGCAAGATCGCCTTCGACATCGGCGGCGAGACGATCTATCGCCTGGCCCAGAAAATCGGCCTTGGCCAGGACACCGGCCTGGGCTTCCCGGGCGAGCGCGTCGGCAACCTGCCGAACTACCGTGACTGGCGCAAGGCTGAAACCGCCACGTTGTCGTACGGCTACGGTGTTTCCGTAACCGCGATCCAGCTCGTCCACGCGTTTTCCGCGTTGGCCAACAACGGGCGTATCGCACCGCTGACGCTGATCAAGACTGACAAGGCGCCGCAGACGACCCAGGTCATCCCGGAAAACGTCGCCAAGACCATGCAGGGCATGCTGCAACAGGTGATCGAGGCCCCGCGCGGTGTCTATCGCGCCCAGGTGCCGGCCTATCACGTCGCCGGCAAGTCGGGTACGGCCCGCAAGACGTCCGTGGGCACCAAGGGCTATGCCGAAAACTCCTATCGTTCGCTGTTCGCCGGCTTCGGTCCGATGAGCGACCCGCGCTACGCCATCGTGGTGGTCATCGACGAACCGAGCAAGGCCGGTTACTTCGGTGGCCTGGTTTCCGCGCCGGTGTTCAGCAAAGTGATGTCCGGCACCCTGCGCCTGATGAACGTTACCCCGGATAACCTGCCGCCGACCCAGCAGGCGAGTACCGCCCCGGTCGTTCCATTGAAAGCTGACGGAGGGCGTGGCTGATGTCCCTGAGCCTGAACAAGATTTTTGCCCACGCCGGTCATGACCTGCTGATTCGCGAGCTGGCCCTCGACAGCCGTGACGTGCGCGCCGGTGACCTGTTCCTGGCCGTGCCGGGAGCCCGTTTCGATGGCCGCGACCACATTGCCGACGCGTTGAAACGCGGAGCGGCCGCCGTGGCCTATGAAGTGAACGGCGCAACCGTGCTGCCGATCACCGACGTCCCGCTGATTCCGGTCAAGGGGCTGGCGGCGCAGTTGTCGGATATTGCCGGACGCTTTTATGGCGAGCCGAGCCGTCACCTGAACCTGATTGGGGTGACCGGCACCAACGGCAAGACCAGCGTGACCCAACTGGTGGCGCAGGCGCTGGATCTGCTCGGGCAGCATTGCGGCATCGTCGGGACCCTGGGCAATGGTTTCCACGGCGCCCTGCAAAGCGGGCTGCACACCACGCCGAATCCGATCGCTGTGCAAGCGACCCTGGCAGACCTGAAGAAGGCCGGGGCCAAGGCCGTCGCGATGGAAGTCTCTTCCCACGGTCTCGATCAAGGCCGGGTCACCGCGCTGGCCTTCGATGTAGCGGTGCTGACCAACCTGTCCCGCGATCACCTGGATTACCACGGCACGATGCAGGCCTACGGCGAGGCCAAGGCCCGGCTGTTCGCCTGGAACAACCTGAAGTGCCGGGTCATCAATATCGATGACGAGTTCGGTCGGCAACTGGCCGCCGAGCAGCGCGAGTCCCGGTTGATCACCTACAGCCTGGAAGACGCCAGTGCCTACCTTTATGTACGCCAGGCACAGTTCGATGACGAAGGCGTGCGCGCCACGCTGGTTACCCCTCAGGGTGAACACCATTTGCGCAGCACCCTGCTGGGTCGCTTCAATCTGAGCAACGTATTGGCCGCCGTCGGCGCCTTGCTCGGGTTGGACTACGCGCTGGATGAAATTCTCAAGGTCTTGCCGAAGCTTGAAGGCCCGGCCGGGCGCATGCAGCGCTTGGGCGGTGGCACCCAGCCGCTGGTGGTGGTCGATTACGCCCACACCCCTGACGCATTGGAAAAAGTCCTTACGGCGTTGCGCCCTCACGCCAAGGGTCGGTTGCTGTGCCTGTTCGGCTGTGGCGGTGATCGTGACCGTGGCAAGCGTCCGTTGATGGCTGAGGTCGTAGAGCGGCTGGCCGATGGTGTCCTCGTCACTGACGACAACCCGCGCAGCGAAGACCCGTTGCGGATTTTCGACGATATCCGTGCCGGTTTCTCGGCGGTGGATAACGTCACCTTCGTGGCCGGACGCGGCCAGGCCATTGCCCAATTGATCGCCAGTGCGTCGGCGGATGACGTCATTGTCCTGGCCGGCAAAGGGCACGAGGACTACCAGGAAATCAACGGTGAGCGCCACGGGTTTTCCGATCTGGTGGAAGCCGATCACGCGCTGACCGCATGGGAGGTGGCCCATGCTTAAGGCCTTGAAACTCAGCGAACTGACCAACGCCCTGGGCGCGCGCCTGATCGCAGCGGACGCCACGTTCAACGGCGTCAGCATCGACAGCCGGGCGATCGCCCCGGGCCAGTTGTTCATCGCCCTGGCCGGGCCGCGTTTCGACGGCCACGATTATCTGAACGAAGTGGCGGGCAAAGGCGCGGTCGCGGCGTTGGTCGAGCGCGAGGTGACCAACAGCACGCTGCCACAATTGCTGGTCAGCGACACCCGCCAGGCCCTGGGCCAGCTCGGTGCGCTGAATCGCGCGGCATTTGCCAACCCGGTCGCGGCCATCACCGGCTCCAGCGGCAAGACCACGGTCAAGGAAATGCTCGCCAGTATCTTGCGCACGCGCGGTCCGGTGTTGGCGACCCGTGGCAACCTGAACAACGACCTCGGCGTACCGTTGACCCTGCTTGAACTGGCGCCGGAGCACAGTGCCGCCGTCATCGAACTGGGTGCTTCGCGGCTCGGCGAGATTGCCTACACCGTCGGCATGACCAAGCCCCACGTGGCGGTGCTCAACAACGCCGGGACCGCTCACGTCGGCGAGTTCGGCGGCCCGGAAAAAATCGTCGAGGCCAAGGGCGAGATCATCGAGGGGCTGGATGCCGACGGCGTCGCCGTGCTGAATCTCGACGACAAGGCCTTCGAAATCTGGAAAACCCGTGCGGGCGAGCGCAAGGTGCTGACTTTTGCCCTGAGCAACCTCGCTGCGAATTTCTACGCCAGCGACCTGGACCGCGATGCCCGCGGTTGCCCGGCCTTCAACCTGCATGGCCCAGACGGTGCCGAGCGCGTGCAGTTGAACCTGCTGGGCACCCATAACGTTGCCAATGCCCTGGCTGCCGCCGCCGCCGCCCATGCACTGGGTGTGTCGCTACCGGGCATCGTCGCCGGGTTGAACGCGGTCCAACCGGTCAAGGGGCGTTCCGTCGCGCAACTGGCGAGCAACGGCATGCGCGTCATCGACGACACCTACAACGCCAACCCAACGTCGATGTGTGCGGCCGTGGATATCCTCGCCGGTTTCTCCGGTCGCACCGTGCTGGTGCTCGGTGACATCGGTGAGCTGGGCGACTGGGCGCAGCAAGGCCATCACGATGTCGGCGCGTATGCGCGTGGCAAGGTCGATGCGCTGTACGCCGTCGGCCCGATGATGGCCCACGCGGTCGCGGCGTTTGGCGAGCACGCACAGCATTTCACGACTCAGGCCGAGCTGATCCAGGCCCTGGGTGCCGAGCAAGACCCGAACACCACCTTATTGATCAAGGGCTCACGCAGTGCGGCGATGGAAAACATCGTCGCGGCTTTGTGCGGCACCCGTATGGAGAAACATTAATGCTGCTGCTGCTAGCGGAGTACCTGCAACAGTTCCACAAAGGCTTCGCGGTCTTCCAGTACCTGACCCTGCGCGGGATCCTGGGTGTGCTGACCGCGTTGTCGTTGTCGCTGTTCCTGGGCCCGTGGATGATCCGCACCCTGCAGAGCCTGCAAATCGGCCAGTCGGTCCGTAACGACGGCCCGCAATCGCACCTGTCCAAATCCGGTACGCCGACCATGGGCGGCGCGCTGATCCTGTCGTCGATCGGCATCAGCACCTTGCTCTGGGCCGACCTGGCGAACCGTTACGTCTGGGTCGTGCTGCTGGTGACGCTGTTCTTCGGCGCCATCGGCTGGGTCGACGACTACCGCAAGGTCATTGAGAAGAACTCCCGTGGTCTGCCAAGCCGCTGGAAATATTTCTGGCAGTCGGTGTTCGGCCTCGGCGCGGCGATCTTCCTTTATATGACCGCCGCCTCGCCGGTGGAAACCACCCTGATCCTGCCGATGCTCAAGGACTACAGCATCCCGCTGGGCGCTGGCTTCATCGTGCTGACCTACCTGGTGATCGTCGGTTCGAGCAACGCGGTCAACCTCACCGATGGCCTCGACGGCCTGGCGATCATGCCGACGGTGATGGTCGGCGGTGCACTGGGGATCTTCTGCTACCTGTCGGGTAACGTGAAGTTCGCCGAATACCTGCTGATCCCTTACGTTCCGGGCGCCGGTGAGCTGATTGTGTTCTGCGGTGCGCTGATCGGTGCCGGCCTGGGTTTCCTGTGGTTCAACACCTACCCGGCGCAAGTCTTCATGGGCGATGTCGGCGCGCTGGCGCTGGGCGCGGCCCTGGGCACCATCGCGGTCATCGTTCGCCAGGAAATCGTCCTGTTCATCATGGGCGGCGTGTTCGTGATGGAGACCCTGTCAGTCGTCATTCAGGTTGCCTCCTTTAAATTGACCGGCCGCCGTGTATTCCGCATGGCGCCGATCCACCACCACTTTGAACTCAAGGGCTGGCCCGAGCCGCGCGTGATCGTCCGTTTCTGGATCATCACCGTGATTCTGGTGCTGATCGGCCTTGCCACCCTGAAGCTGAGGTAGAACGAGTGTCCCTGATCGCTTCTGACCACTTCCGCATCGTTGTCGGCCTCGGCAAGAGCGGCATGTCCCTGGTTCGCTTCCTGGCGAGCCGGGGCGTGTCGTTTGCCGTGGCCGATACGCGGGAAAATCCGCCTGAGCTGGCCACGCTGCGCCGTGACTATCCGCAGGTGGATGTGCGTTGTGGCGAATTGGACGTCGAGTTCCTGTGCCGCGCCGACGAACTCTACGTGAGCCCCGGCCTGGCGCTGGCGACCCCGGCCTTGCAGGCTGCGGCCGCCCGTGGCGTGAAGATGTCCGGCGACATCGAGCTGTTTGCGCGCAACGCCAAGGCACCGATCATCGCCATCACCGGCTCCAACGCGAAGAGCACCGTGACCACCCTGGTCGGCGAAATGGCTGCCGCCGCCGGCAAGCGTGTCGCCGTGGGCGGCAACCTGGGCACGCCGGCGCTGGACTTGCTCAATGACGATATCGAGTTGTACGTCATGGAGCTGTCCAGCTTCCAGCTTGAAACCACCGACCATCTCGGCGCCGAAGTGGCGACCGTGCTCAACATCAGCGAAGACCACATGGACCGCTACAGCGGCCTGCCGGCTTATCACCTGGCCAAGCACCGGATCTTCCGCGGCGCCCGCCAAGTGGTGTTCAACCGCCAGGATGCGTTGACCCGTCCGCTAATGGGCGAAGGCCTGCCGTGCTGGACCTTCGGCCTCGGTGTCCCTGATTTCAAAGGCTTCGGACTGCGCGAAGAGAACGGCGAAAAATACCTCGCCTTCGAGTTCCAGAACCTGATGCCGGTGCGCGAACTGAAGGTTCGTGGCGCTCACAACCAGGCCAACGCCCTGGCGGCGCTGGCCTTGGGGCATGCGGTCGGCTTGCCGTTCGACGCCATGCTCTCGGCCCTGCGCAACTTCGCCGGGCTCGAACATCGCTGCCAGTGGGTGCGCGATCTTGATGGCGTGGCCTGGTACAACGATTCCAAGGCCACCAACGTCGGTGCCGCGCTGGCGGCCATCGAAGGCCTGGGCGCGGACATCGACGGCAAGCTCGTGCTGATCGCCGGTGGCGACGGCAAGGGCGCCGACTTCAAGGATTTGCGCGACCCGGTGGCGGCCAACTGCCGTGCCGTGGTGCTGATGGGCCGCGACCGCGAATTGATCGCCCAGGCCCTCGGCGATGCCGTGCCGCTGGTTCGCGTCGCTTCGCTGGACGAGGCGGTGCAGCAATGCCGCGCCCTTGCGCAACCGGGCGACGCGGTGCTGTTGTCGCCGGCCTGCGCCAGTTTCGACATGTTCAAGAACTATGAAGAGCGCGGGCAACTGTTCGCCCGGGCCGCGGAGGACTTGGCATGAGCCTGATGAATATCATCAAGCCGTACCCGTCGCCGTTGATCACCGGGCGCGGCATCGACCTGGATTTCCCGATGCTCGCCGGTTGCCTGGCCTTGCTCGGCCTCGGCCTGGTCATGATCACCTCCGCCTCGTCGGAAGTGGCTGCCGTGCAGTCGGGCAACACGCTTTACCACATGATCCGTCACCTGATTTACCTGGTGATCGGCCTGGGTGCCTGCGTCGTCACCATGATGGTGCCGATCGCCACCTGGCAACGCCTGGGCTGGATGATGCTGCTCGGTGCCTTTGGCCTGTTGGTCATGGTGCTGGTGCCGGGCATTGGCCGCGAGGTCAACGGCTCGATGCGCTGGATCGGCTTCAGCTTCTTCAACGTTCAGCCTTCGGAAATCGCCAAGGTCTTCGTGGTGATTTTCCTGGCCGGTTACCTGGTGCGTCGCCAGAAGGAAGTGCGCGAGAGCTGGATGGGCTTCTTCAAGCCGTTCATCGTGTTGCTGCCGATGGCGGGCTTGCTGCTGATGGAGCCGGACTTCGGCGCCACGGTGGTGATGATGGGCGCGGCGGCGGCCATGCTGTTCCTCGGTGGCGTGGGGCTGTTCCGCTTCATCCTGATGGTGGCGCTGGCGGTGGCGGCGGTGACGGTGCTGGTGCAGGCGCAACCGTATCGGATGGCGCGCCTGATTACTTTTACCGATCCGTGGGCCGACCAGTTCGGTTCCGGCTATCAATTGACCCAGGCGCTGATCGCCTTCGGTCGTGGCGAATGGCTGGGTGTGGGCCTGGGCAACAGCGTGCAGAAGCAGTTCTACCTGCCGGAAGCGCATACCGACTTCGTATTCTCGGTCTTGGCCGAAGAGCTGGGCGTGGTGGGTTCCCTGTGCACCGTCGCCCTGTTCGTATTCGTTTGCGTACGCGGCATGTACATCGGCTTGTGGGCCGAGAAGGCCAAGCAGTTCTTTGCCGCCTATGTGGCGTATGGCCTGTCGTTCCTGTGGATCGGCCAGTTCCTGATCAACATCGGCGTGAACGTCGGCCTCTTGCCGACCAAGGGCCTGACGCTGCCGTTCCTCAGTTATGGCGGCAGCTCCCTGGTGATCTGCTGTGCCTGTCTCGGCCTGTTGTTGCGCATCGAATGGGAGAGTCGCACCCACCTGGGCAGCGAAGAGATGGAATTCCAGGAGAGCGACTTCGCCGAGGAGCCGACTCATGGGCGCTAACGTGCTGATCATGGCCGGCGGTACCGGTGGACATGTGTTCCCGGCGCTGGCTTGTGCCCGGGAATTCCAGGCGCGCGGCTACACCGTGCACTGGCTGGGTACGCCACGGGGCATCGAGAATGAACTGGTGCCGGCCGCTGGCCTGGAGCTGCACCGGATCGATGCCAGCGGTTTGCGAGGCAAAGGCAAGCTGTCGCTGCTCAAGGCGCCGCTGATGTTGCTCAAGTCGATCTGGCAGGCGCGGGCGATCATTCGTCGGCTGCGGCCGGTGTGCGTCGTCGGCTTCGGTGGCTATGTGACCGGTCCGGGTGGCGTTGCGGCAAAACTGGCCGGTGTGCCGGTGATCGTCCACGAGCAGAACGCCGTGGCCGGTACCGCCAATCGGTTACTGGTGCCGTTGGCCGCTCGGGTCTGTGAAGCCTTTCCCGACACCTTTACCCTGTCGGGCAGCCGTCGCACCACCGGGAATCCGGTGCGCACCGAGCTGTTCCTCGATACACCGCGCCCGGCCCTGGCCGGACGCAAGGCGCGTTTGCTGGTCCTGGGCGGAAGCCTGGGGGCAGAACCGTTGAACAAATTGCTGCCCGAAGCCCTGTCGCAGGTCGTTCCCGAACTGCGCCCGGAAGTGTTTCACCAGGCTGGCAAAAATCACGATGAAGTGACCGCCGAGCGCTATCGCGCCGCAGGCGTCGAGGCGCAAGTGCAGCCTTTCATCAAAGACATGGCCCAGGCCTATGGCTGGGCCGACCTGGTGATCTGCCGCGCAGGCGCGCTGACCATCAGTGAACTGGCTGCCGCCGGTCTGCCCTCGATGCTGGTGCCTTTGCCCCACGCCATCGACGATCACCAGACTCGCAACGCCGATTATTTGGCCCGTGAAGGCGCTGCCTTCCTGATGCCACAAAGAACGACTGGCGCCGCGGATCTTGCTGCGCGCCTGACAGAGGTCCTGATGCAGCCGCAAACACTCGAAGACATGGCCCGCGCCGCGCGCCGCCTGGCCAAACCCGATGCCACCGCCCAAGTGGTCGATAGCTGCCTGGAGGTGGCCCATGGTTGAGAATCGCAAAGCCATGCCGCAACCGGAAATGCGCCGCATCCGTCGCATCCACTTCGTCGGGATCGGCGGCGTGGGCATGTGCGGGATCGCCGAGGTGTTGCTGAACCTGGGTTACCAGGTCTCGGGCTCCGACCTGAAGGCTTCCCCGGTGACTGAGCGCCTGGAGTCCTTTGGCGCGCAGATTTTCATCGGCCACCGCGCCGAGAACGCCGCCAACGCCGACGTGCTGGTGGTGTCCAGCGCCGTGAACACCTCCAACCCGGAAGTCGCCACTGCCCTGGAACGCCGCATTCCCGTAGTGCCGCGTGCCGAAATGCTGGCCGAACTGATGCGCTATCGCCACGGCATCGCCGTCGCCGGTACCCACGGCAAGACCACCACCACCAGCCTGATCGCTTCGGTGTTCGCGGCCGGTGGCCTGGACCCGACGTTCGTGATCGGTGGTCGCCTGAATGCTGCTGGCACCAATGCCCAGCTGGGCACCAGTCGCTACCTGATCGCCGAAGCCGACGAGAGCGATGCGAGTTTCTTGCACCTGCAACCGCTGGTCGCCGTCGTTACCAACATCGACGCCGACCACATGGCGACCTACGACGGCGACTTCAACAAACTGAAGAAAACCTTCGTCGAGTTCCTGCACAACCTGCCGTTCTACGGTCTGGCGGTGGTGTGCCTGGACGACCCGGTGGTGCGTGAAATCCTGCCGCTGGTCAAGCGTCCGACCGTGACCTACGGCTTTGGCGAAGACGCCGACGTTCGCGCAATCAATGTGCGCCAGCAGGGCATGCAGACCTACTTCACCGTGCTGCGTCCTGATCGCGAGCCGTTGGACGTGTCGGTGAACATGCCCGGCAACCACAACGTGCTCAACGCACTGGCGACCATCTGCATCGCCACCGACGAAGGCGTCAGTGATGAAGCGATCGTCCAGGGCCTGTCCGGGTTCCAGGGCGTGGGCCGGCGCTTCCAGGTCTACGGCGAACTGCCGGTGGACGGCGGCAACGTGATGCTGGTCGACGATTACGGTCACCACCCGACCGAAGTCGCGGCGGTGATCAAGGCCGTGCGTGGCGGTTGGCCGGAGCGCCGCCTGGTGATGGTCTACCAGCCGCACCGCTACAGCCGCACCCGCGACCTGTATGACGATTTCGTCCAGGTCCTGGCCGACGCCAACGTGCTGCTGTTGATGGAAGTCTACCCGGCCGGCGAAGAGCCGATCCCCGGCGCCGACAGCCGCCAGCTGTGCCACAGCATTCGCCAACGCGGCCAATTGGACCCGATCTACATCGACCGCGGCGTGGACCTCGCGCCACTGGTCAAGCCGCTGCTGCGCGCCGGCGACATCCTGCTGTGCCAGGGCGCTGGCGATATCGGTGGCCTGGCCCCGAAACTGTTGAATAGTCCGTTATTCGCCGGCGCCATCGTGGCCTCCAGCGAGGGGAAACTGAAATGACTGCTGCCTACGCCAACCTGGTCTCGACCCTCGAGCCGAAAGCCTTCGGCCGCGTTGCCGTGCTGTTCGGCGGCAAGAGCGCCGAGCGCGAGGTGTCCCTCAAGTCCGGCAACGCCGTGCTGCAAGCCTTGCAAAGCGCTGGTGTCGACGCCTTCGGGATCGACGTGGGCGATGACTTTCTGCAGCGCCTGCTGAGCGAAAAGATCGACCGCGCCTTCATCATTCTTCACGGTCGCGGCGGCGAAGACGGCAGCATGCAAGGCCTGCTCGAATGCCTGGGCATTCCCTACACCGGCAGCGGCATCCTCGCGTCGGCCCTGGCGATGGACAAGCTGCGCACCAAGCAGGTCTGGCACAGTCTCGGCATCCCGACGCCGCGTCACGCCGTGCTGGCGTCCGAGGCCGATTGTATTTCGGCGGCGACGGAACTGGGCTTCCCTTTGATCGTCAAACCGGCCCATGAAGGTTCCAGTATCGGCATGGCGAAAGTGAATTCGCTGCCTGAGTTGACCGCAGCCTGGAAGGACGCCAGTTCCTACGATTCGCAAGTGTTGGTCGAGCAATGGATCACCGGTCCCGAGTTCACCATCGCCACCCTGCGTGACCAGGTGTTGCCCCCGATCGCGCTGGGCACGCCTCACACGTTCTACGACTACGACGCCAAGTACATCGCCAATGACACCCAGTACCGCATTCCCTGCGGGCTGGATGCTGCCAAGGAAAAACAACTGATGGACCTCACGGCCAAGGCCTGTGAGGCGCTGGGTATTGCCGGTTGGGGCCGGGCAGACGTGATGCAGGACGCCGATGGGCAGTTCTGGTTCCTGGAAGTCAACACCGCCCCCGGCATGACCGATCACAGCCTGGTGCCGATGGCGGCCCGCGCCGCCGGCCTTGATTTCCAGCAGCTGGTGCTGTCGATTCTCGCCGCCAGTGTCGGCAAACAAGAGCCAAGAGGTTAAGCCATGCAAGGCGCATCGCTTCGTCATCAGCCCTCCGCACCCGGCCGCAAGCCGGTGCCGCGGGGTGCCAGCCGAATGGTGGCCAAGGAGCCGATGTCGGCGCGCTTGCCGAAAGCCAATTTTGGTTTTCTCAAGAGCCTGTTCTGGCCGGTGCTGCTGGTGGCGTTGGGGTTCGGTACCTACGAAGGCGCCCAACGGCTGCTGCCTTACGCCGATCGGCCGATCGCCCGGATCAACGTCCAGGGCGACCTGAGCTACATCAGCCAGCAGGCGGTGCAGCAACGGATCGCCCCGTTCGTCGCGTCGAGCTTCTTCACCATCGACCTGGCGGGCATGCGCACGGAGCTGGAGCAGATGCCCTGGATCGCCCATGCCGAAGTCCGGCGGGTGTGGCCTGACCAGGTGTCGATCCGCCTGGAAGAGCAATTGCCGGTGGCCCGTTGGGGCGACGAGTCGCTTTTGAACAACCAGGGCCAGGCGTTTACGCCACGGGAACTGGCCAATTATGAACATTTGCCACAACTGTTCGGTCCACAACGGGCCCAGCAGCAAGTGATGCAGCAATACCAGGTGTTGAGCCAGATGTTGCGGCCATTGGGCTTCTCCATCGCGCGCCTGGAACTGCGTGAGCGCGGCAGTTGGTTCCTGACCACTGGCGCGGGCAGCTCGGGGCCGGGCATCGAGCTGTTGCTCGGGCGCGGCAACCTGGTGGAAAAGATGCGCCGCTTCATTGCCATCTATGACAAGACGCTCAAAGAACAGATTACGAACATTGCGCGCATCGACCTGCGCTACGCCAACGGCCTCGCTGTTGGCTGGCGGGAACCTGTAGCGCCGACGACGGCCGTACCCGCCGTCGCGAAGAATTAAGAAGAGGCTGGACCCATGGCAAACGTGCAAAGCGGAAAAATGATCGTCGGTCTTGATATCGGCACTTCCAAGGTGGTGGCGCTGGTAGGCGAAGTCGCGGACGACGGCACGCTGGTCATCGTCGGGATCGGTACACACCCGTCCCGCGGCTTGAAGAAGGGCGTGGTGGTGAACATCGAGTCCACCGTGCAATCGATCCAGCGCGCCATCGAAGAGGCGCAGCTGATGGCCGGTTGCCGGATCCACTCGGCGTTCGTCGGCGTCGCGGGCAATCACATCCGCAGCCTGAACTCCCACGGCATCGTGGCGATTCGTGATCGCGAAGTCAGCTCCGCCGACCTCGAACGCGTGCTCGACGCGGCCCAGGCCGTGGCGATCCCGGCTGACCAGCGTGTGCTGCACACCCTGCCGCAGGACTACGTGATCGATAACCAGGAAGGCGTGCGCGAGCCCCTGGGCATGTCCGGCGTGCGCCTGGAAGCCAAGGTCCACGTGGTCACCTGTGCGGTGAACGCTGCGCAGAACATCGAGAAATGCGTGCGCCGCTGCGGCCTGGAAATCGACGACATCATCCTCGAGCAATTGGCCTCGGCCTACTCGGTGCTGACCGACGACGAGAAAGAGCTGGGCGTGTGCCTGGTGGACATTGGCGGCGGCACCACCGACATCGCGATCTTCACCGAAGGCGCGATCCGCCACACGGCCGTGATCCCGATTGCCGGCGACCAGGTGACCAACGACATCGCCATGGCGTTGCGCACCCCGACCCAGTACGCCGAGGAAATCAAGATCCGCTATGCCTGCGCCCTGGCGAAACTGGCCGGTGCCGGCGAAACCATCAAGGTGCCAAGCGTTGGCGACCGTCCACCGCGCGAACTGTCGCGCCAGGCCCTGGCCGAAGTGGTCGAGCCGCGCTACGACGAGCTGTTCACGCTGATCCAGGCCGAACTGCGTCGCAGCGGCTACGAAGACCTGATCCCGGCCGGCATCGTGCTGACCGGCGGTACGTCGAAGATGGAAGGCGCGGTCGAGCTGGCCGAAGAAATTTTCCACATGCCGGTGCGCCTGGGCGTGCCCCATGGCGTCAAGGGCCTGGATGACGTGGTGCGCAACCCGATCTATTCCACCGGCGTGGGCCTGTTGATGTATGGCCTGCAAAAGCAGTCCGACGGGATCTCGTTCTCGGGGATAGGCAGCCGCGACAGCTACAGCAGCGACGAGCCGAAGGCACCGTTGTTCGAGCGGCTGCAGGCTTGGGTGAAAGGCAATTTCTGACTGATTCAAGCTTCAAGCGCCGGGTTTCAGGCTCGGCGTGCAAGACGGCAACAAACGCAGTAGGCGAAAAAAACTAGAGAATGTAAGGAGAGGGAACATGTTCGAACTCGTAGACAACATCCCCGCTAGCCCGGTTATCAAAGTAATCGGTGTCGGCGGTGGCGGCGGCAACGCTGTCAACCACATGGTCAAGAGCAACATCGAAGGCGTCGAGTTCATCTGCGCCAACACCGATGCTCAAGCGCTGAAAAACATCGGCGCGCGGACCATCCTCCAACTGGGGACCGGCGTGACCAAGGGCCTGGGTGCCGGCGCGAATCCCGAGGTCGGCCGTCAGGCTGCCCTGGAAGACCGCGAGCGCATCGCTGAAGTCCTGGCCGGCACCAACATGGTGTTCATCACCACTGGCATGGGCGGCGGTACCGGTACCGGTGCAGCACCGATCATTGCCGAAGTGGCCAAGGAAATGGGCATCCTCACCGTTGCGGTGGTGACCCGTCCGTTCCCGTTCGAAGGCCGCAAGCGCATGCAGATCGCCGACGAAGGCATCCGCGCGCTGAGCGAAAGCGTCGATTCGTTGATCACCATCCCCAACGAGAAGCTGCTGACCATCCTGGGCAAAGACGCCAGCCTGCTGTCGGCTTTCGCCAAGGCTGACGATGTACTGGCCGGTGCCGTTCGCGGTATCTCCGACATCATCAAGCGTCCTGGCATGATCAACGTCGACTTCGCCGACGTCCGCACCGTGATGTCCGAAATGGGCATGGCGATGATGGGCACTGGCTGCGCCAGCGGTCCGAACCGTGCGCGCGAAGCGACCGAAGCGGCCATCCGCAACCCGTTGCTGGAAGATGTGAACCTGCAGGGCGCCCGTGGCATCCTGGTGAACATCACCGCCGGTCCGGATTTGTCCCTGGGCGAATACTCCGACGTCGGTAGCATCATCGAGGCGTTCGCTTCCGACCACGCGATGGTCAAGGTCGGCACCGTGATCGATCCGGACATGCGTGACGAGTTGCACGTGACCGTGGTTGCCACTGGCCTGGGCGCGAAAATCGAGAAGCCGATGAAGGTGATCGACAACACCGTCCAGACTGCCATGGCCTCCCAGCCACAACAGCAACCGGCCGCTCGTCAGGAAGCGCCAGCGGTGAACTACCGTGACCTGGACCGCCCGACCGTCATGCGCAACCAGGCCCAGGCCGGCGCTGCGACTGCCGCGAAGATGAATCCGCAAGATGATCTGGATTACCTGGACATCCCGGCATTCCTGCGTCGCCAGGCCGATTGATGGAATGTATCAGGGGTATACGGGTGATTGGTGTTCAGCAAAGGTCTGGTCTGCTATCATCGCCAGCCTTTGTTGATACCAGTTCGCAATTTGCGCTGAAGCGGCCCATGCCATGATTAAACAACGCACCCTGAAGAATATTATCCGTGCCACAGGTGTCGGCCTGCACTCCGGCGAGAAGGTCTACCTGACCCTCAAGCCAGCGCCTGTCGATACCGGCATCGTGTTTTGTCGTGCCGACCTCGACCCTGTGGTGCAGATTCCTGCTCGCGCGGAAAACGTTGGTGAAACCACTATGTCGACCACGCTGGTCAACGGTGACACCAAAGTGGACACGGTGGAGCATCTGCTCTCGGCCATGGCTGGCCTGGGCATCGATAACGCCTACGTCGAGCTCTCCGCGTCCGAAGTCCCGATCATGGATGGCAGCGCCGGACCTTTCGTATTCCTGATTCAATCGGCTGGCCTGGAAGAACAGGACGCGGCCAAGAAGTTCATCCGCATCCTGCGGGAAGTGACAGTGGAAGACGGCGACAAGCGCGCCACTTTCGTCCCTTTCGAAGGTTTCAAGGTGAGCTTCGAGATCGATTTCGATCACCCGGTTTTCCGTGACCGCACCCAGAGTGCAAGCGTGGATTTTTCCAGCACTTCGTTCGTAAAAGAAGTCAGCCGCGCCCGTACCTTTGGCTTCATGAGTGACATCGAGTACCTGCGCAAGCACAACCTCGCACTCGGCGGCAGTGTTGAAAACGCGATCGTGGTCGATTCCGATGGCGTGTTGAACGAAGACGGCCTTCGTTATGAAGACGAATTCGTCAAGCACAAGATCCTCGATGCGATTGGCGACCTCTACCTGCTGGGCAACAGCCTGATTGGTGAGTTCAAGGGCTTCAAGTCCGGCCATGCACTGAACAACCAGCTGCTGCGCAAGTTGATTGAGCAGAAAGATGCTTGGGAAGTCGTGACGTTCGAAGACGCCAGCACCGCACCAATCTCTTACATGCGCCCTGTCGCGGCCGTGTAAGCAAAAAACCTCTCTAGTTTTTTAAAGGCTGCCTTCGGGTGGCCTTTTTTTATGGCCGGCTTTTAAAAGTTTGAGTGGAGTTTTTTGTGGCGAGGGAGCTTGCTCCCGCTGGACTGCGGAGCAGTCCTTAAGCTGGCAATGCGGCGTTCCAGGGCGAGTGTACTACTGTTTTTTGGGGCCGCTTCGCGGCCCAGCGGGAGCAAGCTCCCTCGCCACGGAGAACGCACCTCGGTCTTTACATCGCACAAACCACACGATTGCGTCCACTGGCCTTGGCCTGGTACAGCGCCTTGTCCGCAGCAAGCAAGAGTTGTTGCAGTTCCCCGTATGGCCCGTTCAGCCAAGTGGCAATACCGATACTCACCGTCATGGGCGCTTCACCCTCGACGACAGGTAGCAACTGCTCTACCGCGTCGCGAATGTTCTGGGCCATGGTGAAGGCGCCGGCGGTGGTGGTCTCTGGCAGCACCACCGAGAATTCTTCCCCGCCATAGCGCGCCGCCAGGTCGGCAGGGCGTCGGACATGTTGGCCGATCAACTGGGCCAAGGTTCGCAGGGCTTCGTCGCCCTGTTGATGACCATGGCGATCGTTGAACGCCTTGAAGTGATCCGCGTCGATCATCAGCACAGACAGCGGTTGGCCCGAACGTTGGGCACGCTGCCATTCCTGATGCAACGTTTCGTCCAGCGTTCGGCGATTGGCCAGGCCGGTAAGGGAATCGACGGACGCCAATTTTGCCAGCTCCCGCTCGGCGCTGTGGCGGCGTCGCAGCTCACGGCGCAGCAACCAGGTGAGCCAGAGCAGGCTGATGCACAGCGCGACCGTGGCGCCACTGATCAGGAGCGCCGTACGTTGCCACGATGCGAAGACTTCTTGGGATGAGAGCGCGACCACGACGATCAGCGGCAAGTTACCGACCCGGGAAAAGGTATACAGGCGCTGTGTCTGATCGACGCTGGATACGCCGGAGAAGCTGCCGTTGCCTTCGCGCAGGATGCGCACGAAGTTCGGTCGATTGCTGAAATTCTTGCCGATCATGTCGTCAGCCAAGGGCGGCTCCTGGGCCAGCAGCGTTCCGTCGCCGCTGACCAGGTTGACCGTGCCGCCGCGACCGATGTTCAGGCTTTTGAACAGTTGGCTGAAATAGCTCAGGCGCATCGCGGCCTCGGCCACGCCCATGAACTCGCCCCGGTCGTCATCCAGGCGGTAGCTGAAGCTGATGCGCCAGTCATGCGGCTCGCTTCGAGCCCGGAACGGGGGACTGATCATCATGCTCGGGCTTGGATCCTGGAGATGTGACTGGAAATATTCCCGTTCGGCGTAGTTGCCTTTGCGGGGCTCGACAGAGGCCGAGTCAGCAATCACATCGCCGCGTTTGTCGAGCAGAAGGATGTCGCCTTTATAGGGCGCTGCGGTGGCGCGATCGAACAGGGCGAGGTGGCGGATCGTTGGCGAAACGTCTTTGAGGTCCTGGCGTTTTGCCGCGGCAATCAGGCCCTGCAATGAAACATCGTAGAGTTC
Source organism: Pseudomonas sp. HB05 (assembly GCF_016756915.1). Classification (NCBI taxonomy): domain Bacteria; kingdom Pseudomonadati; phylum Pseudomonadota; class Gammaproteobacteria; order Pseudomonadales; family Pseudomonadaceae; genus Pseudomonas; species Pseudomonas sp. HB05. The sequence continues at coordinate 198,914 of NZ_JAESPG010000003.1, forward strand.
TACGTTGCGCAGCACATCGGCGTCGATCAGTTGCACGATATTGCTTGCCGCACGCGTTGCAGCCTGCTCGGCGCTGGCGTGTTCACGGATCAGCAGGAACGTCACGATACTCAGGATGGCAATGACAACCAGCGAGCTGGCCAGAACGAGAACCCGTTCCGAACGTATCGAAAACGGGATATTGCCGGGTGTTGCACTGCTCGCGCTCATGGTTCCGATCTGCATTGTCATGTGGCTGGGATCCTTCCCATAGGCTGCTCATCTACAACTGCCGATGACCGGCAGAGACAATACTGGCCTTTTGCAAGATTGTGCTCGGGACACTGGAATTGAGCAATCCACATCGTGGCTTATTTCAAGCCGGCAAACGGATTCCGAAGGTGTTTGCGCCGCAGTCGCTGCGCACGAATACATCGCCGCCATGCATCAACGCGATCGCCTTGACGATGGCGAGCCCTAATCCGTGGTTGGCGCCGCTGTTGCTGCGTGATGCATCCACCCGATAGAAGCGTTCGAACAGTCGCGGCAAGTGTTCGCCGGCGATCGGTTCGCCGGGGTTGGTGACGCCGAGGGTGATCTGGTCGCCAACGGCTTCGATGCGCACGTCGATCACCTGGCCGGGCGCGGTGTGCTGGACCGCGTTGCTGAGCAGGTTGATCAGGGCTCGGCGCAGGTGGGCGATTTCGATGGTGGCTTGGGCATCGCCGCTGACGTGAACCTCGACCTGGGCGTCCTCCAGGATGAAATCCAGGTAGTCGAGGGTGGTTGCCACTTCGTCGGCGAGGGACGTCGTGGTCAGCTTGGTGGCCTTGCTGCCCTGGTCCGCGCTGGCGAGGAACAGCATATCGTTGATGATGGAGCGCAGCCGCTCCAGCTCCTCGAGGTTCGATTGCAGCACTTCGAAGTAATGCTCCGCCGAACGCCCACGGGTCAGCGCCACCTGGGTCTGGCCAATCAGGTTGGTCAATGGGGAGCGAAGCTCATGGGCCACGTCGGCGTTGAACGATTCGAGCCGGGAGTACGCCTGTTCGACCCGATCGAGGGTGGCATTGAACGAATTGACGAACTGGCTGAGTTCCGGCGGCAATGGCGATATTCGCAAACGCCCGGAAAGGCGAGGCGGGGCCAGGCGTTGGGCTTCGTCGGACAGCTTGATGAGCGGCTTGAGACCGATGCGCGCGACCCAATAACCCAGCAGCGATGCCAGCAACACACCGATGCAGGCCAGGCTCACCAGCGCCACCAATAAATGATGCTGGGTCTGATAGAAGGTCTCGGTGTCGATGCCGATGATGAAGCGCAGGGGCGGGCGTTGGTCCTTGGCCGGGAACTGGCTCACCAGGACTTTCATCGGAAAGTGCCGATCAGGCAACGTCAGGTCGCGCTTGCCCAACGGGCCTTGGGCAACGGTGCGAACCTGCGGATCGGGGTTGCCGTATTCAAAGCGCGGGTCGCCGCTGACGATCCAGAAATGGATGCGCTTGTCTTCTTCGCCCAGCAACCGCAGCTTGTTGTTGATCTTCACCCAGTGTTCGGACGTGCCATAACGACCCACGGTGGATTCGAGCACGCTGTAGCGGGCATCGAGTTCCGCTTCCGGCAACAGGCCCAGGCCTTTTTCGACCTGCTGGTACAAGGCGCCGCCAATCAGCAGGAACACCAGCGCCGCCACCAGGGTGAACATGCCGCTCAGGCGCAGCGCAATGCTGTTACTCACCTCGATTCTCCAGCACGTACCCCATCCCTCGGATGGTGTGCAGGAGCTTGTGCTCGAAGGGCCCGTCCAGCTTGGCCCGCAGGCGCTTGATCGCCACCTCGACGACGTTGGCGTCGCTGTCGAAATTGATGTCCCAGACCATTTCGGCAATGGCCGTCTTCGACAGGATTTCGCCCTGGCGGCGGGCCAGGACGCTGAGCAGCGAGAACTCCTTGGCGGTCAGGTCCAGGCGCTGCCCGGCCCGGGTGGCCTTGCGGCTGATCAGGTCGATCCACAGGTCGGCAATGCTGACCTGCACCGGTTCGTGACCGCTGCTGCGGCGGGTCAGGGCTTGCAGGCGCGCCACCAGTTCGAGGAAGGAAAATGGCTTGCCCAGGTAATCGTCGGCACCGTCGCGCAGGCCCTTGATGCGGTCTTCGACCCGTTCGCGGGCGGTGAGCATGATGACCGGCGTCTGCTTGCGGGCGCGCAAGGCACGCAACACGCCAAAACCGTCCAGGCCCGGCAGCATGACGTCGAGCACGATCACCGCGTAGTCATTTTCCAGGGCCAGGTGCAGTCCCTCGACGCCGTCGGGCGCCACGTCCACGATGTAACCCTGTTCGGTGAGGCCGCGGTGCAGGTAGTCCGCGGTTTTTTCTTCGTCTTCGATGATCAGGATACGCATGGCCCGGCCTCAGTCTGCATTCGCCAGCGCCGCCGGCGCGGGGCCGGGCTGAAGGGCGTGTCGATGGAACAGTCGCTCCAGCCACAAGTATATGACCGGTGTGGTGAACAAGGTCAGCGCCTGGCTGACCAGCAGGCCGCCCACGACCGCGATGCCCAACGGCTGGCGCAGTTCGGCGCCGGGGCCGTAGCCGAGCATCAGCGGCAGCGCGCCGAGCAGGGCGGCGAGGGTGGTCATGATGATCGGGCGGAACCGGGTCAGGCAGGCCTGGAATATTGCCTCCTGAGGCGCCAGGCCACCGTTGCGCTGGGCATCGATGGCGAAATCGATCATCAGGATGCCGTTTTTCTTGACGATCCCGATCAGCAGCACCAGGCCGATCAACGCCATGATCGAGAAATCCTGGCCCAGCAGCCAGAGCATGATCAGGGCGCCAAGGCCGGCCGAGGGCAGGGTGGAAATGATGGTCAGCGGGTGCACGAAACTCTCGTAGAGCACGCCGAGGATGATGTACACCGCCACCAATGCGGCGAGGATCAGCCAGGGCTGGCTCTTCAGCGAACTCTGGAACGCCTGGGCCGCGCCCTGGAAACTGCCGGTGATGGCGGCGGGCATGCCGATTTCGTTCTTGGCCTGGTCGAGCAGGCGCACCGCATCCCCCAACGCCACGCCTGGGGCCAGGTTGAACGACAGGTTGGCGGCCGGGAACATGCCGTCATGGGCAATCGACAGCGGGCCGTTGGTCGGCGCATCGAAGCGGGCCAGAGCCGAGAGCGGCACCATTTCCCCGCTCAGCGGCGAGCGCAGGTAGAAATACGCCAGGCTCTCGGCCTTGCCACGCTGTTGGGTGTCGAGCTCGAGAATCACGTTGTACTGGTTGGTCTCGGTCTGGAATTCGTTGATCTGCCGCTGGCCGAACGCGTCATACAGGGCCTGGTCGACGTCGGTGGCGGTGAGGCCGAAGCGGGCTGCTGCGCTGCGGTCGATGTTGATGTGGGTGATGCTGCCGCCCAGTTGCAGGTCGTTGGAAATGTCACGAAACGCCGGAATGCTGCGCAGCTTGTCGGTGAGTTTCTGCGTCCAGGCATTGAGGGTCGGCCCGTCATTGCTCTTGAGCACGTACTGGTACTGGGCGCGGCTGGGGCCGGAGCTGAGGTTGATATCCTGCCCGGCCCGCAGGTACAGCACGACACCGGGGATCTTCTGCAATTTCGGGCGGATCCGATCGATGAAGCCGCTGGCTGATACATCACGCTCGCCCCGGGGCTTCAGGGCGATCCAGAAGCGGCCATTGGCGATGGTCTGGTTGTTGCCCGAGACGCCGACGGAATGGGAGAAGGTCTGCACCGCCGGATCGGCGGCGACGATCTCGGCCAGGGCCTTGTGCTTGGCCACCATGTCCGGGAACGACACGTCGGCGGCGGCTTCGCTGGTGCCCAGCACCAGGCCGGTGTCCTGTACCGGGAAGAACCCCTTGGGAATGAACACGTAGCCCACCACCGCAAGCGCCAGGGTCAGGCCGAACGCGCTGATCATCAGCTTCTGGTGAGCCAGGGCCCGCCGCAGGCCTCGCTCATAGCCGCCCAGCAGGCGCTCGCCGAAACCTGGACGAGCGTGGGCATGGTGTTTCGGTGCGCGCATGAACAGCGCGGCCAGGGTCGGCGCCAGCGTCAGGGACACCACCACCGAAATCAGGATCGTCGAGGTGGCAGTCAGCGCGAATTCCTTGAACAACCGTCCGACCACGCCGCCCATGAACAAGAGCGGAATGAACGCCGCCACCAGCGAGAAGCTGATGGACACCACGGTGAAGCCGATTTCCCCGGCGCCCTTGATGGCCGCCTCGCGCATGCCATCGCCAGCCTCCAGGTGCCGGTGGATGTTCTCCACCACGACGATGGCGTCGTCCACCACGAACCCCACCGAGATGACGATCGCCACCAGGGTCAGGTTGTTCAGGCTGAATCCCATCACGTACATCAGGGCGAAACTGGCGGTCAACGACACGCCCAGCACCGCCGAGACAATCAGCGTCGCCGAGAGCTGGCGCAGGAACAGCGCCATCACCGCCACCACCAGCAACACCGCAATCAGCAGGGTGATTTCCACTTCATGCAACGAGGCGCGGATGGTCTGGGTGCGATCGATCATCACCTTGACTTGTATCGCCGCGGGCAGCATGGCCTCGAGGGTGGGCAAGGCGGCCTGGACGCGATCGACGGTCTCGACGATGTTCGCGCCCGGTTGGCGGAAGATGACCAGGTTGACGCCGGGTTGATCATCGGACCAGGCCTGGACGTAGGCGTTTTCCGAACCGTTGACGACCTTGGCGATGTCCTTGAGATGAACCGGCGCGCCGTCCCGGTAGGACACGATCAGCTCACCGTACTCCTCGGGCTTGAACAATTGGTCGTTGGTGGACAGCGTGGAAATGCTCGACTCACCGTAGAGCGCGCCCTTGGCGAGGTTGAGGCTGGCCTGCTGGAGCGACAGACGAATATCGGCCAGGGTCAGGCCGATCGCCGCGAGTCGGTCGGCAGACGCCTGGACTCGGATCGCCGGGCGCTGCTGGCCGGTGATGTAGATTTGCCCGACGCCATCGATCTGGCTGATCTGGCGGGCGAGCAGGGTCTCGACGTAATCACTCAATTCGGTGCCTGGCATCAGGTCGGAGCTGATGCTGAGGATCAGTACCGGGCTGTCGGCCGGGTTGACCTTGCGCCAGGTCGGCAGGTTCGGCATGTCATTGGGCAACTTGCCGGCGGCGGTGTTGATGGCCGCCTGCACTTCCTGGGCGGCGGTGTCGATGCTCTTGTCGAGGCTGAATTGCAGGATCAGGTTGGTCGAGCCCAACGCACTGCTGGAAGTCATCTGGGTGATGCCGGGGATGGCGCTGAACTGGACTTCCAGCGGGGTCGCCACCGACGACGCCATGGTTTCGGGGCTGGCACCGGGCAACTGCGCATTGACCTGGATGGTCGGGAATTCCGCCTCGGGCAACGGCGCGACAGGCAGCCGCGGAAAGGCGATCAACCCCAGCAGCACCAGGGCGAACGTCAGCAGCACCGTGGCGATGGGGTGATTGATGCACCACGCCGATATCGAACCGCGGCCCTTCATGGCTGTGCCTGCCCGGTCTTGGCGAGGGCGGGCGGATCTCCAAGTATCTGGATGCTGGCGCCAGGCTTGAGGCGTGACTGGCCGTCGCTCACCAACTGGTCACCGGCGTTGACGCCTTTGATAATGTGCATGCCGCTGTCCTGATACACCATTTCCACCGGCACGCTTTCCACCTTGTCGCCCTGGACCCGGTACACGAAGTGTTGCTCCAACCCGCGTTGGACCACGGTCGGCGGTACCACCAGCGCACCCTTGTCGATCGCGGTCTGGATTTTCAGCGTCACCAGTTGCCCCGGCCACAACCGTTGGGCGGCGTTGTTGAATTCGGCCTTGGCGCGCAGGGTTCCGGTGTTGGTGTTGATCTGGTTGTCGATGAGACTGAGGCGCCCTTCGCCCAACAGTTCCCCGGTGGCGCCGTCGGCACCGATGTAGGCCTTGACCAGGGCCTGTTCAGGGGCGGCGATCAAGCGCTGCAGCGTCGGCAGCATTTGTTGCGGCAACGAGAATTCCACCGCGATCGGGTCGATCTGGGTCACGGTGAACAAGCCTTCGGCATCGCTGGCACGCAAGAAGTTGCCTTCGTCCACGTTGCGAATGCCGACGCGACCGGTCACCGAAGAGCGGATCTGGGTATAAGAAAGCTGGACCTGCGCAGAGTCGATGGCCGCCTGGTTGCCCTGGGCCGTGGCCTTGAGCTGATTGACCAGCGCCTGTTGCTGGTCGTAGGTCTGCTTGGATACGCCGTCATCGACGCTCAGCAACTTGTAGCGCTTGAGATTGACCTGGGCCACGGCCAACTGCGCCTGGCTCTCGCCGAGCTGGGCGCGGGCCTGGTCGAGACTGGCGCGGATGGAGCGGTCGTCGATGGTTGCCAGCAGGTCGCCCTTCTTGACCAGTTGTCCTTCCTTGACCAGCAGCTTGGTGAGAATGCCGTCGATCTGCGGACGGATCACCACGCTGTGCAGCGACAGTACCGTGCCGATGCCGCTGGCAAAGCGCGGCACATCCTTTTCGACCACGCTCACGACTCTTACCGGTACGGCGCTCGCAGCACTGGGTTTGGTGGCGACGGGCTTCATCGAGAACCACAGGACCAGCGCCCCCAAGGCGACCAACAGTGCGACGAGCAGGAACGTTTTTTTCTGAATGTGCATGGATGCGAAGAGCCGGTTCGGGACGGTGGGATTTCTATCTGTCTTATATAGCGTTGCGAGGCGGTCAGGAAGGTGACGGCTAGCTGTCAGGGCTGTCAGTTTCGTCCCGGTTTTCCGTCAGACGGAACTCCACCCTTGCATCTGCTCCGTGGCACCGCGATTTCGTGCAGGTATACTGCTGCGTTTCGCGGCTCGGTTACCGAGCCACGCATACTCAATTGTGGCGAGGGAGCTTGCTCCCGCTTGAGTGCGAAGCGCTCACAGAAATGGGGCCGCTTCGCAGCCCAGCGGGAGCAAGCTCCCTCGCCACGGTTTGTTGTCCCACTCAAGTGAATAACTCAAATGACTTCCCCAATACCATCGCCCGCAGACGAACGCTTGCCCGGCGAATCGTCTGGCCAGACGGACAGCGATGTTGCCAACGCCGACGACAGCAAGGCGGCGATCCCGGCCTTCAAGTTCCCGTTCAAGCCCGGTGAACTGTCGGCGGCCAAAGGTGCCGGGCAACAGCCCTGGTACAAGAACGGCGCCAAGAACGGCCACACCAAGACTCCGGGTGCCGCGCCGCCCGGTACCCGTCGTTCGATGGGCAAGCGCTGAGATCGTTCTCCGTACGCGGTCGCGGATTCAGTTCGCGACCCGTGCCCCGGTCAGGCTTCCACTCAATTCATAAGCCGTCAGTTCGGCCTGGTGCGCCGCGAGGATTTCCGGCAATGAACCTCGCAGGTACTCGACCCACGTCTTGATCTTCGCATCCAGGTATTGGCGCGATGGGTAGATGGCGTAGAGGTTCAGCTCCTGGGAGCGATAGTTGGGCATGACCCGCACCAGCGTGCCGTTGCGCAAGCCTTCGATGGCGGCATACACCGGCAACACCCCCACACCCATGCCGCTGGTGATCGCGGTTTTCATCGCATCGGCGGAGTTCACCAGGAACGGTGAGCTGTTGATGGTGACCATCTCCTGGCCTTCCGGGCCGTCGAACACCCATTTCTCCAACGGAATGACCGGACTGACCAGGCGCAGGCAGGCGTGGTTGAGCAGGTCGCTGGGTTTCTGCGGGCAGCCGCTGGCTTTCACATAGCCAGGCGATGCGCAGACGATGCTGTAGGTGATCCCCAGGCGCTGGGACACGAAGCCCGAATCCGGCAATTCGCTGGCGAGCACGATGGAAACGTCGTAGCCCTCGTCGAGGATGTCCGGCACGCGGTTGGCCAGGGTCAGGTCGAAGGTCACGTCCGGATGGGTCTTGCGATACCGGGCGATGGCGTCGATGACGAAGTGCTGGCCGATGCCGGTCATGGTGTGGACCTTCAACTGCCCGGCCGGGCGCGCGTGGGCGTCGCTGGCCTCGGCTTCCGCTTCTTCGACATACGCCAGGATCTGTTCGCAACGCAGCAGGTAGCGTTTGCCGGCCTCGGTCAGGGCGATGCGCCGGGTCGTGCGGTTGAGCAGGCGGGTTTGCAGGTGAGCTTCCAGGTTGGAAACCGCGCGCGAGACATTGGCTGTAGTGGTATCGAGCTGCGCGGCGGCAGCGGTGAAGCTTCCGGCTTCGGCAACACAGCTGAACGCGCGCATGTTTTGCAAGGTGTCCATGGAGGGCTCTCTTGGAAGGTGGCAAATTGTGACATGAAGTTACAGCGCTACGGGACCCCGACTAATGGATTATCGCGTTAACGGTAACAAAGATTCGCAGAAAGGTCGGCTTATCGCCGTTGGGGTCGGTCCCTAGAATTGCTGCCACTGCAGGATCGGTCTGGCTTCAGAGGACCTGTGGGAGCCAGCTTGCTCGCGATGAGGCCTTCACTGACGACACGTGAGGTGAATGCCAGGACGCCATCGCGAGCAAGCTCACTCCCACAGGTTTGCCGTCATCCGCAGACCGTCGTCATGCCCTTTATTTTTCAGGAATTTAGCGCCAGTGCCGCGTTGCATCAGCAGAGAGCTGAAGACTCTCAGTGTTTGGGTTTTGACGTTGACCATCAGCGGTTGCATCGGCACGGGGGGGATTGCTCCGCAAGGCGAGGCATTGTCGCCCAACCAATTGGCAACCGACGAAGCGATTCGCGAGGCCGCCCGCGACGCCCGTTGGCCGAGCCGCCAGTGGTGGAAAGCCTATGGCGATCCGCAACTTGATCGCTGGGTCGAGCAGGCCGTGCAAGACAGCCCGAGCCTGGCCATGGCCGCCGCCCGGGTGCGGCAGGCCAGGGCCATGGCCGGTGTCGCCGAGGCGGCCGAGTCGGTGCAGATCAATGGCGAGGCAACCCTCAAGCGCCACAACTGGCCGACCGATCAGTTCTACGGCCCGGGCGAGTTGGCCAATACCACCACCTGGGACAACAACGCCGGCCTGGGCCTGAGCTACGCCCTGGACCTGTGGGGCCGCGAGCGCAACGCCAGCGAGCAGGCTGTCGACCTGGCCCGTGTCAGCGTTGCCGAGGCGCGGCAGGCGCAGTTGGAGTTGCAGAACAACATCGTGCGCGCCTACATCCAGTTTTCGCTGCACTACGCCCAGCGCGACATCGTTGCCGCGACGCTCCGTCAACAGGAGCAGATTCTCGAACTGGCGCAGAAGCGCCTGGACGGTGGCATCGGCACCCACTTCGAGGTCAGCCAGGCCCAGGCGCCGCTGCCCGAAACCCATCGTCAACTCGACGCCCTCGACGAAGCGATTGCCTTGAGCCGCAACCAATTGGCTGCGCTGGCGGGCAAGGGGCCGGGCGACGGCGCGGGCCTGCAACGTCCCACCCTGGCCTTGGGAACCCCATTGAAATTGCCGTCCGCGTTGCCCGCCGAGCTGCTCGGCCAGCGCCCGGATGTAGTGGCCGGACGTTGGCAGGTGGTGGCCCAGGCCCGGGGCATCGATGTCGCCCGGGCCGGTTTCTATCCCAACGTCGACCTGGTGGGCAGCCTGGGCTACATGGCCACCGGCGGCGGGGCGCTGGAGTTCCTGACCGGCAAGAAACTCACCTACAACGTCGGCCCGGCGATCTCGCTGCCGATCTTCGATGGCGGGCGCCTGCGTTCACAGTTGGGCGAGGCGGCCGCCGGTTATGACATCGCCGTGGCCCATTACAACCAGACGTTGGTAACCGCACTCAAGAGCATCTCCGACCAGTTGATCCGCCGCGAGTCGATGGACAAACAACAGGTTTTCGCCGCCGAGTCCGTCGCCGCCGCCCAGCGCACCTATGACATAGCAATGGTTGCGTTCCAGCGCGGGCTCACCGACTACCTCAATGTGCTCAACGCCCAGAGCCTGTTGTTCAAGCAACAACAGGTGCAACAACAGGTGGAAGCGGCGCGCCTGAGCGCCCATGCCGATCTCGTGACGGCGTTGGGGGGCGGGCTGGAGGCGGGCAACGACATGCCTGTGGCACGCGCTGTCCCGTGGCGAGGGAGCTTGCTCCCGCTGGACTGCGCAGCAGTCCCTTCAGGTGGGTGCTGCGCACCCAAGCGGGAGCAAGCTCCCTTGCCACGATGCTGAGTATCCTTGCGTGACGTATCTACTCTGGCTGTATCGCCTCGAATGGCGCCGTGGTTTCTTTGATTGGGCCCGCAGCGATGGCGTGACCTGGGTCTATATCTTCAAGGTCTTGCTGGCCGCATTCCTGACGTTGTGGCTGGCGATGCGCCTGGAATTGCCCCAGCCGCGCACGGCGATGATCACCGTGTTCATCGTCATGCAACCCCAGAGCGGCCAGGTTTTCGCCAAGAGCTTTTATCGCTTGCTCGGCACCTTGGCCGGCTCGGCGGTGATGGTTGCGTTGATCGCCTTGTTCGCCCAGAACACCGAGCTGTTCCTCGGCTGCCTGGCGATCTGGGTCGGCATCTGTTCGGCGGGAGCGGCGCGTTATCGCAACTTCCGGGCCTATGGTTTCGTGCTGGCCGGCTACACCGCAGCGATGATCGGCCTTCCGGCCTTGGCCCATCCGGAAGGGGCCTTCATGGCGGCCGTGTGGCGGGTGCTGGAAATTTCCCTGGGGATTCTCTGTGCCACCGCCGTCAGTGCCGCGATCCTGCCGCAAACCGCCAGTGCCGCCATGCGCAATGCGCTCTACCAGCGCTTTGGTGTGTTCGCCCTGTTCGTCACCGATGGCTTGCGCGGGCGCAGCCAACCGGAGGCATTCGAGGCGCGCAACGTGGGGTTCATCGCCGAGGCGGTAGGGCTGGAGGGCTTGCGCAGCGTGACCGTGTTCGAAGACCCGCACATGCGCCGGCGCAACGGTCGGCTCAGTCGCTTGAACAGCGAGTTCATGAGCCTGACCACGCGTTTCAACGCCTTGCACCAGTTGCTCGAACGGTTGCGCACCGGCGCGGCGGACTCGGTGGTGAGCGCCATCAAGCCCGGATTGCAGAACCTGGCCGAACTGCTGGATGGCTTCAGCGCAAGGGCCTTGACCGATGCCGATGCGGCACGGCTGGCAGCGGCGTTGGCTGATTACAAGGCCGACTTGCCGGCCCAGGTGCGCCGATTGCGGGCGCAATTCCAGGAGACGGAACCCAGTGACGCGCAGCAACTGGATTTCCACACCGCTTATGAGCTGCTGTATCGCTTTGTCGAAGACCTGCATGGCTACGCCCAGACCCACGCTTCCCTAGCCGAGCATCGCCATGAACGGGAACGTTGGGATGAGCCGTTCGTGTCGCAGACCAACGGCCTGGCTGCCGCCGCTTCCGGTTTTCGCGCTGCCTTCATCCTGCTGGTGCTGGGCAGCTATTGGGTCGCCACGGCCTGGCCGAGCGGCGCGACCATGACGATGATCGCCGCCGCCACCGTCGGGCTGTCCGCGGCTACGCCGAACCCCAAGCGCATGGCATTCCAGATGGCCTGCGGCACATTGGTCGGGGCATTGGTCGGCTTCGTCGAGATGTTTTTCGTCTTTCCCCTGATCGACGGTTTCCCCTTGCTCTGCGTAATGTTGGCGCCGGTGATCATGCTGGGTTCGTTTCTCAGTTCTCGACCGCAGCATGCCGGGGTCGGGCTGGGTCTGCTGATTTTTTTCAGCACCGGTTCCGTGCCGGACAACCTGGCGGTCTACAACCCCTACACCTTCATCAACGATTACATTGCAATGATCCTCGGCATGCTGGTGTGCGCCGCCGCTGGCGCGATCATCCTGCCGCCCAACAGCCGCTGGATGTGGCGCCGGCTCGAACAGGACCTGCGCGAACAAGTGGTGTTCGCCATCAGCGGCAAGCTCAAGGGCTTGGCCTCGGGTTTCGAGAGCCGCAGCCGGGACTTGCTGCACCAGGCCTATGGGCTGGCGGCGGGGCAGCCCCGGGTGCAACGGAATTTGCTGCGCTGGATGTTCGTAGTGCTGGAAATCGGCCACGCGATCATCGAGTTGCGCAAGGAGCAGGCGACGCTGCCGGTGCATCCGGCCTATGCCGAAAGCCAGCCATGGCGCCAGGCGATCCGAGTGATGGGACGCGCGCTGGTGCGGCTGTTCCGCCAACCGAGCCAGAGCAATCTGGAGCGCGCACTCGTGGCGGTGGACCACGCCATTGGCCGCGTGCAGGCCACTGACGAGCCTTTCGCCCCGCACTTCGATACCTCGGCCCTGCGTCGGGTGAAAAGCTACCTGCACTTCATCCGCACCTCGCTGCTTGACCCGCAATCGCCCTTGGCGGCTTACACCACGCCGCCTCTCCAGGAACTTGAACATGCCCCGTGAAATCGCCTTCCACGGCGTCTACATGCCCACCATGACCCTGATGTTTTTCATCGCCGCCGGCCTGGCCTGGGCGTTGGATCGTTTCCTCTCGGGGTTGGACCTGTACCGTTTTTTCTGGCACCCGGCGCTGCTGCGCCTGAGCCTGTTCACCTGCCTGTTCGGCGCACTGGCGCTGACGGTCTACCGTTGAGATCGACACAATGAAAAAGCTTTTCAGCCTGCTGGCGACGTTGCTGGTGCTGGCCTTGGCACTGTGGATCGGCCGTACGCTATGGGTGCATTACATGAACACACCCTGGACCCGCGATGGGCGGGTGCGGGCCGACATCATCAATGTCGCCGCCGACGTCAGCGGCGAGGTGGTCGAGGTGCCGGTGCGCGACAACCAGTTGGTGAAAAAGGGCGACTTGCTGATGCGCATCGACCCCGAGCATTACCGCATCGCGGCGAAGCAGGCACGCTCCCTGGTGGCGTCGCGCAAGGCCACCTGGGAAATGCGCAAGGTCAATGCGCACCGACGTGCCGACCTGGACAGCCTGGTGATTTCCCGGGAAAACCGTGACGACGCCAGCAACATCGCCGACTCGGCCCTGGCCGATTACCAGCAGGCCCAGGCGCAACTGGAGGCGGCCGAACTGAACCTGGCCCGCACCGAGGTTCGCGCGGCGGTGGACGGCTACGTCACTAACCTCAACGTGCACCGTGGCGACTATGCGCGCATGGGCGAGGCAAAAATGGCGGTGGTGGACATGAATTCGTTCTGGGTCTACGGCTTCTTCGAAGAAACCAAGTTGCCCAAGGTGCGGGTAGGCGATTCGGCGCAGTTGCAACTGATGAGCGGTGAGGTGCTCAAGGGCCATGTGGAAAGTATTTCCCGAGGGATCTACGACCGCGACAACCCCGAGAGCCGCGAGTTGATCGCCGACGTGAACCCGACGTTCAACTGGGTACGCCTGGCCCAGCGGGTGCCGGTGCGCATTCATCTGGATGAGGTGCCGGATGGCGTGCTGCTGGCGGCGGGGATGACCTGTACGGTGGTGGTCGAGCCGCCCGTTGGGCGCTGAGGCCCTTCGAATGTAGTACATATTTACCACCTTGCCTCTCCCAGGCCCGTTCAAGCTGGCGTCCTCGACTGAAGGAACTCTCGATGACCCAGCTGACTCACCACCACTTTATTCGCCAGCAACTGCCCCGTTGGCTGCTGGATGCGAACCAGAGCGAACAGGCAAGGCTGCTACAGGCCGCCTTGGACTTGGCCGAGGCCGCGCATCGCTTCAATGTGACAAATGCGGTTATCCCGTCATTGCGCGAATTTGCGCTGTCTCGTATACAAGCCCACATGGATCGCCTTTTCGGCACGCGCATTGACCTGGAGCGCTCTCGACTGATCAGGCATTTTCGGGATGATTGCGCGACTTATCCGGTCCCTGGAGGCGGTCCCGCTACGCTGGTGTGCAAGCCACATCTCCCTGAAGAGCGATCATTGCTGGAACACGCGCTGATCAATTTCCCCCGTGCCGACACCGAGGCTCAGGCTTTCATCCGAGGCAGCCAATTCGAGCTTTATCCTGACCGCGCCAAGGCGTCTGTCGTGCAGATGAACGACTTCGCCGGTTTGTGTCGTGACCTGGACACCGGAGCCGCTTACGCTGCCGAGTTGCGACGCCAGATTCCGCAGCTTTCCCATGACGCAATCTCGTTGCCTGCCTTCGCGTCGGATTACATCCAGTTTCGGAAAACGCAGCTGCGACACGACGCCCTGCAAGCCCGCATGCAAGGGTTGCTGGATGTCACGGGTGAACGCATCCTGGCGGCTTTTGGCGTGCAGCTCGATGCCACCGTGAAGGTTCAGCCGCTGCCCGCGGCGTTCGCCAGCGGCCTTGAGCTGGGCGAACGCTGGCGGGCGGAGCATCGCATCGTCCTGCCTGGCGTGCGGGTCTTTTGGGGGGATCGGCAAATCGTGGGGCAATGGGTGCCGATCGTGGTCCATATTCCGGACGACCCTGTGTCGCCCCTCAAGCAATACGCCAGTTCGGCAGCTTTCCAGGCTGATCTCGTCATGCGCCTGGGTGACCTTCGATATGCAGCGTTTTTTTCCCGACTGTTGCCGCTGCCTGACAGAAACTGGAGCGATCGGGTGCTGGTAGGCCTGCTGCGAAGAGGGGAGAAAAACCTGGTCGAGGTTCATGAACTGCGCGGAGATGTCTGGCAGGGCCTCTACCGTGAATGGCGTAGCGTCGTGTTGAGTAGCGCGTCGAGCCAGGCCCGTTCAGTGGCTCATATCGACGCCGGTGTACTGATCGGAGAAACCTGGATGTGGCTGGGCGCAGGGCTGCAATTTCTTGGCGGCATCAGCATGTTCCTGCCCGGTGTCGAGCCACTGGCCTGGGCGGGTGTTGCCCTGGGAATGGGGCAATTCATTCTGGATGTCTATGAAGGCGTCCATGCGCTCAACCTGGGGGAGAGGCTCGAGGCGATCCAACACCTGTTCAGCGCCGCAATGAGTGCCACGACGTTTGCGGTAGGCGCTTTCGGGGCCAATCATCTGTTGGGCGAGATGACCCCCGTGGTGACGAACGATGGCAGTGAGCGGCTTTGGCACGGTCGCACCCGGCCGAGCGCCAGCCTGCGCGTGCCGCCTGAATATTCGACCGCCGATCGATACGGCGTCTGGCGCGCTGCGGATGATGCCTGGGTGGACGTGGAAGGCGTTTTTTATGAGGTCGTTGGCGACGGACGCGATCTGCGCCTCAAACTGCCTCCGAACTACCGTGGTGTTGTACCGGCCCTTGAGTGGGAACGTTCAACAGGGTGGCGTTGGGTGCATCGGGATCCCTTGGGCATGCAAGGCGCACGGCTGCTGCGGGAAATCGACCCGCAACTGCGAACGTTAGCGAACACAAGCCTTGACGATGCCCAGCGACTGATCGGGATCAGCGATGATCGGCTGCGCTATCTCGCCGTGAATGGCGAGCCTCTGCCGGTGCACTTGCCCTACATGGCCCGACGTCTTGCAGCTCGGGCGCAAGTGTCGGATGCAGTGACCCGGCTACGTGCCAATCACCCCCTGCCGCAGGTACCCCGGGGCGTGGTGCAATTGCTGACGGAGTTGCCGGGGTGGCCGGTCCGGCGCGCGTTCCGCTACATGGATGGACAAAACTCTTTCTTCGAATCGGGAGCAGGCCCCGAGCTGCACCTCGATGCTTCTGCATTTCACAGTGGGCAATGGCAAGAGCGGTTGCTCTTGCAGTTCGATGCGCGAGAGCAGCGCGCTTTGTTGGGCGCCGAGACTCCGTGGGAAAGCCCTGCCGTCACCTACCGACGCTTCGCCAACCTGTTGGCGGATAGCCTTGAGAACAATGGCTACCGCCTGGTGGAGAACTTCGCCAATCGCCCGGGGCAGCATCCGAACGCGGCGCTGTTGTGTCGAGACTTTCCGAGCTTGCCGGAGCCCGTGGCGGATGCTCTGCTGGCGGACATGACGATAGAAGAAGAACGCGGCTTGAGCGCCGGCCGCGTGCCGCAGAGCCTGGCGCAGAGAACCGTCGAGGCGTTGCGTGAGCTACGTGTATCGCGGGCGTTGGAAGCCTTGCAAGCTGGCGTCTCGGGCAACGATCGGGACCGCTTGGTCATGAGCCTGCTTGCCCTTGAGCTGGCGAGGCTGGACGAGCCGGTACGGGTGCAATTGTTGCTTGAGGAGCGTTCTTTCGGTCCTCTGGAAGCGGGTGGAACCGGGCCGTTGAAAACCATTCGCCGCCGCGATGATCGTTATGAGCCCTTTGATGAGACAAATAACGAACTCGGCCCACCCACGAGCCTGGAAGATGCCTTGTTGCGGGCTTTGCCTGACTCGGCACGCCGTCGCTTGGACCTGGAGATTTGGGAACACGACAAGCTGCGCGGACGATTGTTGGACATTGCCCTGGGAAGTCGCGATCAGTTGCGCCCTGCATTGGGGATCCGTGCATCGAAACCTGCCAGTGTCCGTCTTCCGGAGCGAGTGGGCGAAACGCCGGGTTATCCGTTGAGTGGCCATGGCATTGCCTTTTGGCAGCGCGGGGCAACCCCACAGTCTCGTCTTCAGTCGCTCTATCCACACGCAGACATCAGCGTCCGGGTGATGGCCGAACTCCAGGAACGCAGCGCTCAGTCGGGCAGACCCCTTGACCTGCTGATCAATGAAAAAGAGGCCGAATGGAAAACCCTCGACGAAAGCTTGGAGGTATGGGAGCAAGCTGCGGACAAACACCATGCCGTGGAGCTTGACGATCCGGCGCGAAGGTCGGTGATTCGTCGAAAGGTAGGCAGGGCGCTGCGCCGCGGTTGGCGTCGGGAAACCCGCTTTACCACCGGGGACCGCTCGGTGCTCGGTTTGGAAGTGACGGCCGGCCCGATAGGGCGACTGCCGATTCTTACGGCTGATTTCAGCCATATTGAAATGCTCACGCTCCGGGGACTGGCGCTCAGTGACGTGCCTTCGGACTTCTTGAGCCGTTTTCCCAGGGTCGTCGAATTGTCGCTGGTCCATAATCGCCTCACGCGCTGTCCCTCCGCCATTGCGGGCATGCCACGGCTGCGGTTCCTTTTCCTGGACGAAAACCCCCTTGTGTTCAATGACGAAGTATTCGCTTCCCTGCTGGGGCCCACGCCCCATGCCACGCTGGAATGGTTGGAGCTTTCTGGCGTATCGGGTGTCACGGAGCTGGTGCCGGGCCGAATCGGCGCCCGGGCTATCGAGGCGCTGGGCGGATTGCCGCGGCTTAAACATTTGGTATGGAAGAACAATCCGGCGTTCGCCCCCGAGCTGCTGCAAGCAATCGGCGGCCTGAGGCAATTGGAAAACCTGAGCCTGGGCGATAGCAGGTTGGTATTGGACGAGCAAAACAGCGCGTTCCTGGGGGAGCTGAAGCGTCTGGTCGCGCTGGACCTGAGCGGCAATCGTGTGATCGGTTTGACGAGTCTGTCGGGATTGCCTCGACTGAAATTCGTGAACCTGGCTCGCACCCGACTCAAGGAAATTCCGGCGGCACTGATTGAATTGATCCAGCGCACGCCCGTGAGCGAGCTCTACCTGACGTTACTCGGCAATGCCATTACCCATGTCGATCCCATACTGTCCGTGTTGCCCCGAAACGAGGGAGACCGCAGATTGCTGGGCATCAACCTCGATGACAATCCGCTGCCGGTGAGCCAGATCTCCAGGCTGCGAGAGGCCAATTTTAGCTTTGCCTATACTCGCGATGCCTGGACCCGGGATGAGGGGGTGCGCAGAAGATTCGAACAACTGCGCGAAAAACCCTCGCGCGCGATTTTTTTGGACTGGCTCAGTGATGAATTGATACGTCTTGGCGGGGCGCAGGATATCGGCATCAATGCCAGGGGCCCGAACAGCCGTGGTGCGAGTGCCGTCGAACGTCTTTTCAATCTGGAGGGCAGGCTGGAATTCGTGCGCCGGCGTCTCCCCGACATTGACCAGCGATTCACGGCATTGCAATCGCGTATCTACTCGCGCCTGGAGGCCAGCCAACGTCATCAGCGATTCACATTGAACGAGTTGGAAAGACATATAGGTCTGTTCTATGATTTCTGCCTCGATTTGGCGTACCCATCGAACTATCGTTTCGACCGGTTCAATCAGCACCATTATCGGACCTGGGCGGATTTTCAAGCCGTTACCGAGCGGTGGACCACCACGGCATTCAACGTGCGGGCCACCGAGGCGGGGTTTGTCAGCTATCTGATGCAAGACATGACAGAGGGTGCGCCGTTATTTGAAACGCTATCGTGGTCGCCCTACCTCAAGGAGATGTCGCCCGCCTGGCATGCATTCCAGGCAAAGTGGGACGCAATCTCGGAAAACCTGAGCGATGCCGTCATCGATGGGAACCTGGATACGTCGCAATGGCCCGTGGAACTCTTGGAAAGCATGACCCGCCCGCCCCTGGCGCAACCGCCCCTGGAGCCGGTCGAGGGGGTGCCCTGGGGAAATAATGGTATTGAGCTGGATTCAGAACAATTACGTCGGTCAGCGTTGATCATCAAATATGTCCAGGCCACTGAAGCGATACAGGCTTCGACCCAGGCTACCCAGGCCTTGGTGCGTAGCTGGTGGGTGCACAGGCCCGTCATTTGAACTCCCTGAGCAGCAGCCAGCCCGAAAGGGCCGGCCTGCCATCCCGTTACAATGATCGCTTCAATCCAAACCGCCTCATCAACCCCTTCTGTAGCAAACCGGCAGGAAGCCAGGTTGCCATCAACGGCAATGCGCGACTGCCATTGCCCAGGCGCAGCAGGCGGGGTGGCTTGGGTTGCTGAATGGCCTTGAGCAACGCGGCGGCGAACTCGCGGGTAGGGGTCGGGTTGTCCTGGGATGCCTTGGCGCGGGCTCGGATGCCATCGCGCAGGGGCCACCAGGGCGATTGTTCGCTGATCAACTGCTCGGCTTCATGGCCGGCATTCTTGGCGAAACTGGAGACAATGGCGCCGGGCTGCACCTCCATGACGCGGATGCCGAACGGCGCCAATTCCATGCGCAATGCGTCGCTCAGGGCATGCACGGCTGCCTTGGAGGCGCAGTAGGCGCCGGCAAATGGCGTGACCAGCACACCGGACACGCTGCCGATATTGACCACCAATCCCTTGGCCCGGCGCAGCACAGGAAAGAGTGCGCGGGTCACGCCGACGATGGCGAACACGTTGGTTTCGAACTGGCGCTGCATGGCCGGCACGCCGCCATCCAGCAGCGGGCCCATGGCGCCGTAACCGGCGTTGTTGACCAGCACGTCGAGGCCGCCGTGTTGCTGGTTGATTCGGTCGCCTAGCTGTTCCAGCGCCGGGCCGTCGTTAACGTCCAGTTGCACGGCGGTGAACCCGGCGGCGTTGAGTTGCGCCACGTCCTCGGATTTTCGTGCGCTGGCCCAGACCTGGTAGCCGGCGGCCTTGAAGGCGTCGGCGAGGGCGCGGCCGATGCCGCTGGAACATCCGGTAATCAACGCAACGGGCATGGCGTGTTCCTTGTGCAAGCAGGTGGGAGGAAGATCAGTTGGCGAAGCTACCTTGCAATCGCTCGGCGCGAAACTCCAGGGTTTGCGGACGATAGCCGGGACGCAGCGGCGGGATTGGCAAGCAGTCCTGCCAGTCGGCACCGGGCTGCAAGTCGCCCGGGCCGCGATAACGCGGTGAACTGTAGAGATTGTCGGCCAGGTTGATGCTATCGCCGGGCGCGTAAGCTGCGATGCGCCAGCGCAGCTCCGTCAACGGAGCGTCGTTGCCATTGCGGATTTTCAGGCGCAACGGCCGATCAGCAGGGCAATGTTCGGGGGCGTAGGCAATCTGCAGGTCCAGGCGGGCCAGTTGCCGGGTCTCGCGGCTTTCTTCCCAGAGCACCCACGCCGCCACCAGCCCCAGCCCGACGAAGGCCGCCAGGGACACCGGCAAGGCCTTGGCCGGGTAGCGCAACAGCAGGATGAGCCA
Organism: Pseudomonas sp. HB05; assembly: GCF_016756915.1. Classification (NCBI taxonomy): domain Bacteria; kingdom Pseudomonadati; phylum Pseudomonadota; class Gammaproteobacteria; order Pseudomonadales; family Pseudomonadaceae; genus Pseudomonas; species Pseudomonas sp. HB05. Next base: position 218,723 of record NZ_JAESPG010000003.1, read on the forward strand.
GGTGATGACCAGCACGACGCCGATAAGCATGTTCGAAACCTCCGTTCCGGTTGCCACATCCTACCGAAGGGCGCGGGCGATGGATATTCATGCGCCCAGCACCGTCCGTCGTGACTGTCATCTATGACAGTAGGCAATTGCGTCTTCCGCTTATTACATGGGCAAGTGACCCCCACGCAAAAGGCTTACCGATGGGCATGGACCATAGAACTCCTGGATTGATCGCCTTTGATCCGCGTAGCTTGGCGGTCCGCTCGATCGACTATTGCCGAAACCTTGAAGATGGCCTCGCGCAGCGGCGCACAAATCGAAGCCTCTTTGACATGGCGGGGCGCGCGACCAAGCAGTGGGACCCGCGGTTGTGGGCCTTGCAGGAAAGTGACGAATCGACGCCCGCCAACCTTTCGGCGATTTATTCGTTGTCCGGGGCTGAGCTGCACACGGTCAGCGTCGATGCGGGTACACAAACCATTCTGCCAAGTCTCGCCGGCGAAAATATACGTGGCTGGGATGGCCGAGGGACGCGGCGGGATCACCTATACGATGCCTTGCTGCGCCCCATCGCAGTTTTTGAACAGGGCGCAGGGGAGTCGCGGCGGTGCACCGAGCGCTTGACCTATGGCTATTCGGGCCAAGGCGATCAGGATCACAACCAGTACGGGCGATTGATCCGCCACGACGATACGGCGGGTACGTTGTTGCTGTCGTCCTTTGCCTTGACCGGACAAAACCTTACGCAGGATCGCCGTTTCATCTTCGATGTGGCGTTGCCCGATTGGCCGGAATCCGAGGCCGATCGCGAACACTTGCTGGAGCCGGGCGACGGCGCCGTTTCGACGTGGCGCTTTGGGCCGTTAGGCGATGTGCTGGAGCGGATCGACGCCAGGGGCAATCGACAACGACAAGACCTTACGCTCGATGGCCGGCTGTCCGGCAGCCAATTGCTGTTGAAGGGGCAAGACGATTGGCAGGTGCTGGTGAGCGATATTCGCTATAGCGCCCAGGCGCAGATTGAACAGGAAACAGCCGGGAACGGCCTGCAGACCACGCTCAAGTACCGACCCGAAGACGGGCGATTGATGGAACACCAGGCCATGCGCGCCGGCGACGTGCTGCACCACTTGCTTTACGACTACGACCCGATGGGCAACGTATTGAGCATCGAGGACCATGCCCTGCCGGTCCGTTACTTCGCCAACCAACGCATCGATCCGCTCAGTCGTTTTGTCTACGACAGCCTCTACCAATTGATCGAAGCCACTGGCTGGGAGGCCAGACCGGTCAGCCAAGGCCCCGATTCGGTGGGGCGCAACGATCCCGCGGCGGTGGGCAATTATCGACAGACCTACCGCTATGACGAGGGCGGTAACCTGTTGGAGCTGGTTCACTTCGGTGCGCAAAGCCATGGTCGACAAATCCAAGCGGCGCGCTACAGCAATCGCTGCCTGCCTTACCGCGACGGAGTGCCGCCCACCGAGGAGGAAATCGCTGCCGCCTTCGACGCGCGGGGTAACTGCCTGGCGCTGGACGCGGGTCGATTCCTGGCCTGGGACCTGCGTAACCAGATGGGTTCGGTCACACCCATCAAACGGACATCGGGGCTTGATGATAGCGAGGTTTATATCTACGACGGCGGCGGGCAACGGGCGCGCAAGCTTCGCACCTTGCAAACCGGCCCCCGTACCCTGACCGCCGAGGTGCGTTATCTGCCGGGGCTGGAACTGCGTGTCGACAGCGGAACGGGCGAGGCGCTGCAGGTGATCGTCGCCCAGGGCGGGCTCAGCGATGTTCGGGTATTGCATTGGGAAAGCACGCCGCCGACCGGAGAAAACGACGCTTACCGATTCAGCGTTACCGATCATCTGGGTTCGGTTGGCCTGGAGCTGGCCGAGGACGGGCGGATCATCAGCCGGGAGCATTTCTATCCCTTCGGCGAAACGGCCTATCTGACTGGAAATGACGTAATCGAAGTGGGTTACAAGACAGTGCGCTACTCGGGCAAGGAGCGGGATGCGACGGGGCTTTATTACTATGGGTTTCGGTATTACGCCCCGTGGTTGCAGCGCTGGGTGAATCCGGACCCGGCGGGGACGGTGGATGGTTTGAATATTTACCGGATGGTCAGAAACAATCCAATGTCTTTCATCGACGATGATGGCTCAATAACTACGAAAAAACGTTCCAATGGATTACACCAACCGGTCATTGCAATAGGTGCTGAGCGCAACGTTTCTGGGGCCAAGCGGGCTGATGTCGGAACATTTATGCGGAATCTGCCGGCGGTCGCAAAACCGACCAGTATCCACAGCGCGCTTAGCGAAACTGAACTCAAGGAAGTGGAAGTCAGCACGTTTCTATTAAGTGATGTTCGTGCACTCCCTCCCGAGTTCAGTAACCTGCAAGGCGGAGGTAACCTGCTGTTTACAATGGAAAAATTTAGTTACGGCGGGGCGGCTAGTGGAGTTTTCAACGCCTTGAGGGTTTTGAGAAGTCCCACGGATATTCCTCAAGGAAACAACGCAGTATTAGCCTATTGGGCGCCTCAGGGGGGCTTTGTCGACATTCCCGTAAATCCCGGTCGGCGGGACGCGGATCATGTCTTCACTCCTGGATTCAGTGGTTGTTCGTTGACTGTTGACCAGCTCAACGACAATGTTCTGCGGGTCCGGCATGTGCAAGGAGGGAAGGAAGATGTCGAATACAACGACCTGGCTGTTATCGACCATGGTCTAGGACTCAGTGCGGCAATGGAGTACAAGGATTACGGTTATATCTTGAATTCCGAAGGCCAACAGGAGGAAGTCACTACCGCCTTCGCTTTTATGAGATTCAACCGAGAGGATGGCGTCTGGAGCATTTTTCAACAGAGCACGCAGGGCGCGGCTGCGATCAATCAGTATTCGCCGGATAAAAAACCATCCTTGTTTAATCGCTCGAACGCGTCAGTCACTGTTTATTCGAAGACACGCGTTCGAAAAGTGCAATCCAAACAGGTACTGGTGGCTAACCGCTGATAGCCGAAAGCTGATTTTCGAGTGTATAGACGCGTCAGTAAGGCTGTTGGATCCATGAAAAAAAGCCCCCACCCAACCCGCTGCGGATAGGGGACGCAGTGGGCTGGATGGGGGCTTCTTGTACGGCTGATCGTTACTGACGCTTATTGGGCGATGGTCTTCACCGACACGCCGCGCTCGAGCGGGGTGGAACGACCGTAGATATCTTCGAAGCGCTCGATGTCGTCTTCGCCCAGGTAGCTACCGGACTGCACTTCGATGATTTCCAGCGGGATCTTGCCCGGGTTGCGCAGGCGGTGGACCGACGCGATCGGGATGTAGGTCGACTGGTTTTCAGTGAGCAGGAACACGTTCTCGTCGCAGGTCACTTCGGCGGTGCCGCTGACCACGATCCAGTGCTCGGCGCGGTGGTGGTGCATCTGCAGCGACAGGCACGCGCCCGGCTTGACCGAGATGTGCTTGACCTGGAAACGACCACCCATGTCCACCGAGTCATAGGAGCCCCACGGACGATAGACCTCGCAGTGGTTCTGGGTTTCGGTGCGGCCCTGGGCGTTGAGGGTGTTGACCAGTTGCTTGACGCCTTGAACCTTGTCCTTGTGGGCGATCATCATGGCGTCCTTGGTCTCGACCACGACGATGTTGTCCAGGCCGATCACCGACACCAGCTTGCCGTTGCCGTGGATCATGCAGTTGCGGCTGTCCTGGATCACCACGTCGCCCTTGGTGACGTTGCCGTTGGTGTCCTTGGCGTTGACTTCCCACAGCGATGCCCAGCAACCGACGTCGCTCCAGCCGGCCGACAGCGGCACCACGCAGGCGCGCTGGGTTTTTTCCATCACGGCGTAGTCGATGGAGTTGTCCGGGCAGCAGGCGAAAGTGGCTTCGTCGAAAGTGATGGTGTCGTTGGTCTGCTCGCTGCGCTCCAGGGTCAGCAGGCAGGTGTCGTAGATGTCCGGATCGTGCTTTTTCAGCTCTTCGAGGAAGCGGCTGGCGCGGAACAGGAACATGCCGCTGTTCCAGAAGTAACCGCCGGCTTCGACGAACTCGGTGGCGCGCTTGACGTCGGGTTTCTCGACGAAGTGCGACACGCGGCTCACGCCTTCAGGCAGCAGGGCGTCGTTGGTCGACTTGATGTAGCCGTAGCCGGTTTCCGGCTTGGTGGCCGGTACGCCGAACAGCACCATTTCGCCACGCTCGGCCGCCACGGTGGCCAGGGCCAATGCGCGTTGCAGGGCTTTCTGGTCTTCGATGACGTGGTCGGCTGGCAGTACCAGCATCAGTTCGTCGCGGCCTTCGTTGACCAGCATCATCGCGGTCAGGGCCACCGCCGGCGCAGTGTTGCGACCGAACGGTTCCATCAGGATGCGCTGGGCTTCCAGGTTCCGGGCGGACAGCTGCTCGTTGACGATGAAGCGGTGCTCTTTGTTGCAGACTACGATCGGCGTGTCCATGCCTTCGAACACCAGGCGCTCGAGGGTCTGTTGGAACAGGGTGTGTTCACCGGTCAGGGCCAGGAACTGTTTAGGGAATTGCTTGCGCGAAAGCGGCCAAAGACGTGAGCCACTACCACCTGACAAGATCACCGGAATCATGTTTGTTACTCCTTTGAAGCGAAATGGTTTTAGAGCTACTGCGTTCTGTCGTTTCACTCTCTTGTTTTTGTTCCGTACCCGACTGACACCCCGATTCAGGGTGGGAGCGGGCTTGCTCGCGAAAAGCGGTGGTTCAGCCAACATCAATGTTGAATGTGAGAGCGGGTTGGCGAGCACGCCCGCTCCCACCAGGGTACAACGTCAATCAGGTGAATTCATCAGCGGGTGGAAACCGGGCGCTTGACCCACACTGGCGACAGGCTGCTGCCCGAACCAGTCACGTACAGCACGGCCGCTTCGCCGCGCTCCAGGGCCACTGGTTTCAGATCGCCGACTTTCTTGTCGCCTTCGAACAGGGCCAGGGACACTTTCACCGGGTTGATTTCACGCTCGCCACGACCCTTGGCCGCTACGTTCGGTACCACTTCGGTCTTGCCGTCGGCCGTCTTGAGGGTCAGCGCCTTGTCGGTGAGGTTCTGTACGCGTACCAGGGATTTCTGCTTGTTCTTGAACGGTGGTTCTTCGATCAGTTGTGGCTGGCCGCTGGCGTTGTTGACCAGGGTGTAATAGTGATCGGAGGCCAGTTTAACCGGTACGGTCTGGCTGCCCACCTTGGCGCTGTAGTCGCCGCCAGGCATGAAGCTGAAGTCGCTGCTGGCCAACGGGGCCACGTCGCTGATGTTGGTGCTGCCGACGGTGGCGCTGACTTCGGCGTTGCTGGCGTTGTAGATCCGCACGAAGCTGGAACCTTTTGGCGCGACCGGGCCGTACAGGGCCGAGTCACCGGCGAAGGCGGACAAGGAAAGGGCGCTCATGCTGGCGACCAGGGCAACGGCCTTGAAGGAGCGAGCAGCGAGACGGCGAGGAGTAGTGTTGAAAGTCATGGTGGACCTCTCTTTCAGTTTTGCGCCCGATCGGGCGTCTCGGATTGTGTGTTAGCAGCTACGTTCTGTTGGCGGGCGCCGGCTTGCTTGAGCTCGGCGACCCACTGCGGATCGGCGTCGCCGATCTCGTTGTTCACGGGCAGATAACGTTCAGGAAACTCCCAGATCAGCACCTGTGGCGGGCTGTTCTTGAAGGCGTCGCTCTTGAGGTAGCTGAGCATTGGCAGAATCGGGCCGTGGCCGTCTTCGGCGTAGTTCACGACGTCGCTGTGCAGGGCTTGCTTGAGCGCACCGACGAAGTTCCAGTTGGGGTTGGCGCTGTAGCTGGTACCGATCAGGGCCACGGGCACCTGGGCATCGGCGAACAACGCGTCATCGCTGGCCGGCTGGTCATCGGCTTCGCGGGTGTTGCGCTTGACCAACGGTTCCTGGGCTGGCATCAGGTTTTCGAACAGGGGATCGAGCGGCAGGAACTGACGCAGGTCGCCCTTGTGGATGATTTTCTCCGCAGGCTCGGTGACGAAACGCTGTGGTTCGCCATTCAGTGGTGTGCGTTCGGCAATGGCCTTGGCCAGATGTTCCGCAGCAATTTGTGCGCCTTCCGGTGTCCAGTGGGTATCTGTGCGCAGGAACACTTGCTGGCCGCTCTGCTTGGCCTGTTGCAGCGGGCCGAGCAGGTCAGGGGCAAGGATCTTGTCCGTCGCCACGCGGGCATGGAAGTCCTGGTACAGGTTGGCGTGAATGCTCGAAGGCTTCACTTCACCCAGGTGCTCGGGATACAGGCGCGCCTTGGCCGGCACGATCGCCATGACCAGGGTGATGCCTTGTTCCTTGAGCTTCTGGCGCACGCCTTCGATCAGCGCGTAGTTGCCTTGCAGGTTCTGGTCTTCGTTGACGATCGGGTTGAACTCTTCGTCGCTGTACAGCCACTGGTCGCGGCCCAAGACCACGCCTTTGCGGCCTTCGTTGAACAGCTTGTAGTCCAGCGCCGCCCAGATGTTGGTGCCCAGGCGCTTGATCGGGAATTCGTCGTCGTAGTGCGTTTCCACGGCCTTGGCCCAGCGACCGTTGAGCACGGTCGCATCGGGATTGGTGCTGAAGCCGAAGAAGCTGCGCATCGACCAAATACCCAGTGCTGTCAAAATCAGCATGAACAGCACGACGTAGAAGATGCGTAATGAGCGGGTCATGTCCGGATCCCTCAGAACTGGAAGTAAAGGAACGGCGAAAAGCTTTGCGCCGACAGTTTGAGAATCGAGGCGATGAACAACAGCAATACCAGGGCGCGCATCACGTAGCGCGACCAGTCCACGGTCCAGTAGGCCGGTTGCACCTGGGCCTCGACGCCGACGGTGTAGCCAGGTTCGTGGATGGTCGACGGGTTGTCGCCCGGTACTGCCTTGATCATCCCCGGTTGCGCGGTGGCTGGGCCGTTGGCTTCGGTGTTCACCTCAGGCTTGGTCTTGACTGGCGGACGGTTGGTGTAGAAGTCGCGCAGGCCGAAGAAGGCGAGGGTGACGTAGGCCACCACCAGCGTGGCGATCTGCAGGCCGGTGAGGTTGGCGCGGGTCAGTTCTGACAGCGACCAGTCGCCGAAGCTGAACATTGCGCTGTACATGCGGCCGGCCACGTGCAGGTTCTCGGCACGGAAGATCACCCAGCCCATCACCACCAGCAGGAAGGTCAGCGCCCAGCGGATCGGGTTGATGCTGCGTGGCGTGGTGTTGATGCCCACCGCTTTTTCGATGGCCAGCCACATGCCGTGCCACGCACCCCAGATCACGTAGGTGATGTTCGCGCCGTGCCACAGACCACCGAGCAGCATGGTCAGGAACAGGTTGCGATAAGTCATCAGCGTGCCTTTGCGGTTACCGCCCAGGGTGATGTAGAGGTAGTCACGCAGCCAGGTCGACAGGCTGATGTGCCAGCGGCGCCAGAACTCGGTGATCGATTGGCTGATGTAGGGCTGCTTGAAGTTTTCCATGAAGCGGAAACCCATCATCAGGCCCAGGCCGATGGCCATGTCGCTGTAGCCGGAGAAGTCGAAGTACAGCTGCGCGGTATAGGCCAGGGCGCCGAGCCAGGCGTCGCCGGTGGTCGGGTTCTGCAGGGCGAAGCAATGGTCGGCCACCACCGCCAGGGTGTCGGCGATGAACACCTTCTTGATGAAGCCCTGCATGAAGCGCGTGCAGCCTTCGGAGAATTTGTCCAGCGTGTGGGTGCGGTTGTTGAACTGGTCGGCCAGGTCGCGGAAACGCAGCACGGGGCCGGCGATCAGGTGCGGGAAGATCGCCACGAACGCCGCGAAGTCGATCAGGTTGCGGGTCGCCGGCGTATCACCGCGATACACGTCGATGATGTAGCTGATGGACTCGAAGATGTAGAACGAGATCCCGATCGGCAGCAGCACGTGGGTCAGGATGAACGGGTTGAGCCCGAAGCTGGTGATGATTGCGTTGAGGCTGTCCACGCCGAAGTTGGCGTATTTGAAATAGCCCAGGATGGCCAAGTCCACGCCCACGCCGAGCAGCAGCCAACGCTGGGCCGGTTTGGTGCGCACGCCGGCGGCACCGACTTTCAGGCCGATCCAGTAGTTCCACAGCGTGACGCCGGCGAACAGGGCCAGGAAGTCCACTCGCCACCAGGCATAGAACACATAGCTGGCGATCAGCAGCAGCAGGTTGCGATAGCGTTGCCCGCTCAGGTAGTACAAGCCGAGAAAGATCGGCAAGAACAGGAACAGGAACACATTGGATGAAAATACCATCCCGATCTCTCCTTGTTGAATCAACAGTCAAGGGCCAGAGCCCCCCCAAACCCCCCCATGAAAACCGGGGGGCATTGCATTTGAAACAGACCACTTTCCCTTGTGGGAGCGAGCTTGCTCGCGATAGCAGTGGATCAGCTTGCATCGCAGTGGCATGTGCCGCCGTCATCGCGAGCAAGCTCGCTCCCACAGGGTTCCCTTTCAGGCAGGGAGAACGGTGTCAGCTTCCTTTCTCGCCTTTCTCCCGCGAAGGGTCGTACACCCGGGTCAAGTCGCCGCCGAGGCGGAAGGTCTTGAACGGCTGCATTTCGTGCTTGCGTTCAAGCACGTCTTCGGAGCAGGTGTAGAGGCTGCAGAACGGTTCGAGCCAGGCGAATTTCGAATCGATCTTCAGATCCTTCATGTCCTGTTCTTCGCCGTTCTTCTCTTCGAAGATGTCCGGGTCTTTCACCCCGGCCAGCACTCGGTCACCCAGTCGCTTGAGGGCGCCGTTGTTTTCCTGGCGCAGGTCCACGCCATTGACCTGGGCGAAGCTGGCGATCATGGCCAGCGGCGGCAGGGCATAGTTGTGGTAGGACAGGGCCCGTTGCTTGCGCTTGAGTTCGTTGGGCAGGAAACCATCGGAATCGATCTGGTTGACACCGACCTTGTATTCCTTGACGGCCCAGTCGAACAGGTCGCGACGGTTGGTCGCCACGGACGTCGCCATCACCGACCAGGCGGCCCAGTACGAGTGATTGTTGGTCTTGTCCAGCGGCAGGTTGTCCCAGTCGCTGACTACCTGGTCGGCCATCTTGCTGAACCAGGCTTCGATCAATTGCGCCTGGTCCTGATGGTTTGCCAGCGGGCGCGACTCGGAGAACTTCAGGCGGACATAGGCCGAAGCCATGCTGCCCAGCGCCCATTTGCGCATGGACTTGCCGGTGTGGTTGAAGTCCTTGGACATCAACGCATCGGCCTTGGCCCAGGCGGTCAGCCAGTTCAGGGTGCATTCCAGTTGCTCGGGGCGACCGTCGCGCATGAACTGCATGACTTGCTTGCTGATGCCGCGCTCGATCTTGGTGATGTCGGCGGTGCTGTCACGGAAGGCTTTTTCCGATTGCACGTTCAGCGTGGCGCGAGCCTTGTCGGAGCCTTCGTACTTGCTGCGAAACTGCAACGAGCCGGTGTACGGCGTCGGCACGGCTTCGCAGCCCTTGCCGCCGTCGCCTTCCTTGACCTTTTCAATCGGTGCGAAGTAGCCCTGTGGCGGGCGTAGTGGCGCGGCGGCCTGCGTGGCCCCGGCGAACATCGCCAGGGTCAGCAGGGACGGCGCCAACAGCGTTTTCAACGTTCGGGTGCGCATGGTTCTGGTCATGAGACGAGACCTCATTGTCCGATTTGAGCCGTTTGTTGCTCGGCTTGCGGAGATGCGTTGCGTTTGCAGACTTTCGCTTCCACTTGCAATGGCTCCTTGCCGGCTTCAGGCCCTTGGACTTCTAGAGCCAAGAGGTTCTGGGAAGCCCAGTCCTCGTCGGTGCGCAATTGGAAGGCGAAACGCCCGTCGGTTTCGGAGGTGTTCGGTTTTTCGATCTTGATGTCCTCGTGGCGCCCATTCATGTACCAGAGGGTGGCTTGCAAGGTTTTCACCGACGTGTCGGCGAATTGGATGTCGACCTGGTGGCTGCCGTTACGCAGATCCATGTTCTTGCTGTTGACCATCAATTCGTTCTTGCCCGGCTTGAGCTTGGCCTTGCTGCTCATCAATGCCGGCTTGCCTTCGCAACCGTTGTTGTCCAGCAGCGCCATCATCTGGCGGTAGATGGTTTCCTGGTCCAGGCGATACAGCGGCGAGAATTCCCAGATGAGAATCTTCGGTGGGTTCTTCTGGAACTCTTCGCTGCCCAGGTACTGGATCATCGCGCCTTCGAAACCGCCGCCCGGGAAGGCCACGTTGAGGATGTCGGCGCCGATGGCTTCTTCCAGGAAACCGGCGAAGTTGTAGTTCTTGCCGCTGTGGCTGGTACCCACGAGGGTGATCTGCGGGTTGCCGGAATCGCCGAACAGGTCGCCATCGCCAGCCTCGCCCTTGGGCTCGGTGGTGAACTGGTCCATGTACTGGATCGCGTAGCTGGTGCCGCACAGTTGCCCGGCCATGTTGTGCAGGGTGCCGGTCTTGCCCATGCGGCCGGACTTCTTGGTTTCGAATTCACGCTTGGGAATGTCGGCGAAGGCCGGGATCTGCTTGACCTTCTCGGCCACGATCTTCGCCGTGCGCTGGGCACCGTACGGGGTCCAGTGCTGGTCGCCACGGAAGTAGAAGTCGTGGGCCGGCAGGGTGTCGGGCAGGTTTTCGTTGGTCAGCGGTGACAGGTCCGGCACGACGTAACCCATCTGCGCGAAACGACCCAGCATGGACTTGTAGTTGGTCAGGGCCTTTTCGTAGTCGAAGGCAGCCTTTTCCTGGGGGTTGAGTTTGTTGCGGTTCACCAGGCCACGGGTCGGCTGGTAGACGATCACCAGCTCGACGCCTTTTTTCTTGAACGCATCGTGCAGCTGCTGCATGCGCTTGTAGCCGGCCGGCGTGGTGTTGAACTCCGTGCGCAGGTCTTCCTGGGTACGGAACAGCCAGTCGCCCTGGGCCTGTACCAGCGTGGTGAAGTTTTGTTGGTAACGCGTGGTGTAGTTCTTCGCGTCGTGGGCAGCCGGGCACAGGTTGCAGCACGGTTCGGCAGTGAACGTTGGTGCCTTGATTTCATCGGCGCGAGCGCCGCTTGCGGCGGCGAGAATGCCGGCAGTCAGGGCGGAAAGGCCCAGAAGTTTGATCATCTGTGGGTTCATAAAGGTCATTCCTCAGTCCCGCATTTCGGTCTGGCGTTCAACGGGGTCGATCAGCACGGCTTTTTGCTGGCGCACCAGCAGGTCGAGAATTTCGTCCTGGCGTTCGCCAAGGATTCCCGTGAAGCTGATGCCGCTGGATTTGGTCGGCGCGAGCATGGACACGCGGTACAGCTCGACGCTCAACGGCGAGTCGATGGACAGCGGGCCACTGCCGTTGCCGGCCAGTTCGCCACCGACCACGATCAGCGACACTTCGGCGTCGAACGGGTCGAGCTTGATGTCCCGGTCGGTGTCCGACAGGTCCTTGATGTGGCCGTACAGACCGGTCAGGCCGTTGGCCATGGACAGGTTTTCGTACAGGCGGATGTTCACGCTGTTACGAATCCGGATGCCGTGGCGCTGGTTGCTGATCACCTTGTTGCCCCACAACAGGTTGTCGGCACTCTCGTAGAGCGTGATGCCGTCGGTGTGGTTCTTGTAGATCTCGTTGTAGGCGATCAGGTTGTTCACGCTGTTACGGTCGATCACCAGGCCCGAGAGTTTGTTGTCGTAGCTTCGGTTGTTGATGATGAAGCTGTCGTTGACCTCACGGGAAACGATGATCCCGTGCTTCTTCTTGGTCCCGTAGACGGTGTTGTCGGCGATGATCAGCCGGTGCGAACGGTCGTGGGGGTCGATGCCGTAGACGATGTTGTCTTTGTAGGTGTTGCCCTTGATGACAAAGTCGCGGGTCTCGTAGCAGTAGAAGCCGTACCACATGTCCGAGAACTCGGAACCGATGATCCAGCCGGTCGGTTCCGGGCGCTTGAGGACCTTGGCCATGTTCGGCGTGTATTGGGAGATACTCACCCCGTACGACTTACTGTTGGCATAGCCGAAGCTGGCCATCTTGGTGTTGACGATGTAGGTCTCGGTGCCGCCCCAGGACAGCAGGAACGGACGGAACTCCTTGGGCGAGCGGAACGTGGCGGGGCCATTGTCCTTTTCGCGCCAGCCGGTGACCTTGGTGTCGCGGATGAACATCTGGCCATCGTTGACCAGGAACGACCCGCCCTCCTGGGACAGGCGCAGTTCCTGGGTCTGTTTGTCGATCTCGAGGATGCCCTTGCGACCGACGACGATCGGGATCTTCGCCAGGTATACGCCTGGCGAAGTCTCGATGACGTACTTGGGCACTTTCTTGACCAGGTCCTTGAGGTTCATGTAGCCGTCGTCAAGAAAGATGGCCTGTGGGATACCGTGCTGGCGCACCACCCACTCGGCCATCTTGTTGTCGCCGCCGATGAAGTCCTTCAAGGCGTCTTCTTGCATCATCCGTCGAACGCTGACCTTGCCTGCCTTGGTCCGTACGATCTTGGCTGCAGCCGCTTCGGCGGTGTAGCCCTTGAGGTCGGGCAGGGTAGGCGTGGCCAGCTCCAGCGGCGCGGTCGGCGCGCTGCTGACGGTGTAGGTCTTGGCGCGTTGCAGTTCCTTGACCACGTTGCCCGGCTTGGCCACCGGTTCAACGTTGGCGAACGCCGACGAGCCGGCCAGCAGCATCGCTGCGGCCAACAGGCTGATCGAACCTTTCATCGCCTGGCTGTTCCTGAGGTAGCGGTTCATATCGGGCACTCCCATGGTCGTTTGCATCAGAAGCGCCAGATCACGTCGACAAAGGCCCGATGCATGTACGAATCGACCTCTTTGCCGTAGGCGTCGCCTGGCTTGAACACGCCGCCACGAAAGCGCACCAGCGCCGACGGCTCATCGATGGACTGACTCAGCGCAGCCGGCAGCAGGCCTTGCTTGAAGTATTTGGTGACGACCAGGTCGACTTCCTGGCCCAGGTCCTTGTCACCGTCGCGCAGCGGCAACGACGAGGTCGACAGGATGGCGCCGGTCACGTCGTCGGTGTTGTTTTCCACCGCATTGATGCCGTTGCTGCCCACCGGCTTGTTGCCGTCCACGCGCCAGAACTTGTGGTACACCAGGCTGGCGTCGTATTCGTCGCGCAATTGCCAGGAACCGAACAGGCTGGCGCTCTGGGTGTTGGCCATTTCGCCGCGGAAAGCCTCGCCGAAACGGTGGACCCGCGAGCGGGTGCCGGTGAAGTTCGAGCGGTTGCTTTGCAAGCCGTTCTGTTCGTAGTCCTCGCTGGCCCGGGCATACGCTGCACCGACTTGCCATTGCGGATCGAGGCGCAGGCGCACACCCAGGTCGGTGGCCCAGCCGTCGACATCGTCACTGCGCTTGGCTTGCGCCGGGCGCGTGCCGTCGGCGTTCAGCGCGTTGACGGTGTCGCGGTCGCCGGTCATGCCGGTGAGGCTTGCCCAATAGTTGACGGTGTTGGTGTTGCGCCAGTTGTAGGCGTCGCTGGTGGCCTCCAGGCCGAGCCAGGTCAAGTCACCGTTCTGGGTCTTGTCCAGGGTGTCGGTGGGCTCGCCCGGGGTCGGGTAGTCGAGGCTGCCGCTGTCGTGGCTGTGGTGGGCACGGATACTGGCCCACTGGCCTGGCATCCACTGATAGCCGACGTCGCCATAGACGTGCAGGCGGTCCTTGTCTTTTGGAGACAATTCCTTGAGGTCGGTGCGGTATTCGCTGAAACGCTCGGCCACGCCGAGGTTGGCCCGCAGCAAGGTGGTGTCGAAGGTCCAGTTCAGGGCTTCGATGTTGGTGTCGCGCCATTGGCCGTCGTCGTTGCGCAGGCGCTGGCGGCCGAATTTCAAGAGTTCGCCCGGATAAGGGGTCAGCCCGCTGTAGCCAATCCAGAATTCGCGCATGGCCAGGTAGCTTTTCTTGGCTTCGCGGTCGCCGCTGTCGGTTTCCTGCGTAGCGCCATCGGACTGTTGCAGGGTGTCGGTCTCGATGATGTCGGTGGACGTGACGGCCTGGGCCATGGCGTAGGCGCTCCAGTCACCGCTTTCGCCATAGACCCAAGGACGCAGGTCCAGGCCGATACCGTTGACGTCGCCACCGTGTTGGGTGCCCAGGTCGCGGTCGTCTTCAGACTGGCCGGTGATCTTCACTTCCAGGCCGAAATTCTTGCTTTCGGTCAACGCCGCCAGGGTCGGGCAGGACCACAGCAGGGCAAACGACAGGCCAATACCAGCCTGCACAAAAGGATTGAGCTTCAAAAGCTTCATAGAGGTTCCTCGCCGTCATCTTCTTTTAGGGCTTGCAGTTCAAGCGTATCGGGGCTCATTGCGCCGCGAATGGCCTGCTCTTGTTGTAGCAGGCGTTGCGCTTGTGCAAGTTGTTCCGGCGGTAATTGTGCTTCGAGGGTCTGGGCAAGCTCGGTGGCCTGCGGGGTGTTTTGCACCTTGGCCAACTGGCTGAACACGTAGGCGTTGACCGGGTTGGGCTTGGTGCCCTTGCCTTGGGAGAACAGCTGGGCAATGGCAAAGTCAGCGCTGTTCTGGCCGTTGCGGGCGGCCTTGAGCAGGTGGTCCAGGGCTTTTTGCGAGTACACCTGGCCCAGGTAACCACGGCGATAGATCTGGCCGAGGTAGTAATCGGCAGCCACTTCCCGGCCCACGGCTTTCTGGAAATGTGCCTCGGCGACCTTGGCGTCGGCCGGTACCCACTTGCCTTCGTAGTACAGCTTGCCCAGCAACAGCTCGGCACGAGGCTGGTCGGCGGCGCGGCCGTTTTCCAGGTATTGCATCATCTTGTCGACGTCACCCAGCTCGGGGAAGTCGTAGAGCAGTTGCGCCAGGCTGACCCAGGAAGCGGGGTTGCCGGGGGCGATGCCTTCGAGCAACGACTGGGCGGTTTTCTCGTCAGTCTTGCCCAGGCTTTGATCGGCCAGGACGCGGGCGACGCTGTCCACACGCTGGGCCGAGACCACGCCGCGGGCGTGACCGGCTTGCATTTGCTTGATCAGCTCGGCCTGCTGTTCCGGTTGGCCGCGTTTCTGATAGACCGTGGCCAGTTCGACGTAGCATATGTCGGTGGTGGCCAGGGCGGCCTTGCAGACCTTTTCCACTTCGTCCAGGTGCTGGTCGTAAGTGCCTTGGGTGCGATAGAGCAGGATCTGCGCCAGGCCCGCTTCCGGGTAGCCGGCGCTGCGCCATTGGCTGATCTGCTGCTGGGCGTTGACGTTCGGGAAGCTGTGGGGATATTGCAGATACAGCATCGCCAGCGGGATCAGGGTGTTGCCTTCACCGTTGGCGAAGGCTTTTTTCAACAGGCCTTCGGCTTCGTGTTTTTCAGCCTCGGTGGAGCCGGGCTTGGCCACCAGCAGGCGACCCAGGCGAGCCTGGGCGCGCGGCGAGATATCGGCGGCGGCGCGGTAGGTCGCCTCGGCCTTGCGCATCTGCTCGGGGTCGCGGCTGTCCACCTGGATATCGGCCAGGCCGACCTGGGCTTCGCTGTAGCCCAGGTCTGCCAGTTGCTGATAGTTCTGCTGCGCCAACGCCGTGTCGCCGCGCTTGAGGGCTTCGTTGGCCAGGCGTTGGTCGGGCAGGCCGGCGCAACCGGCCAGGCTCACTGCCAATGCCAAGGCACAGAGGGTTCCCACTTGGGAACGAGCTTGCGGCGCATCGTCCTGACCGCGTTGATCCTTTCGCGAGCAGGCTCGCTCCCACAGGGTCTGTGGGCTGTTCAGGATTTTTATAATGGTCACGGGCATATCCTCGACTTAAAGACCAACGGCCATGGCTTTGTCGATCAGCCAGTTCAGGCTTGGGCCACGATCGCTGACGACTTCCACCGGACGGCCGGCCAGCGCGCTGTCGAGGGCTTCGTCAGGTTGGATCAGCACACGGATGTCGGAGGACAGGTCGGCACTTTTCAGGCTGGTGCTGCTGACAATCTTGCCGGTGCGGGTGGTGTCTTCGCCGGCAACCTGGAAGCTGACCGGGGTGCCTGGACGCACGTCGCCGAACTGGCGATAGGAGAAGCGTGCCTCAACGTTGGCCTCGGTGCCCCGTGGTACCAGTTGGAAGATCACGTCACCCTTGCTCGCGTACTGGCCGTTGGAGACCAGTTGCTGGGTGACGATGCAATCGCATGGCGACGTCAGGGTGCCGGTCATCTGCTTGCCGAACAATTCCTCGACCTTGGCTGGTTGCAGTTGGTTGTCGTCCAGGTGGCCCTTGAGCACGTCGAGCATGCTGGTGCTGAAGGTCGCCAGCGGGGCACCCTTGGCGGCTACGCCGTCGGCCTTAACGAGGCTCTGCACGGTGCCGTCGCGCGGCATGGTGATGGCCATGCCCGGTACGTTGACGATGCCGGCCTGCGCGTGGCTGACGAAGTACATGCCGTACACCGACTTGAAGATGAAACCGAACGCCGCCAGGCCAACGACGAATACGCCCAGGCTGAAGGTCACGGCGCGCAGGCGACCGAAGGCAGTCATGCCGCCGTTGTCATCTTTCTGCTTGCGGGCCTTGGTGAAGTTGTCGCGCTGCAGGGTCGCCAGCACATCGCCGACGCCGACGATGTCGCCGGCCAGGTGCGAGGTGATGATGTGACGCAGTGTCGAGATGTCCCGCGGCTCCAGGTTCTGGAACTGGCAGCCGGTGCGGCCGGTCTGGCGGTCGTAGGAACGGATCTGCAATTCGACGTCCATGGCCAGGCCGAGGTTGTCGATCACGAACTGCAGGCGAGCCTTGTAGGTCTCGCCAACCTTGAGCGGCAGTTGGCCGGCGTTGAAGCACAGGCCGCCGGCCGACAGGTCCAGGACCTTGACTTCCATGGGCGTACGGTCAGGGCCGAAGAAACGCAACTTGGCCGGGATTTTGACCCGGGCGTGTTGGCGTTGGGCTTCGGATTCATGCACTACGTTGACATTCACGGCGGTGTTCATAGGGGCGATTTCCTAGTTAATTCATTCAAGTCCGGTCAGACCATCGTCAGCAGCACGGCGACAAAGATGCTGCCGGCGGAGAAGGTCATGGTCCGAGACGACCAAGTGTTGAACCAACGTTGAAAGCTGGCGAGATCACGGGTCAGGTGGGTGGGCTGGCGGGTCCAGGACTGTTGATCAAGGCGGAAGAACACGTAGATCTTCACCAGGGCACCGACGATCTGGTTGTAATAGAGAATCGCCGGGTAGGCCGGGCCGATCCGGTGTCCGGAGCACGACAGCAGCAAGGTCAGGATCAACCGCGTGATGCCGATCCACAGCAGGTACACCAGGATGAACGCGGTGCCGTACTTGAAGCTGGCGATGATCGCCACGGTCAGGCCCAGCAGCGACGTCCACATCGATACACGCTGGTCGAACAGCACCACCGAAGTGAACAGGCCCAGACGCCGCAGACCCAGGCCCAAGGCCCGGGAGTTCTGCCGCAGGTTGTTGCCGTACCAACGGAACATCAACTTGCGACTCGCCTTGATGAAGCTCTTTTCCGGTGGGTGCTCGACCGTATTGATCGCCGCATCCGGCACGTAGAAGGTGTCGTAGCCCAGGCGCATCAGGCTGAACCAGCTCGATTTGTCGTCGCCGGTGAGGAATTTGAAGCGGCCCAGGCGCCAGTGTTGCAGCGAGTCGCTTTCCACGTCGGCGATGAAGTCCGGGTTGGTGACGACGGTCGCGCGGAACACCGACATGCGTCCGGTCATGGTCAGGACGCGCTTGGACAACGCCATCGAGCACATGTTGATGTGGCGTTGGGCGAAGCGCAGCTTGTGCCACTCGCTCATGATGTAGCCGCCGCGCACTTCGCAGAACTCGTTGGTGGTCAGGCCGCCGACGTTGCCGAACAGCTGGAACCACGGCACGGTCTTGCGCACCACGCCCTCGGCGAGGACGGTGTCGCCATCGATCACCGCGACCACTGCGCGATCGTCCGGCAGGTGGCGGGAGATGGCGCGGAAGCCGTAGGCCAGGCCGTCGCGCTTGCCGGTGCCGGGGATGCGCACGAAGTCCAGCTTGACGTGCTCCGGCGGGTTCATGCGGGCCCAGAGGCTCTTGACCAGCAGTTCATCGGACATTTCCACGATGGAGCAGACCACGGTGGTCGGCAGCCCGCACTCAATGGCTTCGCGAATCACCGAGCCGTAGACTTGGGCGGTGGTCAGCGCGTCGATGCGGAAACTGGTGACCATCAGGTACACGTGGGACGGGTCCGCCGCCTTGCCCAGCTTGCGTACCTTGCGGCGCAGGTGTGGGTAGACGATGTACAGGAAGATCATGCCGCGCACGAAATGCGTCGCGCCCATGGAGTAACGCCAGATGCCCACGGCGCCGATCAGGAAGATGAAATCCTTGGATTCGGAGTCGAACGTGGACGTGGGCAGCGCCATGGCGATGCCCATCAGTAAACTCAAGTAAAACAGCCAACCGGCGGCCTGAAGCAGGCCGTGCTTTAGCCTGTGCATAATCTGCATCCGTCTCTATCTCGGGCGGGCCTTGTGGGCGGCCCGATGGGTTAAGGCAGGCGAAAGGCCGGCCAGGGCGAGCCCCGGCCGGCTAACAGACTTACCAGCAGATGCCTTCGGTCCGGCCACTCGGGGAGGTGGCCTTGGACATGAAACCAACCAGGTCGATGACCTGCTTGCCTTCCGGTACGTTCTCGGTCAGCGCACGGAACTTCTCGTCGCGGTTGCCGAGAATGATGATGTCGGAGCTGTCGATCACCGCGTCGAAGTCGGAGTTGAGCAAGGACGAGACGTGAGGAATCTTCGACTCGATGTAATCCTTGTTCGCACCGTGGACACGGGCGTATTCGACGTTGCTGTCGTAGATGCGCAGGTCATAGCCCTTGCCGATCAGCATTTCCGCCAGTTCTACCAGTGGGCTTTCACGCAGGTCGTCGGTACCGGCCTTGAAGCTCAGGCCCAGCAGGGCGACTTTGCGCTTGTCGTGGCTGGAGACGATGTCGAAAGCGTTCTGCACCTGGGATTCGTTGCTGCGCATCAGCGAGTTGAGCAGCGGCGCTTCCACGTCCAAGGAGCTTGCGCGGTAGGTCAGGGCGCGCACGTCTTTAGGCAGGCAGGAGCCACCGAAGGCGAAGCCTGGGCGCATGTAGTACTGCGACAGGTTCAGGGCCTTGTCCTGGCAGACCACGTCCATCACTTCGCGACCATCGACGCCGACGGCCTTGGCAATGTTGCCGATCTCGTTGGCGAAGGTGACCTTGGTGGCGTGCCACACGTTGCAGGTGTACTTGATCATCTCGGCAACGGCGATGTCCTTGCGGATGATCGGTGCGTCGAGCTCTTCGTACAGCGATTGCAGGACGTCGCCCGAGGCGGTGTCGAACTCGCCGATGACGGTCATTGGCGGCTGGTCGTAGTCCTTGATCGCGGTACTTTCACGCAGGAACTCCGGGTTGACCGCGACGCCGAAATCGACGCCGGCTTTCTTGCCGGAGCAGTCTTCGAGGATCGGGATGACCACATTGGCCACGGTGCCTGGCAGTACGGTACTGCGCACCACGATGGTGTGGCGGGTGGTCTTGTCGCGCAGGACAAAACCGATCTCGCGGCACACGGCTTCGATGTAGTTCAGTTCCAGGTCGCCATTCTTCTTACTTGGCGTGCCAACGCAAATCATCGACAGGTCAGTATCGCGAATGGCTTCGGCGAAGTTGGTAGTGCCGCGCAGCCGACCCGTTTGAATGCCCTGCGCCAACAGCTCGCCAAGACCCGGTTCAACGATCGGAGACTTACCAGCATTGATCATGTCGATCTTGTCTTTGGCGACATCTACGCCAACTACATCATGGCCCCGTGCAGACAGGCAACCGGCACATACTGCACCGACGTAACCCAAACCAAATATGCTAATGCGCATCGCATTTACCTCTGTTTTCACGCCATTAAATGGCCGGAGTTAATAGTGTTCAGCGGTCATCGTGCACTCGGAAGTGTGGAAATGCAGGCGCCACAGTGCCGTGTGCAGGCATACAAAGTTCCGAGTGTCTAAATAAGTGCACTCAAGTTGTGCGCAAAGCGGCCTAGTTGTTATGACCTGCCCTGTTATGCAGCCAGTCCTCGTTGGCGGGACGCTCGTGCAAAAGATCTTTCACTTCAGACTCCTGGCAAAAAGCCCACAAAATCAGAAGGTTGGGTGCTCGGGTGAGCACGTTAATAGGGGCGCAGCCTTGGCCTTGTAGGGGATAGTAATGGTGCGTTATCTCCCGTCCTTTAAGGGTGGATCCAATAAGACGACCGTTTCGCTAAGTTGTCGTTACAACTCCGTTACTTCGGACGACGTGCCTTGTAAGTTATCTCGTACACGCTCGGCGAGAATCGTTACGGGTGGTATGAGCCGTGCAATTTCACATAGTTCCGATCCGCTCATCGTGATTTTCGAAATTTTTCGAAATATTTGCCTAGATGGCACTGCTCTCATATTGATAGCACCACCGATTTCGCCCTTTAGTTTCGGGGAGTTAAAGGGGGTAGATAGTTTTGTGCCAGTACTGAAGAAAAAAATCGGTGCCACTACGGAAAAATCTGACATTTGTCGAGTGAAAGAAAAGTTAGCGCGGGGAGTGTTTGTTTTGTTGACGCCAAGAAAGTGGCGAATAGGGCGGGGAAGTTGGATGACAAATTCGGCTTTGATCGAGGCCCCTTATCGGGGCCCGGAAATGACGCTGCGTTATTGCGGGGCGTGGTCGCGCAGGAAAACCAGCTTGTCTGAAGAAGATTGCTCGGCGCTGTAGCGATACCCCTGCACATCAAATTGCTTGAGTGCCGTTGGATCGTTGATGCGTTGTTCAATGACAAACCGGCTCATCAAGCCTCGGGCTTTTTTGGCGTAGAAACTGATGATCTTGTACTGGCCATTCTTGAGGTCCTTGAACTCGGTATCGATGATGCGGGCCTTCAGTGCGCTGCGTTTGACTGCGCTGAAGTATTCATTGGAGGCCAGGTTCAACAACAGGTCGTCGCCCTGGTCGGCCAGCGCCTCGTTCAGCCATTCACTGATGCGGGTGCCCCAGAAGGCGTACAGGTCCTTGCCCCGGGCGTTGGCCAACTTGGTGCCCATCTCCAGGCGATACGGCTGCATCAAGTCCAGCGGGCGCAGCAGGCCATAAAGGCCGGAGAGCATGCGCAGGTGCTGTTGCGCATAGTCGAAGTCGGCTTCGCCAAGGCTTTGTGCGTCGAGGCCGGTATAAACGTCGCCCTTGAACGCCAGCAGCGCCTGCTTGGCGTTGGCCGGGGTGAACGCCGGGGTCCAGCTGCCGAACCGCGCGGCATTGAGGCCGCCGATCTTGTCGGAAACGTGCATCAGTTCACTGATCTGGGCAGGCGAGAGTTCACGCAATTGCTCGACCAACTCCTGGGAATGATCCAGGTATTGGGGCAGGGTGAAGCGCTCGGTAGCCGGCGGTGTTTCGAAGTCGAGGGTCTTGGCGGGGGAAATCACCATCAGCATGCAAACGTCTCCTTTGAGGGTGCGGCGATTCTAGGGGGTTGTCCGGGTGGACTCCAGCTATTGGGGTGATAGGGGATGGATGGTGAGGCGCGAATTGCCGAGTTTTGTGTGGCGAGGGGATTTAGCGAAACGTCGCACCGCCCCGCTGGGGTGCGAAGCAGCCCTGAAAAATCTACAGCCTGATGGAACTGATTGGTTGCACCTTTGTTGGGGCTGCTGCGCAGCCCAGCGGGGATAAATCCCCTCGCCACAGCAAGCTCCCTCGCCACAGAGGCTTATTCGCCAGTTTGCGAAGAGGTGCCACACCAGGATCAGCTATCATGCCGCGCGGGTTTCGTTATGGAGACATCCCTTTTGCGTATCGTCCTTCTACTGTCGGTGTGGTTGTTGAGTTTCGGTGCCATCGCCGCGCCCAATGACGTCGCCACCCTGGACCGCAGCACCTGGCCCGAGCAGCTCACCAACCCGACGCTGTTCGATGTGGCCTCCCGGGCCGAGGTGCTGATGTTTGCCCGGGTGTTGCTGGACACCGATGCCATGGACGAAATCGCCCTCAAGCAATACCTGGGGCTGCGCACGGTCAACATGGCGGCGGTCAATGCCCTGCGCGCGCGGTTGTGGCAGCGATTGCTGTCCAGCTACAACTTTGCCCAGCGAAGCTGCGAACTGGACGCGTCGTTCTGCTATCTGGTGGAAAACATGGCGACCTTGCGGGAAGAGGCGGGCAGGTTTCAGCTCGACGACAACTCGTATTACATCAAGTGGGCCGAGCCAAGCCGGATCTTCCACACCCGGTATCGGGACGAACTGCTGCGCAAGGCGGCGCTGTTTCCCCAGGTCACCAGCGAAATCGAGCGTTTCGGCGATTACGAGCGCAACGGCGAGCAGATGAATGACCGGCTGTTCCTGTTGACCTTCGACAGCGGGGCCAACGTCGCGCCGGACAACACGCCGTGGCTGACAGATTACCTGCGCAAGTCGAACATGAGCGGGACGTTCTTCGTGTTGGGCAAGGACATCCAGGCGCGCCTCGCGGATCGCTCGGTCAATGATCTCCAGACGGTCTATTCCGGGCAGTGCGTCGGTGTGCAGGGTTGGGAGTTTCGTTCCCACAGTTACTGGCAGGATTGGCAGGACTCGGTGCGGCGCAGTGTCGACCTGGTCAAGGGCAAGCTGCCGGAGAATTTCGTGCCGCTGTTTCGCCCGCCCCAGGGGCAGCGCCGGGGTGACGCGCAGTCGTTCTTCCGGAACCAGGGCCTGCAAGTGGCGCTGTGGGATATCGATCCCCAGGACAGCACCAACCGCCTCAAGCCCGAGCAGAGTGCCCAGCGTGTGCTGACCCTGATGCTGTTGTGGCGTCACGGCGTAATCAATTTCAACGCCAAGCAGGATGCGGTCAAAACGGCTATGCCGTGGCTCATCGCGCAAACAGCGCAAAGCGGGATCGGTTGGGAAGATTGCCAGGACGCGTTTCGCTGAATGCGAAAGGCCTGTAAACGTTGGGCTGGAGGTAAATTCGATCGGGCTTTCATGGCGACCGGACTTCCGACTTTAACGGTGCAGCAACGGTACGCCAAGGGTTATTCGTCACTCTGAAAAATAAACTTCAAAAAACCGTCAAAGTGCTTTTTCCTGTCATGTGTTTTGGAGTATCAAGAAGACAGACCGCCGAAACCTGCAACACAGGTGGCGTCTTCCAAGACCCAGTTTGTGTGCAGTTCACCCGAATCGTCGCGGGTGGATTCGGTGGCTACCTCGAGGCGCAGCACTGTCACGGTATTGCGTCGAATGGCCCCCACAAAGGTGACCGAGTATGGATGACCACGGACGTAGCCCTTCCTCCAACCAGCCAATCCTGTATGTACTCGATACCAACGTATTGATCCACGATCCAAACGCGCTGCTGAATTTCGAAGAACACCACGTTGCCCTGCCGATGACCGTCCTGGAGGAGCTGGACAAGCTCAAGAGTGGCCATCACAGCGTAGCGGCCGAATGCCGCCAGGCGATCCGCCTGATCGACAAGACCCTGGGCGACGCTTCTCCCGAAGACGTCGAGCTGGGCGTACCGATCCAGCGCGGCAAAAGCGGTCCCAAGGGCCTGCTTTCAATCCTGATGAGCAAGCGCACCGAACCCAACCTGGTGCTGCCTGAACACCTGAACGACAACATCATCATCAACCAGTTGATCGACCTGCACGCGCGCAACAAGGATCAAGCCGTGGTGCTGGTGACCAAAGACATCAACATGCGCCTCAAGGCCCGCGCCTGCGGGATCGCGGCGGAGGACTACAGCACCGACCAACTGGTCGACGACGTTTCGCTGCTGCCCAACGGCTACCACACCATGACCGGCTCCTTCTGGGACCGCGTGAGCAAGGTCGAAACCCGCCAGGACCATGGTCGCACCTGGCACCAGGTGCAACTGATCGACAACCTGCCGGCGGTGCACATCAACGAATTCATCATCGACGAACAAGGCTTCGTCGGCTGGATCAAGGAAATCCAGGTCGACAAACTGCTGATCCTCGATTTGCATCAGGAACCCTTGCTGCACCAGGAGGCGTGGGGCCTCAAGCCTCGGGACATCTACCAGAGCCTGGCGCTGTTCGCCTTGCTCGACCCGGATATCCACCTGGTCAACCTGTCCGGCGCCGCCGGTTCCGGCAAGACCATCCTGGCCTTGGCCGCCGCCATCGAACAGACCATGGTCAGCAAGCGCTACCGGCGCATCATCGCCACCCGCAGCGTGCAGGGCCTCGACCAGGAGATCGGCTTCCTGCCCGGCACCGAAGCGGAAAAAATGGAACCGTGGCTGGGTGCGATTACCGACAACCTCGAAGCGTTGCACATGGACGACGAGAGTACCCATGGCAGCGTCGACTACATCCTCAGCAAAGTGCCGTTGCAGTTCAAATCCCTCAACTACATCCGGGGCCGCAGCTTCCAGCAGAGCCTGATCCTGATCGACGAATGCCAGAACCTGACCCCGCACCAGATGAAAACCATCATCACCCGTGCCGGCGCCGGTTCCAAAGTGGTGTGCCTGGGCAACCTGGCACAGATCGACACCCCTTACCTGTCCGCGACCAGCTCCGGGCTGACCTACCTGACCGAACGCTTCAAGGACTTCCCCAACGGGGTCCACATTACCCTGCAAGGTGTACCGCGCTCGATCCTGGCCGAATACGCTGAATCCCACCTGTAACCCGAGCCAAGCCGGGCGACCGCAAGGTCGCCTGGTTTTTTATGAATCGCACAACCCTGTGGGAGCTGCGTTGCAAATGGTGGGTGCGACAATCAGCCCTGCCGGAATCTGACCCACGGGTTTACAATCGACGCTCCTGATCAGGAGTAACCCTGTGCTGACTCATCTCGATTCCCAAGGTCGCGCCAATATGGTCGACGTGACCGACAAGGCCGTGACGTTCCGTGAAGCCACGGCTGAAGCTTTTGTGCGCATGTTGCCCGATACCCTGCAAATGATCGTCAGCGGCGGCCATCCCAAGGGCGACGTGTTCGCCGTTGCGCGCATTGCCGGTATCCAGGCGGCGAAGAAAACCAGCGATCTGATTCCGCTCTGCCATCCGCTGATGCTCACCAGCGTCAAGGTCGAGCTCAATGCCGAAGGCGAGGACCGGGTACGCATCGTTGCCCGTTGCAAGTTGTCGGGCCAGACCGGTGTGGAAATGGAGGCGCTCACCGCCGCCAGTGTCGCCGCGCTGACGATCTACGACATGTGCAAGGCCGTGGACCGTGGCATGACCATCGAAGGCGTGCGGGTGCTGGAAAAGCTCGGCGGCAAGAGCGGCCATTTCCAGGCGGATGCCTCATGAAAATCACCGTGAAATTTTTTGCTCGCTACCGCGAAGCGCTTGGCGTGGACTCGGTAAAGGTCGAAGGCGATTTTGCCAAGGTCGACGACGTGCGCGCATTGCTCGCCCAGCGTGACGGTGCCGAGGTGCTGAAAGAGCAAAACCTGATGTGCGCACGCAACGAAGACCTGTGCCAACTCGACGAGCCTTTGGCCGACGGCGATGAAGTCGCGTTCTTCCCGACTGTGACAGGAGGCTGAGCCATGGCGATTCGGGTGCAGGCCGAGCCGTTCGATCCCGGGACCGAAGTCAACGCGATGCACGCGGCGAATGTCGGCGTAGGGGCGGTGGTGAGTTTTGTCGGCTACGTGCGCGACTTCAATGACGGCCTCGATGTGTCCGGGATGTTCCTGGAGCATTACCCAGGCATGACCGAGAAGGCCCTGGGCAAGATCGCCATCGAGGCCGAGCAGCGCTGGCCATTGCTCAAGCTCGAGGTGTTGCATCGCATTGGTGCCCTGGAACCGGGGGAGCCGATCGTTTTTGTCGGTGCTGCCAGCGCCCATCGCCAGGCAGCGTTCGACGCCTGCGCCTTTGTCATGGACTACCTCAAGACCCGCGCACCGTTCTGGAAAAAGGAAAACACCGTCGATGGCCCGCGCTGGGTGGAAGGGCGGGACAGTGATCATGCGGCGGCGGATCGCTGGAAGCGGTAGGCAGATTATTTTGAAGTGATAAGCCGTCTTCGCGAGCAGGCTCGCTCCCACAGGGAATTTGCGTTGGATACAGCCTCTGTGTTCACCGCAGCACCTTGTGGGAGCGAGCTTGCTCGCGATGAGGCCATCAGCCTCCCATCACATTCCCTCTTTCCCCGATTGACGATATGTACATTAAAGTCCAGTATGGATTTATAAGTACAAATTAAGTCGCGCCTATTTTTCTCTGCCAAACCAACAACAATCCGCGAGAGAACGACCATGAAAAAACTTCCCCTCATCACCGGCCTGGCCTTGAGCCTGTTGGCCTCCAGCACTCTGTTTGCTGCCGATAAAACCTTGCGCATCGGCATCGAGGCGGCTTATCCACCGTTTGCCTCCAAGACTTCGGAAGGCAAGATCGAAGGTTTCGACTACGACATCGGCAACGCCTTGTGCGCGCAGATGCAGGTCAAGTGTGAGTGGATCGAGGGTGAGTTCGACGGGCTGATCCCGTCCCTCAAGGTGAAGAAGATCGACCTGGCGCTGTCGTCCATGACCATCACCGAAGAGCGCAAGAAGTCGGTGGATTTCACCCACAAGTACTATTTCACTTCGTCGCGGCTGGTGATGAAGGAAGGCGCCGTAGTCGATGACCAGTACGCCAGCCTCAAGGGCAAGACCGTGGGCGTGCAGCGCGCTACCACCACGGATCGTTTCGCCACGGAAGTCTTCGAGCCCAAAGGCGTGACGGTCAAGCGCTACAGCAATAACGAAGAAATCTACATGGACCTGGCGTCGGGGCGCCTGGACGCGATTTTTGCAGACACCATCCCGCTGGAAGACTTCCTGTCGATGCCTCGTGGCAAGGGCTACGCGTTTGTCGGGCCGGAGCTCAAGGATCCGAAATACGTCGGTGAGGGCGCCGGGATCGCGGTGCGCAAGGGCAATACTCAATTGGTGGCGGATTTGAACAAGGCCATCGATGGGATTCGGGCCAATGGCGAGTACCAGAAGATCCAGGCCAAGTATTTCAAGTCGGATATCTACGGCGACTGATCAATAGCCTTCGCGAGCAAGCTCGCTCCCACACTGGACCTCATTGAACAGAGATCCCCTGTGGGAGCGAGCTTGCTCGCGATGAGGCCAGTACAGGCAGCACAAAACCTCAGCCCTTCAATTCCTTCAAATGCTTGTACACCGTCGCCCGCCCCATGTTCAGCACATTGGCCACATAGTTGGACGCGCTCTTGCCCTTGAACGCGCCTTCGGCATGCAGCGCCAGCACCAGCTCGCGTTTGTGGTCGCGGGTCAGCAGGTTCAGGCTCAATTGACGCTCGCGCATCCAGGCGTGGAGGAAAGTGTTGATCCGCTCCTGCCAATCATCGCGAAACAGCGAGTCGGGTTGCGCAATCAATTTGTTCGGTGACAGGAACAGGTCCAGCGCCGCCTTGGCGTTTTCGAACAGCGAAATGTTCAGGTTGATGCACAGTACCGCCAATGGGTGGCCCTTGGCGTCTCGCAGCACACTGCTGAGACTGCGAATCTTTTGCCCATCCCAATTCAGTTTCTCGTAAGGCCCGATGTTTCGTTCGCTGACGTCTTCGCTGAGCATGTCTTCCAGGGATGAGTCATCGCCAATTTCGCGCTTGGACAGGTTGTTGGCGATGTAATCGACCCGTTGCGTGCGCAGGTCATGCAGCACCACTTCGGCGTGGGGGTAGAAAAGCGTGGCGATGGCATCGGCGATGGTGCGGAAGTTATCCAGCGCCGGATCGGCTTGCGGGGCATTCATGACAGGACTCCAGGCAGTCAGCGCCCCGTGAAGCAGGGGCGCGAGGGAGTGTGCCGCAATCGTGGCGATGCGTCACCTTGGTGAAGATCAGCCCAGGCGTGCGGGCGATAGCATCGCGGCGCTCAAGCCGAAACGGGCGAGGCCATCGGGCAGCGGTTCGCCGCGAACCAGCGCCGCGCTGGCCTGACCCATGGCCGGAGAAGTCTGGATGCCGTAGCCGCCCTGGGCCGCGACCCAGAACAGTCCAGGCACCTGCACATCGAAGCCGGCCAGCAGATCGCCGTCGTGCACGAAGCTGCGCAACCCGGCCCAGGTGCGGGTCGGGCGGCGGATGGTCAGGGTGGTGGCTTCTTCGATCTGGTAGATGCCCATGGCGATGTCCAGCTCTTCGGGCTGCACGTCGTGGGGCTCGACCGGGTCGGCATTGGCGGGCGAACCGAGGAACATGCCGGCGTCCGGTTTCATGTAGAAGGACTCGTCGAGGCTCACCAGCATCGGCCAATCATGAATGTCCACGCCCTCGGGGCCGGCAAAAATGAACGCTGCCCGCCGCTTCGGTTGCAGGCCCAGCTTGCGTGCGCCGGCCATCTCAGCCACTTGGTCGGCCCAGGCGCCAGCCGCGTTGACCAGCACGGGCGCGCGGAAGGTCTGGCTGGCGGTCCTGACTTGCCATTGCCCTTGATCGTCGCGGATCAAGTCGAGCACTTCGCTGTCGGTGTGCACTTCGCCGCCGCTGCGACGAATGCCTCGCAAGTAACCCTGGTGCAGCGCATCGGTGTCGATGTCGCAGGCCGTGGGGTCATAGATCGCGCCATGGACTTTTTCCCGGCGCAAGATCGGCAGCCGCACGCAGGCTTCTTCGGCATTGAGCAACTGCATCTGCGGTACCGTGGCCTTGGCGCTGAGGTATTGATTGTTCAGTTCGGTCGGGTCACCGGTGAAATCCACGGTCATTTCGCCGCGCGGTGTGAGCAGCGCGTGCTCGCAGAAGCCGGTTGGCGGGGCGTCGAAGAAGTCCCGGCTGGCCTGGGTCAATGCCCTTACTTGTGGCGTGCCATAAGCGGCGGTGTACAGTGCCGCCGAACGACCGGTGGAGTGATAGGCCGGATGCGATTCGCGTTCAAGCACGATGACCCGGCCGTGGGGCGCCAGCCAGTAGCCGGTGGAAGCACCGGCGATGCCGCCGCCGATGATGATGAAGTCTGCTTGTGTCATGAAGCTCTCCTGTCGAGCACGGTGCCGGGAGTTTCCGAGAACCTGTGGGAGCGAGCAGGCTCGCTCCCACAAGGAAAAGGGCGTCTCAGTGATGAAGTCGATACAGCGCATTCGCCAGCGCAACATCCTCCAGCCCCAACCCAATGGAACGGAAGAACACATGGCGCTCATAGCTCGGACGCGCCGTCCGTTCGCTCAGCAGATCGGGCAAGTCACCCATGATCTTCGAGGCCTCCCAGCCATGCTGTTCAGCGGCGATCAACATCTCGCCAGCCGAGCCCGGGGTGGTCTGACGATAGTCGCAGAACACATCCATGTCGTTGAGGCTCGGGGGCGGCACTTCATGGGCGCGCGGGGCGTTGGTGCTGATCGATGTGATCAACGCCGGTTTGCCGAGTGTCTGCGGGTCGAGCACTGCCTTGGCGGATGAGGTGCAGAGCATCACCACATCGGCGTCGTGCAGTGCCGCTTCAAGGGTGTCGGTGATTTGCAGGCGCGGGTCCAGGTCGGTGAGCGAGGCCAGTACTGCTGCCGACTTGGCCTTCAGGCCTGGCGAATAGAGACTGATGGCTTGCCAATCCCGCAGTCCCTTGACGTATTGCACATGAGCCCGCGCCACCGCGCCGCTGCCGATCACTGCCAGGCGCTTGGCCTTGAGTGGGGCGAGGGCGTCGACGGCGACGGCCGTGGTGGCGGCGGTGCGGACCGTCGTCAGCTCGGCGGCATCGCACAACAGCAGCGGTTGGCCGGTGCGCATCGACATCAGCAACGTCCAGGCGGTGACCAATGGACCCTGTTCGCGGACGATATAGGGTGATGTCTTGACACCGTAGACCTGGTCTTCAGCCAGCACGCCCAGGTAATTGATGAAATCCCCGGCGCCTTGGGGGAACTCCACCCATTGCTGGGGCGGCTGCACGGCTTGCCCGGCGGCGAGACCGCGGAACAGCTTGCGAAGGATTTCCAGCACATCGACATTTTCGAGCAGCGCTCGGGCCTGGGCTTGGGTCATGACATGAGGCGTGCTGGTCATCGTGTGCTCCGGATGCCTGAATTAAACTAATTTGTCCATTATGGACTTTTAGTTTATTCGAGCAATATCCCAAGGTAAAAAAAAGCGCAGCCTGTATTGGCTGCGCTGATCGTTCCCACGCCCTGCGTGGGAATGCCTCAATGGACGCTCTGCGTCTAAGGCCGTTTGCGCTCGACCGGTCGCAACAGATGAGTCGGTGGCATCTCGCAGCTGATCTTGCGACCCAGCAGCGCTTCGATCGACGGCAACTGGTAGGAGTCGTCTTCGCCGGCGAAGCTGATCGAAACCCCCGCGGCTCCGGCACGACCGGTGCGGCCAATGCGATGCACGTAGTCGTCCGGCACTTCCGGCAAGGTGAAGTTGATCACATGGCTGATGCCATCGATATGGATGCCGCGACCGGCCACGTCGGTGGCGACCAGCACGCGGATCTTGCCTTCGCGGAAACCTTCGAGGGTCTTGATGCGCTTGTGCTGCGGTACGTCGCCGGAGAGCTGGGCGGCGTTGACGCCATCGCGCACCAGGCGTTCTTCGATACGGCGTACTTCGTCCTTGCGGTTGGCGAATACCATCACCCGCTCCCAACCGTTGTCGTTGACCAGGTTGTAGAGCAGCTTGTACTTGTCGGCACCGGCAACGGCGTAGATATGCTGCTCGACGTTCTCGCTGGCGACAT
Source organism: Pseudomonas sp. HB05 (assembly GCF_016756915.1). NCBI lineage: Bacteria > Pseudomonadati > Pseudomonadota > Gammaproteobacteria > Pseudomonadales > Pseudomonadaceae > Pseudomonas > Pseudomonas sp. HB05. Next base: position 249,344 of record NZ_JAESPG010000003.1, read on the forward strand.
TCTCGGCTTCGATCTCGACGATGGCCGGATCGGTGGTCCACTGCTTGGCCAGGTTCATCACGTCTTCGGTGAAGGTGGCGGAAAACAGCAGGGTCTGGCGTTCGCTTTTCGGTGGGGTCTGGCGAATGATCTGGCGCACCTGCGGGATGAAGCCCATGTCGAGCATGCGGTCGGCTTCGTCCAGCACCATCACCTCGACCATGTCCAGGTGCACGTCGCCGCGCTGGTTGAAGTCCAGCAGGCGACCGGGCGTGGCCACGAGGATGTCGCAGTGGCGGGCTTCGAGGTGCTTGAGTTGCTTGTCGAAATCCATGCCGCCCACGAACGTCATGACGTTCAGGCCGGTGTACTTGGTCAGGTCGGCGGCGTCCTTGGCGATCTGTACCACCAGTTCGCGGGTCGGCGCGATGATCAACGCCCGCGGTTCGCCCATGTAGCGTTCCTTGGGCGGCGGAGTCTGGAGCAACTGGGTGATGATGGAGATCAGGAACGCGGCGGTCTTGCCTGTACCGGTCTGGGCGCGTCCGATGGCGTCTTTGCCGGCGAGGGTGTAACCGAGCACCTGCGCCTGGATCGGCGTGCAATAGGGGAAACCCAGGTCCTGGATGGCGTGCATCAGTTCAGGGGCGAGCTTGAAATCGTGGAAGCGGGTCTTGCCTTCCTGGGGTTCTACGACGAAATCTTCAAGCTTCCAGGCAACGACGGGCGGTTTTGGTGCGCGTTCGCGGCGCGGCCTTGGCGCTTCGCTACGTGGCTTTTCCTGGGCCGGTACGGCGACAGGCTGGGCAGCGGGTGAGGTCGTCGGCGTTGTCATTGCCTGCGCAACCGGCGGAGCGGTCCGGCGCGGTTGTTGCGCATCGGTGCGGCTCGGGGCTTGGACTGGCGCGCTGGAAACGGGCGCGAGCTGCTCGGCCTCGCTTTTACCGAACATCTTCTTGAGTGCTTTGAGCACGGTCATCTCATCGATTGGTTAAGGAATGTACGCCGGCCAGTGTAATGCAAGAAACGGGCGCGGCGTAGTGTGATCATCAAAGCGCTGGCGTGGCGATTTGCCTCTTAGCGCAGCCGTTCGGCCAGCCAAGTGCCGATGTCGCGAATCTCCTCGGGTAACACTTCGTGGCCCATTGGGTATTCCTGCCATGTCACGGTGACACCATGGAGCTTCAAATACTCCTGAGCGGTCCTGCCCATGGGGTTGAGTACCACTTCATCGTATTGCCCGTGCAGCGCCAGGACCGGGATGCGTTGTTGACTGGCAGACAACTGCAGTTCTTCGCTGAACGTTGGCGCATAGGTGGACAGGGCGATCACGCCCCCCAGCGGCCCCTGCCATTTCACAAAAGCGGTGTGATAAACCACCGCGCCGCCCTGGGAAAACCCCGCCAGGAAAATCCGCGAGGCGTCTATTCCGCTGGTTCGCTGGGTGTCGATGAGGTCGATGACTCGCTGCGCCGAGGCCTCCAACTGATCTTCGTCAATGGCTCGGGCCGGGCTCAGGGCGCGGATGTCATACCAGCTGGGCATGGCATAGCCGCCGTTGATCGTTACAGGCTGGGTCGGTGCCTGGGGCAGAACGAAACGCGTCGTGAGCAGGCTTTCCTGCAACATTTCTGCGACCGGCAGGAAGTCAAAACGATCGGCGCCCAGGCCGTGGAGCCAGATAACGCACGCATCGGCGGTGCGGGAGGGCTCGAGAATCAAGGGGTCGGTCATGGTGTGCTCCAAAAATGTGCGGGCGCGCTCAATCAGTGCGTGATTACGGTGCAGCCCTGGTGTCTCAGTTAATTAGATGTCGCAATACTACAACTTTTTGTCTTGACCTCTTCAGTAAGGGGCAAGCGCAGCGGTGTGGTACGGGCTTTGCTATGGGTGTAGCTGAGTGATGATTCTTACGCTGCGCGGTAACACTATCAGCTCGACGCGACGCATGGGATATCAGAAATCCGGTGATGGATGTTCGCCAATAGCCGCTACGGGCTTCGCGAACGTGAAGGGCTACAGCCCGTTCGGCCGATTGGTGAGAAGTGAGCAGCCCCACTGTTTATTGGCGCTCTCATTAATAGACTCATAGCGAAGGCCCAGACGTCGGTTGACCCTAAAAAAAGCCAACAAGGGTCGGCAATGCCTCAAAAGGGTGCGACAGGGCTCGAGCTCCGACACAACAAGAGCAAAACTGGAGGTTTGAATGAAGTTACTGAAATCCACCCTGGCAGTCGTGACTGCAGCAGCAGTCCTCGGTGTCAGCGGGTTCGCTCAGGCGGGTGCAACCCTGGATGCCGTGCAGAAGAAAGGTTTTGTGCAATGTGGTGTAAGTGACGGCCTGCCGGGTTTCTCGGTGCCTGATTCCACCGGCAAGATCGTCGGTATCGACGCTGACTTCTGCCGTGCCGTTGCCGCAGCAGTGTTTGGCGATGCAACCAAGGTCAAGTTCAGCCAGTTGAACGCCAAGGAGCGCTTCACCGCGCTGCAGTCCGGCGAAATCGATCTGCTGTCGCGCAACTCCACCATGACCAGCTCCCGCGATGCGGGCATGGGCCTGAAATTCCCAGGCTTCATCACCTATTACGACGGCATCGGCTTCCTGGCCAACAGCAAACTGGGCGTCAAGAGCGCCAAGGAACTGGACGGTGCAACCATCTGCATCCAGGCCGGTACCACCACCGAGCTGAACGTTTCCGACTACTTCCGCGCCAATGGCCTGAAGTACACCCCGATCACTTTCGACACCTCCGATGAAAGCGCCAAGTCGCTGGAATCCGGTCGTTGCGACGTGCTGACCTCCGACAAGTCCCAACTGTTCGCCCAGCGCAGCAAGCTGGCTTCGCCGAAGGACTACGTGGTGCTGCCGGAAACCATTTCCAAGGAGCCACTGGGTCCGGTCGTGCGTAACGGCGACGACGAGTGGCTGGCCATCGTTCGTTGGACTGGCTACGCCATGCTCAACGCTGAAGAGGCAGGCGTGACTTCGGCAAACGTCGAAGCCGAAGCCAAGTCCACCAAGAACCCAGACGTCGCTCGTATGCTGGGCGCTGATGGTGAATACGGCAAAGATTTGAAGCTGCCGAAAGACTGGGTCGTGAAGATCGTCAAGCAAGTAGGTAACTACGGCGAAATGTTCGAGCGCAACCTGGGCAAGAAGACTCCGCTGGAAATCGATCGCGGCCTGAACGCTCTGTGGAACGCAGGCGGCATTCAATACGCACCACCAGTGCGCTGATGGTTCTATCACCCGGTGGGCCAACCACCGGGTGATGTTCTGTTCCATTCTTTGCGGGGCACTTCATGCAAAATTCAATCGGCGCACCTAAGCAGAGGCTCAGCCTCAGCGATCCACGAGTGCGTGCGTGGGTATTTCAGATCGTCACCATCGTGGCGGTCATCGCGCTGGGCTGGTTTCTGTTCGATAACACGCAGACCAACCTTGCACACCGGGGCATCACTTCCGGTTTCGGCTTTCTGGAGCGCAGTGCCGGTTTCGGCATCGCCCAACACCTGATCGACTACACCGAAGCGGACAGCTATGCCCGCGTCTTTGTCATCGGTCTGCTCAATACTCTGCTGGTAACCTTCATTGGCGTGATCCTGGCGACCATCCTGGGGTTCATCATCGGCGTCGCACGCTTGTCGAAGAACTGGATAATCTCCAAGCTGGCGACCGTCTATGTGGAGGTCTTTCGTAACATCCCACCGCTGTTGCAAATCCTGTTCTGGTATTTCGCGGTCTTCTTGACGATGCCGGGACCACGGGCTGCCCACAACTTCGGCGACACCTTCTTCGTCAGCAGCCGAGGCCTGAACATGCCGGCGGCGCTGGTGGCCGACGGGTTCTGGCCGTTCGTGATCAGCATCGTGCTGGCGATTGTCGCGATCGTGCTGATGACCCGCTGGGCCAACAAGCGTTTCGAAGCAACGGGCGAGCCGTTCCACAAGTTCTGGGTGGGCCTGGCGTTGTTCCTGGTGATCCCGGCGCTGTGCGCGCTGATCTTCGGGGCGCCTGTGCATTGGGAGATGCCGGAGCTGAAAGGCTTCAACTTCGTTGGCGGCTGGGTGTTGATCCCTGAGCTGCTGGCGTTGACCCTGGCCTTGACCGTGTACACCGCGGCGTTCATCGCCGAGATCGTGCGTTCGGGTATCAAGTCGGTCAGCCATGGCCAGACCGAGGCGGCTCACTCCTTGGGGCTGCGCAACGGTCCGACGTTGCGCAAGGTGATCATCCCGCAAGCCCTGCGCGTGATCATCCCGCCGTTGACCAGCCAATACCTGAACCTGGCGAAGAACTCTTCCCTGGCTGCCGGTATCGGTTACCCGGAAATGGTTTCGCTGTTTGCCGGCACGGTGTTGAACCAGACCGGCCAGGCCATCGAGGTGATCGCGATCACCATGAGCGTGTACCTGGCGATCAGTATCAGCATTTCCTTGCTGATGAACTGGTACAACAAGCGCATTGCGCTGATCGAGCGGTGAGGAAAAGCGCATGACATCCCATACTTTCAAACCTGATATGCCGCCACCGAGCAAAGTGTTCGGGCCGATGGCATGGATGCGCGCGAACATGTTCTCCAGCTGGATCAACACGCTGCTGACGCTGTTCGCGTTCTACCTGATCTACCTGATCATCCCGCCGATCCTGGAATGGGCGATCCTGGATGCCAACTGGGTAGGCACCACGCGCGCCGATTGCACCAAGGAGGGCGCCTGCTGGGTGTTCATCCAGCAGCGCTTCGGCCAGTTCATGTATGGCTACTACCCGACGGAGCTGCGCTGGCGCGTGGACCTCACCGTGTGGTTGGCCGTGATCGGCGTGGCGCCGCTGTTCATCTCGCGCTTCCCGCGCAAGGCGATCTACGGCCTGAGTTTCCTGGTGGTGTACCCGATCGTCGCCTGGTGCCTGTTGCACGGTGGCGTGCTGGGCCTGGCCGCTGTAGCGACCAGCCAATGGGGCGGCCTGATGCTGACCCTGGTGATCGCCACCGTCGGCATCGCCGGCGCCTTGCCACTGGGCATCGTCCTGGCGCTGGGTCGTCGCTCGAACCTGCCGGCGATCCGCGTGGTCTGCGTGACGTTCATCGAGTTCTGGCGCGGCGTGCCGTTGATCACGGTGCTGTTCATGTCCTCGGTCATGCTGCCGTTGTTCCTGCCTGAAGGCATGAACTTCGACAAGCTGTTGCGTGCGCTGATCGGCGTGATCCTGTTCCAGTCGGCCTACGTGGCCGAAGTGGTGCGCGGTGGCCTGCAAGCGATTCCCAAGGGGCAATACGAAGCGGCCGCGGCGATGGGCCTCGGTTACTGGCGCAGCATGGGCCTGGTGATCCTGCCACAAGCCCTGAAGCTGGTGATCCCGGGTATCGTCAACACCTTCATCGCGTTGTTCAAGGACACGAGCCTGGTGATCATCATCGGCCTGTTCGACTTGCTCAACAGCGTGAAACAAGCTGCCGCCGACCCGAAATGGCTGGGCATGGCCACCGAAGGCTATGTATTCGCCGCCCTGGTGTTCTGGATTTTCTGTTTTGGTATGTCCCGCTATTCCATGCATTTGGAACGCAAGCTGGACACTGGCCACAAGCGTTAGGAGTTGACTCATGAGTGAAGCGATCAAACAGCCTGTGAGCCCTGAAGGCATTATTCAGATGCAGGGCGTGAACAAGTGGTACGGCCAGTTCCACGTGTTGAAAGACATCAACCTGAACGTCAAGCAGGGCGAGCGCATCGTGCTGTGCGGCCCGTCGGGTTCCGGCAAGTCCACGACCATCCGCTGCCTCAACCGCCTGGAAGAGCACCAGCAGGGTCGCATCGTGGTCGATGGCGTGGAACTGACCAACGACCTCAAGCAGATCGAAGCGATCCGCCGTGAAGTCGGCATGGTGTTCCAGCACTTCAACCTGTTCCCGCACCTGACGATCCTGCAGAACTGCACCCTGGCGCCGATGTGGGTTCGCAAGATGCCCAAGCGCAAGGCCGAGGAAATCGCCATGCATTACCTGGAACGCGTTCGCATTCCAGAGCAGGCGCACAAGTACCCGGGCCAGCTCTCCGGTGGACAGCAGCAGCGCGTAGCGATCGCCCGTGCCCTGTGCATGAAGCCGAAGATCATGCTGTTCGACGAGCCGACCTCGGCCCTCGACCCGGAAATGGTGAAAGAGGTGCTCGACACCATGATCGGCCTGGCCGAAGACGGCATGACCATGCTCTGCGTGACCCACGAAATGGGCTTCGCCCGCACCGTGGCCAACCGTGTGATCTTCATGGACAAGGGTGAAATCGTCGAACAGGCCGCGCCGAACGACTTCTTCGACAACCCGCAGAACGACCGCACCAAGCTGTTCCTGAGCCAGATCCTGCATTGATCCGGCCTTAGCCAGTGAAATAAGCCCGGACTTGTCCGGGTTTATTTTTTTGCAGTGCCGGCGGCTCAGGAAGCCGTGAGGGTTTCGTGCTCCTTGTGCACTGTCGACTTGAATCCTCTCAAGTCCGCGCCTTCAGCCAGGGCTTGTGCATCTGCAAGCAAATGCGGGTAGCGATCAAGCAGGCGCATCAGCAATGTCAGTGCTTTTGGCGCCAGGACCTCGCCACGCTCATAGCGGGAAAAAGCGTTGTGTCCACCGCCCGATAGCAGCAGTACCGCTTCCTTTTGCGATAGATGCAGTTTGCGCCGGACACGTTTGATCTCTTCACCGATCATTCGCCTGGCCGCATTGACCAGCTCATCGCCTGCCTGGTCGTAGCGATCCGAGCAGCTTGAATCGAGCTCGACTTCGCCGCACATCTGACATTCCCAGCCAGACAAGTCATCGACCCGGCGTTCCAGCCCCTTGACGCTGATGGTTTCGCCGCGACCTTCGAAATGCAACATGCCCTCCGGGGCACCACAGCTGAAGCATTGCTGGTGTTTCATGAGTTTTTCTCCTTGAAGGAAATTACCGGTGGGCCTCCGCAGGGGCGGTACGTCACCTTCAGGTAAATCTGCAGACCGTGTGAATTGGCGTGGTAGACGTCATGCCAGACTCGATGATCGTCATAGGTGGTCATCGATTTGTAGAACTGTTTTCGCTCAAGCCCATGGATGACGTGCTGCATGTCCGAGACGTTTAAACCGAGCGTTCGAGCAGTGTTCTTCGCAGAGCTGGTGAAAGCTTTTCCTTTAAGCCGCCTGACATCCGCCTGTATCGCTACCAAGGCGTAATGGGGTGTGTTCTTTTCCATGGAACGGTGCGCCTTGTTCGTAAAATTACCCTTAAAGGGTAATTTTGACTAGTCGAAAATCTCGTTTCTTTGGCCTCCCATTGACCCTAGGCGGTTGCCGTCCTACACGAAGCTGACTAACATGTCAGAAAATTCATCCTATGATTGGATGAAAAGGCGAATCCATGTCCGATATTTCTCCATTGATAAAGCGCTCCTTGGTCGACCAGGCCTTGGAGCAATTGCGCCGCCGCATCAGCGACGGCGTCTGGCCCGTAGGCCAGCGCTTGCCCACCGAGCCGGAGCTGGTGGCCGAGCTGGGCATCAGCCGCAACACCGTGCGGGAAGCCATGCGCGTGCTGGCGTTCTCCGGGTTGATCGAGATTCGCCAGGGGGACGGCAGTTACGTGCGGGCAGTGGTCGATCCGCTGGACACGCTAAAGGTGCTGTCGCGCTGTTCGTTGGAACAGGCTCGGGAAACCCGCCACATCCTGGAGGTGGAGGCCATCGGCCTGGCGGCACTGCGGCGTACCGATGAGGATTTGCTTGCGTTGCGCCAGGCGCTGAAAACCAGCGGCGAGCATTACCACGGCGACTTGGAGCACTACATTGCCTGCGATCTGATCTTCCATCGTCTGTTGGTAGATGCCGCCCACAACCCGGCCCTCAGCGAGCTGTATCGCTATTTTTCCAGCGTAATCGGCGCGCAATTGCGCCATAGCCTCAACATCATTCCCCGCCATCAACACGTGTTCGATCTGCACATCGAAATCCTCGAAGCCGTCGAGCGACAGGATCCGGAGCGGGCCAAGGCCCTGTGTCGGCAGTTGATCAATGAACCCTGAACCAGAGTTTTCCATGTCCCGCGATTCGCTTGACCGCACCCCGGTGACGACGCACAAACGCGCCGCCGAACTCGAAGAACTGCTGATCGACGCCGAAGCGGACGATGAGCAAACCCAGCAGGACCACCCGTTGGTGCGCCGGCCCTGGCTGTTGTTGCTCGGGTTGATCCTGGTGGCGTTGAATTTGCGTCCGGCGCTGTCGAGCATGGCGCCGCTGCTCAGCGAGGTTTCAAAGAGCCTGGGGCTGTCGGCTGCGCAAGCGGGTTTGTTGACGACGCTGCCGGTGCTTTGCCTGGGCCTGTTCGCGCCGTTGGCGCCGGTGCTGGCGCGGCGTTTTGGTGCCGAGCGTGTGGTGCTGGGGATCTTGCTGACGTTGGCCGGTGGAATCGTCCTGCGCAGTTCGTTCGGCCAGATCGGCTTGTTCGCCGGCAGTATCCTGGCGGGCGCGAGTATCGGGATCATCGGCGTGCTGTTGCCGGGTATCGTCAAGCGCGACTTCGCCAAGCAGGCTGGCACCATGACCGGTGTCTACACCATGGCCCTTTGCCTGGGCGCCGCGATGGCGGCAGGGGCCACGGTGCCGCTGAGCGAGCAGCTCGGCGAAAACTGGGCCTTGGGCCTGGGGTTCTGGGTGGTCCCGGCGCTGCTTGCTGCGGTGTTCTGGCTGCCGCAAGTGGGGCAGAAACACGGCGCCCACCAAGTGGCGTACCGGGTCCGTGGCTTGCTGCGCGATCCGTTGGCTTGGCAAGTGACCTTGTACATGGGGCTTCAATCGTCCCTGGCCTACATCGTGTTCGGCTGGCTGCCCTCGATTCTCATCGGTCGAGGGCTGAGTCCGACCGAGGCTGGGCTCGTGCTGTCTGGCTCGGTCATCGTGCAACTGATCAGTTCACTGAGTGCGCCTTGGCTGGCAACGCGTGGCAAGGACCAGCGCCTGGCCATCGTGATCGTCATGCTCATGACCCTGGGCGGTTTGTTCGGTTGCCTCTACGCGCCCATTGACGGTTTGTGGGGCTGGGCGATCCTGTTGGGGCTGGGGCAGGGTGCGACGTTCAGCCTGGCGCTCACCCTGATCGTGTTGCGTTCGCGGGACGCCCATGTGGCCGCCAACCTCTCCGGCATGGCCCAGGGCTTTGGTTATACGCTGGCGTCGCTGGGGCCGTTCGCGGTCGGCGTGGTCCATGACTTGACCGGCGGCTGGAATGCCCTGGGCTGGATCTTCGGCCTGATTGGCGTGGGGGCGATCATCGCCGGCGTGGGGGCTGGACGGGCATTGTATGTGGGCGTGGTCAGCGAGCGAGTCACGGATCGTCGTTGATATCATTTTCATGGCGAATGACGGTGGTCTTCCCCGCAGCGGCAGATTATCGTGCAGGCCTACTGAAACGTTTCGGAGCCTGCCCATGAGTGATGCCCACAACGCCTTGATCACCCGTTTTTATCAGGCCTTCCAGCGCCTGGACGCTGAAGCCATGAGCGCTTGCTACACCGATGACGTGGTGTTCAGCGATCCGGCGTTTGGCGAACTGCGCGGGCACGATGCTGGTGACATGTGGCGCATGCTGACAACCCGGGCCAAGGACTTTTCCCTGACCTTCGACAACGTGCGCAGCGACGAGCGCAGCGGCGGTGCGCACTGGGTGGCGACCTACCTGTTCAGCCAGACCGGCAACATTGTGATCAACGACATCCAGGCGCGCTTCGTTTTCCGTGACGGCAAGATTTGCGAGCACCATGACAGCTTCGATCTGTGGCGCTGGTCTCGCCAGGCGTTGGGCACCAAGGGCCTGTTGTTGGGTTGGACGCCGTTGGTGCGCAACGCCGTCAGGGCCCAGGCGCTGAAGGGGCTGCGGGCGTTCCAGGCCAGTCGCTGATAAGATCGCGGCTTGTTTTTTACACGTTTGCAGAACATTTCGTGACGACCGCCAACGAATCTTCAGATCTATGCGTGCCCGAGGCGACCGAGCCGGACAAGCCCTGGTTCGTCTACCTGGTGCGGGCCGCCAACGGCTCGCTGTACTGCGGCATCAGCGATGACCCGGTGCGGCGCTTCGCCAAGCACCAGAGCGGCAAGGGCGCGCGCTTCTTTCTGTCCAGCCCGGCGGTGGCCCTGGTGTATACCGAGGCCTGTCGCGACAAGGGCGAGGCCCTGCGCCAGGAAAGGCTGATCAAGAAGCTCAGGAAGAGTGCCAAGGAATGTTTGGTGGCCAGTGCAACGGTGCTCGATCAACCGCGCTGATAGTCCTTCATCAGGCGGGTAGGCTGTTGCTTCTTGGCGCGCTAAAGTGCGGGACTTCCTACCTGCATTGGCGAATCTCATGTCAGAGCTGATCCTTCACCATTATCCGACATCTCCTTTCGCGGAAAAGGCCCGCCTGCTGTTGGGCTTCAAGGGCCTGGCCTGGCGTTCGGTGAGCATCCCGCCGATGATGCCCAAGCCCGACCTGACGGCATTGACGGGCGGCTATCGCAAGACACCGGTGTTGCAGATCGGCGCGGATATCTATTGCGACACGTCCCTGATGGCCCGTCGGCTGGAACAGGAAAAGGCCTCGCCAGCGCTGTTCCCTGAAGGCCGTGAAATGATCGCAGCGTCTTTCGCGGCGTGGGCTGATTCGGTGGTGTTCCAGCACGCGGTGAGCCTGGTGTTCCAGCCTGAATCGGTGGCGGTGCGTTTTGCCAGGCTGACGCCTGAAGCCATCAAGGCGTTCATCCGCGACCGCGCCGGGTTGTTCAGTGGCGGCACGACCACGCGTCTGTCTGCCGAGCAGGCCAAGCATCAGTGGCCGACGATCATGGCGCGGCTCGAGCAGCAGTTGCAGCGCGAAGAGGGCGATTTCCTCCTGGGCGATCCGTCGATTGCCGATTTCGCCATGGCGCATCCGCTGTGGTTCCTCAAGGGCACACCCGTCACTTCACCGTTGGTGGATGAGCATCCGGCTGTGTCGGCTTGGCTCGCGCGGGTGCTGGGCTTTGGTCATGGCGCGCCGAAAGAGATGAGCTCCGAAGAGGCGTTGGACGTGGCCCGGAACACTGCACCAGCAGCGCTGCCGGATGAATTGTTCAATGAGCCGAATGGCTTTGCGATGGGGCAGCAGGTCACCATCGCCGCGACGGACTATGGTGTCGATCCGGTGGTCGGTGAATTGCTGTTTGCCGGGCGCGAAGAACTGATCCTGCGCCGTGAAGATGAGCGCGGCGGCGTTGTGCATGTGCACTTTCCGCGATTCGGGTTTCGGATCGAGGCAGTCTGACCTTCCCGGAGGCGGTGACTGAGCCATCGCTTTCGCGAGCAGGCTCGCTCCTACAGAGATCGCGCCGGATACCATGATCACCGCAGATCCAATGTGGGAGCGAGCCTGCTCGCGAAGGGGCCGTCACTGTTGGCGGGTCGTCTTAAGTCGCGGACAACGCCCTGAGGATATTCTCCGGCTCATATCCGCGAATCAACGTGCCGTTCACGTCGAGGATCGGAATCCCCCGGCCGCCCAGCGCCTCGTAGGTCTTGCGCGCCTCGGCGTCTTTCTCGATATCGAACTCGCGAAACGGTACGCCTTTCTCATCCAGGAAACGCCGGGTGGCCTTGCAGTAGCCGCACCAATCGGTGGCATACAGCATGACGCGGGCGCTGCTGCGAATCTGCTCTGAAACCATCTGCGACGGGTTGAACACCCGCTCGATCTTGCCCCAATTCTGGTAAGCCACCACCACCAGAAGAACCAGCAGGCATTTCTTCAGCACACCACTGAGCATCAATTGCGGCGCTTGAGCTGATCGGTCAGCGACGTCGGCAACCCCTTGATGATCAGCGTGCCCGCTTCTTCGTCATACTCGATCTTGGAGCCCAGCAGATGCGCTTCGAAGCTGATGGACAAGCCTTCGGCGCGGCCGGTGAAGCGGCGGAACTGGTTGAGGGTGCGTTTATCCGCCGGGATCTCCGGCGACAGGCCGTAATCTTTGTTGCGTATGTGGTCGTAGAACGCTTTCGGGCGCTCTTCGTCGATCAGTTCGGACAGTTCCTCCAGGCCCATGGGTTCGCCGAGCTTGGCCTGGCTGCTGGCGTAATCCACCAGGGTCTTGGTCTTTTCCCGGGCATCGTCTTCGGGCAGGTCTTCGCTTTCGACGAAGTCGCTGAAGGCCTTGAGCAGGGTGCGGGTCTCGCCGGGGCCGTCGACGCCTTCCTGGCAACCGATGAAGTCGCGGAAGTACTCCGAGACTTTCTTGCCGTTCTTGCCTTTGATGAACGAGATGTATTGCTTGGATTGTTTGTTGTTCTGCCATTCCGACACGTTGATCCGCGCCGCGAGGTGCAACTGGCCCAAGTCCAGGTGACGGGACGGGGTGACGTCCAGTTCGTCGGTGACGGCAACGCCTTCGCTGTGGTGCAACAGGGCGATGGCCAGGTAGTCGGTCATGCCTTGCTGGTAATGGGCGAACAGCACGTGGCCGCCCACTGACAGGTTGGATTCTTCCATCAATTTTTGCAGGTGTTCCACCGCCACGCGACTGAACGCGGTGAAATCCTTGCCGCCATCCAAGTACTCCTTCAGCCAGCCGCTGAACGGATGCGCCCCGGACTCGGCGTGGAAGAAACCCCAGGCCTTGCCTTGTTTGGCGTTATAGCTTTCATTGAGGTCGGCGAGCATGTTCTCGATGGCCGTTGACTCTGCCAGTTCGGAGTCGCGGGCATGGAGTACAGCAGGGGTGCCGTCGGGTTTTTTGTCGATCAGGTGGACGATGCAATGACGGATCGGCATGGATTTCTCGGCTGATGAAAGAGGGGAGGGCGCGCTCCCCGAAAAGGGCCCAGTGTACCGCAATCACTGGTTTTGCGACGCGTCGAAGGCCCTTTCAGACCCTTCCGACACCCAGCGGGCGTTTTTTTACCGATTTAGCGCAATAAAGCTGACCAAATGGGTAGGTAGAGGCGGATATTTCACAGGCGTTGTGCTAGTTTTGCCCGGTCTTACGCGATGTCACTGCGTTAAGCGTGCATTCAGCATTTGTCAGGTCGAACCAAACCCGGATTTCGGCATCTATTACCCCGATCCGTCGTGGTGATGACCGAGGGCGGCTGATCAGATAGATCGGGCTCGATGGCTGACACTGCACTCTGCAATCCATATGAATTTGATAGGGAAGGAACACTACATGGCTCTTACTAAAGACCAACTGATCGCTGATTTGGCTGAATCTGTAGACGCACCAAAAGCTACCGTGCGTGCTCTGCTGGACCAACTGGGCCAAGTCGTTGCCGATCAGCTGGAAAACGGCGGCGAACTGACCTTGCCAGGCGTTGGCAAGCTGAAAGTCACCGAGCGTCCTGCCCGCACCGGTCGCAACCCTTCGACTGGCGCAGCCATCGAAATCCCGGCCAAGAAAGTGATCAAGCTGGTTGTGGCCAAAGGCCTGACCGACGCGGTCAACAAGTAAGACCGCTGTAAAAAAAACCGTGCCTCGGAGCGATCCGGGCACGGTTTTTTATTGCCTTGAAAACCACCCGTAGGAGCTGTCGAGCGAAGCGAGGCTGCGATCTTTCCCCTGGCAGTTGAATCTCCAGTGAAAGATCAAAAGATCGCAGCCTCGCTTCGCTCGGTAGCTCCTACAGTAGAACAGCGTCTTTCTAATCCTTGCGAACCCAGCGGGCTTGGCGCCACGCCTGTTGCTGGGCTTCGGTCTGGAAGGTCCAGGCCACGAATCGACTCTGCTTCTGGCCCTGAGACATCTCCACCACCTGGCTGTGCAGTGCCCCGGCCTTTTTCAATGCGGCTTGAATCGCCGGCAAGTTCGACGCCTTCGACACCAGAGTGCTGAACCACAGCACCTGCCCGGCCACTTGTGCGCTCTCATTGATCAATTGCGTCACGAACCGCGCCTCGCCACCCTCGCACCACAACTCCGCAGCCTGACCGCCAAAATTCAGCACCGGCAGCTTGCGCTTCGGATCGGCCTTGCCCAACGCCCGCCACTTGCGCTGGCTGCCCTTGGTGGCTTCGTCCAGGGAGGCGTGGAACGGCGGGTTGCACATCGTCAGGTCGAACCGTTCGCCGTCCTCCAACAGGCCCAGGAGGATCTGCTTGCGGTTGGCTTGCTGGCGCAACTGGATGGCCTTGTTCAAGCCATTGGACTGGACGATGGCTTTGGCCGAGGCAATGGCGGTCGGGTCGATCTCCGAACCGAGGAAGTGCCAGCGGTAGTCGCTGTGGCCGATCAACGGATAAACGCAGTTGGCGCCGGTGCCGATGTCCAGCACCTTGACTGCCGCCCCGCGGGGGATTTCACCGGCGTTGTGGCTGGCGAGCAAATCGGCGAGAAAGTGCACATAGTCCGCACGACCTGGCACCGGCGGGCACAGGTAATCGGCGGGAATATCCCAGTGGGCGATGCCGTAAAAGGATTTGAGCAGCGCCCGATTGAACACCCGCACGGCTTCGGGGCTGGCGAAGTCGATGCTTTCCTTGCCATAGGGGTTGATGATCACGAACTTTGCCAGTTCCGGTGTGCTCTTGATCAACGCCGGGAAATCATAGCGACCCTGGTGGCGGTTGCGCGGATGCAGGCTGGCCTTCTCACGCGGTGCCACGGCTTTGGCCTCGGTGGCGGGCTTGGGCTTCTGGCGGGCTGGTTTGGGTGTGCGGGGGGCGGTCATGGGCGGGTCGATTCGGGGATGGCTCAAAAAGTGGCGGGCATTGTCCCACATCTGGCCCGGTCTTGATGGCTGCGCGGTTTAAATGTGGGGGCGTTCGTAAGAAGGTGATGGACAAGGCCGGCGGCTTCAGTTGTTGTGAGGTGGACAGACCGTTTGTGAAAAATCCGACTTCGCGAAATGTTACAACTCCCTCTCTGTGCGCCGTTCCTTCGATGGGCTAATTCGGAAGTTTACTCGCTATATCTGCGCTCGGTATACCCTGGCGTAATTAGATATAGCGCAGGCTTTTTTTAATAAATATAAATATAAAAAACTGTCAGGAATGACAGTAGACCAAGTGTCGGGCGAAAAATAATATCCAACCTCCACCCATAAAGGAGGTCCTACCATGTCAGATGATAAGTTTCACTATGGAGGTGCTACCCCCAGCCCGTTCAGCGATGTTGATCCTGGTACAGGCACCACCAGCGGAGAAGGCGCTCCACCAGCCAGCGATAGAGTCGGTGTCTCTGTGAAGGGCGGAGAATACCAATATCAGTGGCCAAAAGAAGAGGGAGGGGACGATCGGTGGTATAAACAACCCCATTAGCCAGGCCCGTTATATGATTGGCTTATATTGAGAGGTTTGAATTGGCGCGCTATAAGAGAAATGTCACTCACCTAAACGATTGATGTTTTTATAGTGAGGTGTGTCGAAGTTTGAAAGGATGGACATAAAAATCCGACGCTTTTATACCAGCGTCGGATTTTTATTTGTTGTTGGCAAAGGCCAAGCGAAGAGACTTAACGGCGTGGCGCCATCCGCTAAGGTGCATTCAGATGCGAACCGCCGTTACAGGCTGGCAATCCGCGCGTGCTGCTCAGCCAGCTTGCCCAGGGCCTGTTCGGCCTCGGCCAGCTTGGCCCGTTCCTTCTCGATGACCTCGGCCGGCGCCTTGTCGACGAAGCCAGCGTTGGACAGCTTGCCGCCAACCCGCTGGACTTCGCCCTTCAGACGCAGGATTTCCTTGTCCAGGCGCGCCAGTTCGGCGGCCTTGTCGATCAGGCCGGCCATTGGCACCAGCACTTCCATTTCGCCAACCAATGCGGTGGCGGACAGCGGCGCTTCTTCGCCCGCCGCCAGCACGGTCACCGATTCAAGCTTCGCCAGCTTCTTGAGCAGTGCTTCGTTCTCATTGAGGCGACGCAGGTCTTCGGCGTTGGCGTTTTTCAGGAACAGGGTCAATGGCTTGCCCGGGCCGATGTTCATTTCGGCGCGGATGTTACGCAGGCCGAGCATGAAGGTCTTCAGCCATTCGATGTCGTCTTCCGCTGCCGGATCGATGCGGCTTTCGTTGGCCACCGGCCACGGTTGCAGCATGATCGTCTTGCCTTGGATGCCCGCCAGCGGCGCGATGCGCTGCCAGATTTCCTCGGTGATGAATGGCATGAATGGATGCGCCAGGCGCAAGGCCACTTCCAGTACGCGCACCAGGGTGCGACGGGTGCCGCGCTGGCGCTCGACCGGCGCATTTTCGTCCCACAACACAGGCTTGGACAGTTCCAGGTACCAGTCGCAATACTGGTTCCAGATGAACTCGTACAACGCTTGTGCGGCCAGGTCGAAACGGAACTGGTCAAGCTGGCGGGTCACTTCGGCTTCGGTGCGTTGCAACTGGGAGATGATCCAGCGATCGGCCAGGCTCAGCTCGTAGGCTTCGCCGTTCTGGCCGCAGTCCTCGCCCTTGTCGAGCACGTAGCGCGCGGCGTTCCAGATCTTGTTGCAGAAGTTGCGATAGCCTTCGACGCGACCCATGTCGAACTTGATGTCACGACCGGTGGACGCCAGCGAGCAGAAGGTGAAACGCAGTGCATCGGTGCCGTAGCTGGCGATGCCCTCGGCGAATTCTTCGCGGGTGGCTTTCTCGATCTTCTTCGCCAGTTTCGGCTGCATCAGCCCGGAGGTGCGTTTCTGCACCAGGGTTTCCAGATCGATGCCGTCGATGATGTCCAACGGGTCCAGGACGTTACCCTTGGACTTGGACATCTTCTGGCCCTGGCCGTCGCGCACCAGGCCATGGACGTAGACCGTCTTGAACGGCACTTGCGGCGTGCCGTCCTCGTTCTTCACCAGGTGCATGGTCAACATGATCATCCGGGCGACCCAGAAGAAAATGATGTCGAAGCCGGTAACCAGCACGTCGGTGGAGTGGAATTTCTTCAGAAACTCGGTCTGTTGCGGCCAGCCCAGTGTGGAGAAGGTCCACAGGCCCGAGCTGAACCAGGTATCGAGGACGTCGTTGTCCTGCGCCAGCGCCACGTCCGGACCGAGGTTGTGCTTGGCGCGGACTTCGGCTTCATCGCGGCCGACGTAGACCTTGCCCGACTCGTCGTACCAGGCCGGGATGCGATGGCCCCACCATAGCTGGCGGCTGATGCACCAATCCTGGATGTCGCGCATCCACGAGAAGTACATGTTCTCGTATTGCTTGGGCACGAACTGGATGCGGCCATCTTCGACGGCGGCAATTGCAGGTTCGGCCAACGGCTTGGTGGACACGTACCATTGGTCGGTCAGCCATGGCTCGATGATGGTGCCGGAGCGGTCGCCTTTCGGGACTTTCAGGGCATGATCGTCGACGCTGACCAGCAGGCCGGCGGCGTCGAACGCGGCAACAATCTGCTTGCGTGCCTCGAAGCGGTCCAGGCCGGCGTATTCGGCCGGGATCTGGCCATCGACGCTTTCGTTCAGCGTGCCGTCGAGGTTGAACGCCTGGGCCGCTGGCAAGACATTGGCGTTCTTGTCGAAGATGTTCAGCAGCGGCAGGTTGTGGCGCTTGCCGACTTCATAGTCGTTGAAATCGTGGGCCGGGGTGATCTTCACGCAGCCGGTGCCGAATTCAGGATCGCAGTAATCGTCGCCGATGATCGGGATGCGCCGGCCAACCAGCGGCAGCTCGACGAACTGACCGATCAGCGCCTGATAGCGCTCGTCGTTCGGGTTCACCGCCACGGCAGAGTCGCCCAGCATGGTTTCCGGACGGGTGGTGGCGACGATCAGGTAATCCTTGCCTTCAGCGGTTTTCGCGCCGTCGGCCAACGGGTATTTCAGGTTCCACAAGAAACCTTTCTCGTCGTGGTTCTCCACTTCGAGGTCGGAAATGGCCGTGTGCAACTTGGTGTCCCAGTTGACCAGGCGCTTGCCGCGATAGATCAGGCCGTCTTCATGCAGGCGGACGAAGGCTTCTTTCACCGCCTCCGAAAGGCCGTCGTCCATGGTGAAGCGCTCGCGGCTCCAATCCACGGATGAGCCGAGGCGACGGATCTGGCGGCTGATGTTGCCACCGGACTCGTCTTTCCATTCCCAGACTTTCTCGAGGAATTTCTCGCGACCGAGGTCATGACGATTCTGGCCCTGGGCTTCGAGACGACGCTCTACCAGCATCTGCGTGGCGATACCGGCGTGGTCGGTACCCGGTTGCCACAAGGTGTTGCGACCTTGCATGCGACGGAAACGGATCAGGGCGTCCATGATCGCGTTGTTGAAGCCGTGGCCCATGTGCAGGCTGCCGGTGACGTTCGGCGGCGGGATCATGATGGTGTAGGAATCGCCCGCGCCTTGCGGAGCGAAATAATTCTCGGACTCCCAGGTGTTGTACCAGGAAGTTTCAATGGCGTGCGGCTGGTAGGTCTTATCCATGCGCGGCGGGACCCTATTGGCATTTATTCAGGAAAAGCCGGGAAGTATAGCGGGCGGGGCTGGTGCAAGCCACAAGCTGCGAGCGAGAAGCCGAATGGGAGCGCAGTTGAACCCTGTGGGAGCGAGCTTGCTCGCGATAGCGGTGGTTCAGCCTGCACTGATATTGGATGTGCCGGCCCCATCGCGAGCGAGCTCGCTCCCACAGGAAGTGCAATCAGTTGAGTGTTGGATGCTACTCGTACTGACTCAACAGCCGTTCCATCCGCGCTTCCAGCCGGCGCTTGATCTCGGTCTCGATGTGCGGGGCGAAGTCGTCGATGACGTCTTGCATGATCAACTGCGCGGCGGCGCGGAGTTCGCGGTCCAGGTGCAGCAGGGCATCGGGGCCCTTGGGTTCAGGCTGGGGGGCTGGCTGGGGTTCGGGCTGGCCGTTGATCGGGTCGAACAGCAGCGGGATCTGTTCGTCATGCACCGGCTCGTGTTCCACCGTATCGGTCAACAGCGGCGGTTGCAGGTTGTCATCGCCGAGCAACTGGCGGATCGACTCGAGGTCATCCAGCAATTGGGCGGGTTTTTGCGGCGGTTTAGGAGTGTCCATCGTAGGCTCAGAGTCGCTGTAAACGGTGGTCTTGCAGAGGATAGCCCTGTTCGCGGTAGAAACGGAAACTCTCCCGCGCGGCTTGCCGGATGGCCGGGTCCTCAACCACCACTTCCGCCACGCGGGCGAAGCGCTGGGCGAAGGCCGGCACTTTCAGGTCAAGGTTGACCAGCAGGTCCTGATGTTGCCCGCAGTCATTCCCCAAGCCGAGCACGATCAAGCCCTCGGGCTCGCTTTCTGCCGGGCCATGGGGCACGAAGCTTTCGCCCTTGAAAGCCCACAGTCGTGCGTCGAGGTCTTCGCGCTGGGCGGCATCGCTGCAGTGCAGGTAGATGCGATGGCCCATTCGCCAGGCCTTTTCAGTCAGCTTGCAGGCGAAATCCAGCCGCGCCGAGGGATCGGCGCTGGGCAGGATATAGAAATCGACTTTGGTCATTGCGGTTCCTGAACAGCCGCTGGCGCCACCCGAGGGCGACGCCAACGGCAGTCATTGGTGTCAGGCCTTGGCGCGGTCCAGCAGGTATTGGGTCAACAGTGGAACCGGACGGCCGGTGGCGCCCTTGTCCTTGCCGCCGCTGGTCCAGGCCGTGCCGGCGATGTCCAGGTGCGCCCAGTTCAGGTTCTTGGTGAAGCGCGACAGGAAGCACGCCGCCGTGATGGTCCCGGCTTTCGGGCCGCCGATGTTGGCGATGTCGGCGAACGGGCTGTCCAGTTGTTCCTGGTACTCGTCGAACAGCGGCAATTGCCAGGCGCGGTCATCGGCTTGCTGGCCGGCGCTGAGCAACTGGCCGATCAGTTCGTCGTTGTTGCCCAGCAGGCCCGAGGTGTGGGCGCCAAGTGCGACGACGCAAGCGCCGGTCAGGGTGGCGATGTCGATCACCGCTTGCGGCTTGAAGCGCTCGGAATAGGTGAGGGCGTCGCACAGGACCAGGCGGCCCTCTGCGTCGGTGTTGAGGATTTCGACGGTCTGGCCGCTCATGGTGGTGACGATGTCGCCAGGACGCGAAGCCGTGCCGCTGGGCATGTTTTCAGCGCAGGCGAGAATGCAGACCAGGTTGATCGGCAGTTGCAGCTCGAGCACGGCGCGCAAGGTGCCGAGCACGCTGGCGGCGCCGCCCATGTCGTATTTCATTTCATCCATGCCGGCGCCGGGCTTGAGGCTGATGCCCCCGGTGTCGAAGGTGATGCCCTTGCCGACCAGTGCGTACGGCTTCTCGGCTTTCTTGCCGCCGTTGTATTGCATGACGATCAGGCGTGGCGGCTGGGCGCTGCCCTGGCCGACGGCATAGAACGAGCCCATGCCAAGGTCCTTGATTTTCTTCTCGTCGAAGACTTCGACCTTGAGCCCTTTGAATTCCTTGCCCAGTGCCTTGGCCTGTTCGCCCATGAACGTCGGGTGGCAGATGTTCGGCGGCAGGTTGCCCAGGTCGCGGGTGAAGGCCATGCCGTTGGCAATCGCGGTGGCATGGGTCACGGCGCGCTGGACTTCGGCCTGGGCGGCCTTGATGGTCAGCAGGGTGACTTTCTTCAGGGCGCGGGGTTCGGCTTTCTGGCTCTTGAATTGGTCGAATTGATATTCGCCGTCCACCAGGGTCTCGGCCAGCAGGCGGTTCTTGCCATAGCTGTCGCGGCCCTTGACCACCAGCTCGTCCAGCGCCAGTGCTGCGTCGCCACCGCCGAGGTTTTTCAGGGTGCCCAGCACGCCGGCAATGATCTTGCGGAACGGACGGTCGCCCAGTTCAACTTCCTTGCCCACGCCGACCAGCAGCACACGCTCGGCCTTGAGGTTGGGCAGGCTGTGCAGCAACAGGCTTTGGCCGACCTTGCCGGCCAGGTCGCCGCGCTTGAGTACGGCGCTGATCGCGCCGCCGCTCAAGGCGTCAAGCTGGGTGGCGACGACGCCGAGCTTGCGGTTTTCACCAACGGCAACCACCAGCGTGGCGGTCTTCAACGTTTCTGGGCTGACGCTTTTTACAACCAGTTCCATGTCCGGATCCCTGAATGAATGGTCAAGAGGCCAGGCGCCGAGACAGTGGCGCGCTGAACAGCTGTCTTCTATATAAAAGAAGCGCCGGGCTTGCCGGCGACAAAGGCCGCAGTTTGAACCTCGGCGCCCGAGCCTGACAACCCTCGCAGTCGTTAACTTTTTGGCCATGAAGCGTCTGGTTAAAGCGTGCGCAGTGACAGGCGCGTCCAATCACAGGATAATGCGGCTCTTTTTTCGGCGGCTCGCTGCGTGAGCTGGCTCGATACGTTTCCTTGTTTGGCCGCCATAGCCTGACAATCGTGGAGTGTCTGGTTTGATCGTCTTTCGTTATCTGTCCCGCGAAGTCCTGCTGACCCTGAGCGCGGTCAGCGCCGTGCTGCTGGTCATCATCATGAGCGGGCGCTTCATCAAGTACCTCGCGCAGGCGGCCTCCGGCGCCCTGGACCCGGGCTCGTTGTTCCTGATCATGGGATTCCGCCTGCCGGGCTTCCTGCAACTGATCCTGCCGCTGGGGTTGTTCCTCGGCATCCTGCTGGCTTACGGTCGCCTGTACCTGGACAGCGAAATGACCGTGCTGTCCGCCACGGGCATGAGCCAGCAGCGACTGTTTCGCATCACGTTGTTCCCGGCGACGCTGGTGGCGCTGGTGGTGGCCTGGCTGAGCCTGAGCCTGGCGCCCCAGGGAGCCAACCAATTCCAGCTGCTGATCAACCAGCAGGACGCCATGACCGAATTCGACACCCTGGTGCCGGGGCGCTTCCAGGCCCTGCGTGACGGGACGCGTGTCACCTACACCGAACAGCTTTCGGATGACCGGATCAACCTGGGGGGCGTCTTCATCACCCAGAAAAACCTGTCTTCGGATGCCAAGAAAGACCGCGGGATCTCCGTGCTGGTGGCCGAGAAGGGTCGGCAGGAAATCAACCCGGACGGTAACCGCTACCTGATTCTCGAGAATGGCTACCGCTACGACGGCAAGCCGGGCCAGGCCGATTATCGCGCTATCAAATACGACACCTACGGCGTGTTGCTGCCCAAGCCCGAGGCCAGCGACGAAGTCACCGATCGCGATGCGATGCCGACTTCAAGCCTGCTGGGCAGCAATGACATCCGCGCCCGTACCGAGCTGCAGTGGCGCTTGTCGCTGCCGCTGCTGGTGTTCATCGTGACGCTCATGGCGGTTCCGCTGTCGCGGGTCAACCCCCGCCAGGGCCGTTTCCTCAAGCTATTGCCAGCGATCCTTTTGTACATGGCTTACCTGACCATCCTGATTTCCGCCCGCAGCGCCCTGGAAAAAGGCAAGATCCCGCCGGCGCTGGGCCTGTGGTGGGTGCATTCGATATTCCTCGCCATTGGGCTCGGGTTGCTCTATTGGGAGCCCATGCGCCTGAAGCTCGCCAGCCGTCGCAGTGCGCTGGAGGTGGCCCGTGGTTAAACTCGACCGCTACATCGGCAGCAGCGTATTCATGGCGATCCTTGCTGTGCTGGGGATCATTCTTGGCCTGGCGACCTTGTTCGCGTTCATTGATGAAATGAGCGACGTCAGCGACACTTACACCCTGGCGGACGTCCTCAGCTACGTGTTGCTGACCGCGCCGCGGCGCCTGTATGACATGTTGCCGATGGCTGCGTTGATCGGCTGCCTGATTGGCTTGGGCAGCCTGGCGAGCAACAGCGAATTGACCATCATGCGCGCGGCTGGCGTGTCCATCGGTCGGATTGTCTGGGCAGTGATGAAGCCGATGCTGGTACTGATGCTGGTCGGTGTGCTGATCGGCGAATATGTTGCCCCGGCCACCGAGAACACCGCCCAGGCCAACCGTTCCCTGGCCCAGGGTGGCGGCGATGCGCAAAGCGCCAAGCACGGCCTTTGGCACCGCCAGGGTGATGAGTTCATCCATATCAACTCGGTCCAGCCGAACGGTACCTTGTATGGCGTGACTCGCTATCGTTTCGACGATCAGCGGCACATGCTGTCCTCGAGTTTCGCCAAACGCGCCAAATTCGCCGAAGATCACTGGCAACTGAGCGACGTCACCACCACTCTGTTCCACGACAAACGCACCGAAGTGGTCGCCGCTCCAACGGAGCGCTGGGACGTGGCGTTGAGCCCGCAACTGCTCAGCACCGTCGTGATGGCGCCAGAATCGCTGTCGATCACCGGCCTGTGGGGCTACATCCACTACCTGGCAGACCAGGGCCTGAACAACGGGCGCTACTGGCTGGCTTTTTGGGTCAAGGTGTTGCAACCGCTGGTGACCGCTGCCCTGGTGCTGATGGCGATTTCCTTCATCTTCGGTCCGCTGCGTTCGGTGACCCTCGGCCAGCGGGTGTTCACCGGCGTGCTGGTGGGCTTTACCTTCCGTATTGCCCAGGACTTGTTGGGGCCATCGAGCCTGGTGTTCGGTTTCTCACCGCTGTTTGCGGTGCTGGTGCCGGCCGGTGTTTGCGCGTTGGCCGGCCTCTGGCTGCTGCGTCGGGCGGGTTGATCCCATTTTCTTGTGGCGGGGGAGCTTCTGTGGCGAGGGAGCAAGCTCCCTCGCCACACGTGACGCTTGCTCAATGGATCAGGTACAATTCCCGGCTATTTTTCGGCGGGCCTTGCCTGCAGCCTTTTTGAGTGTTGATCCGTGAGTGATTTGAGTCATATCCGCAATTTCTCCATCATCGCCCACATTGACCATGGCAAGTCGACGCTGGCTGATCGCTTCATCCAGATGTGCGGCGGCCTGGCCGAGCGTGAAATGGAAGCCCAGGTCCTGGACTCCATGGACCTCGAGCGTGAACGCGGGATCACCATCAAGGCCCACAGCGTTACCCTCTACTACAAGGCCAAAGACGGCATTACCTACCAGCTCAACTTCATCGATACCCCGGGCCATGTCGACTTCACCTACGAAGTCAGCCGGTCCCTGGCGGCCTGTGAAGGCGCGTTGCTGGTGGTCGATGCCGGCCAGGGCGTCGAGGCCCAGTCCGTCGCCAACTGCTACACGGCCATCGAGCAAGGCCTGGAAGTCATGCCGGTGCTGAACAAGATCGACCTGCCACAGGCCGATCCGGAACGCGTGAAGGAAGAAATCGAGAAGATCATCGGCATCGACGCCACCGACGCGGTCACCTGCAGCGCCAAGACCGGCCTGGGCGTCGACGAAGTGCTCGAGCGCTTGGTAACGACCATTCCCGCACCGACCGGCAATATCGAAGATCCGCTGCAAGCGTTGATCATCGACTCCTGGTTCGACAACTACCTGGGCGTGGTCTCCCTGGTTCGCGTGCGCCACGGCCGCGTGAAGAAAGGCGACAAGATCCTGGTCAAATCCACCGGCAAGATCCACCTGGTGGACAGCGTCGGTGTCTTCAACCCGAAACACACCGCCACCGTCGACCTGAAGGCCGGTGAAGTGGGCTTCATCATCGCCGGTATCAAGGACATCCACGGTGCGCCGGTCGGCGACACCCTGACCTTGAGCACCACCCCCGACGTCGAAGTGCTGCCCGGTTTCAAGCGTATCCAGCCGCAGGTCTACGCCGGCCTGTTCCCGGTCAGCTCCGACGATTTCGAGGACTTCCGCGAAGCCCTGCAGAAGCTGACCCTGAACGACTCGTCCCTGCAATACACCCCGGAAAGCTCCGACGCCCTGGGCTTCGGTTTCCGTTGCGGGTTCCTGGGCATGCTGCACATGGAAATCATCCAGGAGCGCCTGGAGCGCGAGTATGACCTGGACCTGATCACCACGGCGCCAACGGTGATCTTCGAACTGCTCCTCAAGAACGGCGAGACGATCTACGTCGACAACCCGTCCAAGCTGCCGGACCTGTCGGCCATCGAGGACATGCGCGAGCCGATCGTGCGCGCCAACATCCTTGTGCCTCAGGAACACCTGGGCAACGTCATTACCCTGTGCATCGAAAAACGCGGCGTGCAGCACGACATGCTGTTCCTCGGCACGCAGGTCCAGGTGACCTACGACTTGCCGATGAACGAAGTGGTGCTGGATTTCTTCGATCGGCTGAAATCCACCAGTCGCGGCTATGCTTCGCTGGACTATCATTTCGATCGCTACCAATCGGCTAATCTGGTGAAGCTGGATGTGCTGATCAACGGCGAGAAAGTCGATGCCCTGGCATTGATCGTGCACCGTGACAACGCGCACTACAAAGGTCGCGCGTTGACCGAGAAGATGAAGGAACTGATTCCGCGGCAGATGTTCGACGTGGCAATCCAGGCCGCCATTGGCGGTCAGATTGTGGCGCGTACAACCGTCAAGGCGCTCAGAAAGAACGTATTGGCCAAATGCTACGGCGGCGACGTCAGCCGTAAGCGCAAGCTGTTGGAAAAGCAGAAGGCCGGTAAAAAACGCATGAAGCAGGTCGGTAACGTGGAAATTCCACAGGAAGCCTTCCTTGCGGTGCTCAGGTTGGATAGTTAGGTCCTATGTCGCTAAATTTCCCGCTGTTGCTGGTTATCGCCGTGTTTGTCTGCGGCCTGTTGGGGTTGCTCGATCTATTGTTCCTGGCGCCCCGGCGCCGGGCCGCCATTGCCTCTTATCAGGGCAGCGTCAGCCAGCCTGATGGCGTGGTCATTGAAAAGCTCAACAAGGAACCGCTGCTGGTCGAGTACGGCAAGTCGTTCTTTCCAGTGCTGTTCATCGTGCTCGTGCTGCGCTCGTTCCTGGTGGAGCCGTTCCAGATCCCGTCCGGCTCGATGAAGCCGACCCTGGATGTGGGCGACTTCATCCTGGTGAACAAGTTTTCCTACGGGATCCGGTTGCCGGTGATCGACAAGAAAGTCATCGAGATCGGCGACCCGCAACGCGGCGATGTGATGGTGTTCCGCTACCCAAGCGATCCGAACGTCAACTACATCAAGCGCGTGGTCGGCCTGCCGGGCGACAAGATCCGCTACACCGCCGACAAGCGTCTGTTCGTCAATGGCGAGCTGGTAGCCGAGCAACTGATCGGCTCCGAGCCGGGCACGCTGGGCAGCGCCGAGCTCTACAAGGAAAAACTCGGCGAAGCCGAACACCTGATCCGCAAGGAAATGAGCCGCTACCGCGCCACCCCGGACCATTCGTGGACCGTGCCGGCGGAGCACTACTTCATGATGGGTGACAACCGCGACAACTCCAACGACAGCCGCTACTGGGATGATCCGAACATTCCCAAGGACCTGCTGGGCATGGTCCCCGACCGCAACATTGTCGGCAAGGCCTTTGCGGTCTGGATGAGCTGGCCGGAACCCAAACTCAGCCACCTGCCGAATTTCTCGCGGGTTGGCCTGATCAAGTAATCACACACGGCGCTGTTGAACACAGCGCCGAATGCTTTTCTGGAGCCTGCACAAGGTTGCCCGAAGGCATGAAGCCAACGATAGTCAGGACGTCATTTTTGAACACAGCGTTAATTGTCCCAAGCCAGCGGCGCCTCGTCGCCGTGGCGGTGGAATCCAGCCACGAACTCAGCGTGGGTAAACCGTGAGCGTTTCTCTAAGCCGCCTCGAGCGTCAGCTCGGCTACACTTTCAAGGATCAGGAGCTGATGCTCTTGGCCCTCACTCACCGCAGTTTTGCCGGGCGCAACAACGAACGCCTGGAATTCCTCGGCGATGCCATCCTCAATTTCGTCGCCGGCGAGGCGTTGTTCGAACGCTTTCCCCTGGCTCGCGAAGGCCAATTGTCGCGTTTGCGCGCACGATTGGTAAAAGGTGAGACCCTGGCCGTACTGGCCCGTGGTTTCGACCTGGGCGATTATCTGCGCCTGGGGTCGGGTGAGCTGAAAAGCGGCGGTTTCCGTCGCGAGTCGATCCTCGCCGATGCCCTGGAAGCATTGATTGGCGCGATCTACCTGGATTCGGGCATGGAAATGGCGCGCGAGCGCGTGCTGGCCTGGCTGACGTCCGAGATCGACAGCCTGACGCTGGTGGACACCAACAAGGATCCCAAGACCCGCTTGCAGGAATTCCTGCAATCGCGCAGTTGCGAACTGCCACGCTATGAAGTGGTGGATATCCAGGGTGAGCCGCATTGCCGAACCTTCTTCGTCGAGTGCGAAGTGGTCCTTTTGAATGAAAAAAGCCGAGGCCAGGGCGTCAGCCGTCGTATTGCCGAACAGGTCGCGGCCGCTGCAGCACTGATCGCCTTGGGCGTGGAGAATGGCAATGACTGATACAACCGTCACCCGCTGCGGCTATGTCGCCATTGTCGGTCGGCCGAACGTGGGCAAGTCCACGCTGTTGAACCACATCCTGGGCCAGAAGCTGGCGATTACCTCGCGCAAGCCGCAAACCACACGCCACAACATGCTGGGCATCAAGACCGAAGGCGACGTGCAGGCGATCTACGTCGACACCCCGGGGATGCACAAGGGCGGTGAAAAGGCCCTGAACCGCTACATGAACAAGACTGCTTCGGCGGCGCTGAAAGACGTCGATGTGGTGATCTTCGTGGTCGATCGCACCAAGTGGACCGAAGAAGACCAGATGGTCCTCGAGCGCGTCCAGTACGTGACCGGTCCGCTGATCGTGGCGCTGAACAAGACCGATCGCATCGAAGACAAGGCAGAACTGATGCCGCACCTGAGCTGGTTGCAGGAGCAGTTGCCGAATGCCCAGATCATCCCGATCTCCGCCCAGCATGGCCATAACCTCGACGCGCTGGAGCGGGTGATTGCCGAGCACCTGCCGGAAAACGATCATTTCTTCCCCGAAGACCAGATCACCGACCGCAGCAGCCGCTTCCTCGCCGCTGAACTGGTGCGCGAGAAAATCATGCGCCAGATGGGTGCCGAGCTGCCATACCAGATCACCGTCGAGATCGAAGAGTTCAAGCAACAGGGGAAGACCCTGCATATTCATGCCTTGATCCTCGTCGAACGTGACGGCCAGAAGAAGATCATCATTGGCGACAAGGGCGAGCGTATCAAGCGCATCGGCACCGAGGCGCGCAAGGACATGGAGCTGCTGTTCGACTCCAAGATCATGCTCAACCTGTGGGTCAAGGTGAAGGGCGGCTGGTCCGATGACGAGCGGGCGTTGCGTTCGTTGGGTTACGGCGACCTCTGATTAGCTGGATATACCGAGAACCATTGTGGGAGCGAGCTTGCTCGCGATGAGGGCCTGATATTCAACATGGACGTTGACTGACAGACCGCTATCGCGAGCAAGCTCGCTCCCACATTGGTTTCGGGTTGTTTATAAAATTTTGCTCGCCCAGTGAGAACTGCGACTTTAATGTCCCAACCCATCGCCCAACCCGCCTACGTCCTCCACAGCCGTGCCTACCGCGAAAGCAGCGCCCTGGTGGATTTCCTCACGCCCCAGGGGCGGCTGCGGGCGGTGTTGCGTGGGGCGCGGGGCAAGGCCGGGACGCTGGCGCGGCCGTTCGTGCCGCTGGAGGTCGAGTTTCGCGGGCGGGGCGAGTTGAAGAACGTCGGGCGCATGGAAAGCAACGGCGTCGCGGCCTGGCTCAACGGCGAGGCGTTGTTCAGCGGCTTGTACCTCAATGAGCTGTTGATCCGCCTGCTGCCCGCCGAAGATCCCCATCCCGCCGTTTTCGATCATTACACCGCGACGCTGCTGGCCCTGGCCGAAGGCCGGCCGCTGGAGCCGTTGCTGCGCTCCTTCGAATGGCGCCTGCTGGACGACCTAGGCTACGGTTTTTCCCTCGACACCGACCTGCACGGCCAGCCCATCGCCGCCGACGGGCTGTACCGCTTGCAAGTGGATGCGGGCCTGGAGCAGGTCTACCAGTTGCAACCGGGGCTGTTCAATGGCGTTGAGCTCTTGGCCATGGCCGAAGCCGACTGGACCGCGCCCGGTGCGTTGGCGGCCGCCAAGCGTTTGATGCGCCAAGCGCTGGCGGTTCACTTGGGTGGCCGGCCGCTGGTCAGTCGCGAGCTGTTTCGCAAGCCCTGATCTCCCCGTATGCTGTGGGCCGAATCTCTGTCCATTCAGGAGCGCTTTTCGTGAGCACCAGCAATCGCATTCTTCTCGGCGTGAACATCGACCATGTCGCCACCCTCCGCCAGGCCCGTGGTACGCGCTACCCGGATCCGGTCAAGGCTGCGCTGGACGCTGAAGAGGCGGGTGCCGACGGCATCACCGTGCACCTGCGTGAAGACCGTCGCCACATCCAGGAGCGCGACGTGTTGCTGCTCAAGGATGTGCTGCAGACCCGCATGAATTTCGAAATGGGCGTGACCGAGGAAATGATGGCGTTCGCCGAGCGCATCCGCCCGGCGCACATCTGCCTGGTACCGGAAACCCGGCAGGAACTGACCACCGAAGGCGGCCTCGACGTCGCGGGGCAGGAATCGCGGATCAGCCTGGCGGTGGAACGCCTCTCGAAGATCGGCGCCGAGGTGTCGCTGTTCATCGACGCCGACGAGCGGCAGATCGAAGCCTCCAAGCGGGTCGGCGCCCCGGCCATCGAATTGCACACCGGTCGTTACGCCGATGCCGAGACGCCCACCGACGTGGCCGATGAACTGCAACGAG
Organism: Pseudomonas sp. HB05; assembly: GCF_016756915.1. Lineage (NCBI taxonomy): Bacteria > Pseudomonadati > Pseudomonadota > Gammaproteobacteria > Pseudomonadales > Pseudomonadaceae > Pseudomonas > Pseudomonas sp. HB05. The sequence goes on from NZ_JAESPG010000003.1 coordinate 278,777, forward strand.
TGGCCGACGGCGTCGCTTTTGGCCTGGCCCAAGGCCTGGTCGTCAACGCCGGCCATGGCCTGCATTATCACAACGTCGAAGCCGTCGCGGCGATCAAGGGCATCAACGAACTGAACATCGGCCATGCGCTGGTGGCCCATGCGTTGTTCGTCGGGTTCAAGTCGGCGGTGGCGGAGATGAAGGCGCTGATCCTGGCGGCTGCCAGGTCCTGAGCCCACCACAAAACTTCTAAACGCCCCGATCAAAACTGTGGGAGCGGGCTTACTCGCGAAGGCGTCAGGTCAGTCACCATTGAAGTGGCTGACACACCGCTTTCGCGAGCAAGCCCGCTCCCACAGGGGATCTTGGCTGGATACAAAGTATGTGGGTAGTCCAAGCAAAGCTGTGGGAGTGGGCAGCTGTCAGAGCTGCGGGGATTCCTGGTTTGGCTTGCTCTTGTCCACGCCCGGCACATGCAGGTTGCCTTCGGCCACCTGGTTGCCTTCGAGCTGCGGCTGCGTCACCCAGGTGAGGATGTCGTAGTAGCGACGGATGTTCGCCACGAAATGCACCGGCTCGCCGCCCCGGGCGTAGCCGTAGCGGGTCTTGCTGTACCACTGCTTCTGGGAGAGGCGCGGCAGGATTTTCTTCACATCCAGCCACTTGTTCGGATTCAGCCCTTCCTTGGCAGCGAGCTTGCGCGCGTCGTCGAGGTGGCCACTGCCCACATTGTAGGCGGCGAGGGCGAACCAGGTGCGGTCCGGTTCTTCGATGCTCTCGTCCAACTGATCCTTCATGTAGGCCAGGTATTTGGCGCCGCCCATGATGCTCTGCTTCGGATCCAGGCGATTGGACACGCCCATGGCCTGGGCGGTGTTCTGGGTCAGCATCATCAGGCCGCGCACGCCGGTCTTGGACGTGACCGCCGGTTGCCAGAGTGATTCCTGGTAACCGATGGCGGCCAGCAAGCGCCAATCGACTTTTTCTTTCTTGGCGTAGGCCTTGAAGTGCTGCTCATACTTGGGCAGCCGTTGCTGCAGGTGTTGGGCAAAGGTTGTCGCGCCCATGTAGCCGAGGACATCGACGTGCCCGTAATAGCGGTCCTTGAGGCGTTGCAGCGTGCCGTTCTTCTGCACCTTGTCCAGGTAGGCATTGATTTCGTTGAGCAGGCTGTTGTCTTCGCCGGGACCGACCGCCCAACTCTGGCTGCGCGCGTCGCCCAGGTCGAACGCCACGCGCACGTTGGGGAAATACACCTGGTTCATCGCCACTTCGTTGGAATCGACGAGGGTCAGATCGATCTGGCCCTCATCGACCATGCGCAGCAGGTCGACGACTTCAACCGCGTCGGACTCTTCGTATTCGATGCCTGGATATTGCTGCTTCAACTGCGCCAATTGCTCGGCGTGGGTGCTGCCCTTGAGCACCATGATCTTCTTGCCGGCCAGGCCTGCCGCGTCGGTGGGGCGTGACTGGCCGTTGCGATAGATGATCTGGGGGGTGACTTCCAGATAAGGATGGGAGAACCGCACCTGCTGCTTGCGCGGCTCGCTGCTGACCAGGCCCGCGGCGGCCAATACCGGGCCATTCGGCTTGCCGACCTGGCCGAACAGGTCATCCAGGTTGTCGGCGGTCTCGATTTTCAGCTCGACCCCCAAATCCTCGGCGAAGCGCTTCACCAGCTCGTATTCGAAGCCGGTCTCACCATTGCGATCCTGGAAGTAGGTGGCGGGGCTGTTCCGGGTAACGACCCGCAGCACGCCATCCTCCTTTACGCGCTCCAGTGTGTTGGGTTTCTCAACACAACCACTGAGCACCAGGAAGAGTCCGGTTGCGATCAGCCATCTGGCGTACCGCGGACGCAAAGCCGTTGGGGAAAACATCTGCGCAGTATACGCAAACGGCCTCGACCGCCATATATCGACAGCAAAAGGCCAGTCTGCTAGAGGTTGCGAAACATGTCCGCGAGCCAGGCGGGCCGGCGCCCGGCGGGGTTCCTTGCGATAAAAAATAACTCTGGCGCGCGCGCCCGATGACCGCGCCAGCGAGCGGCGGGCGGCACGACCGACGTTCGGCTGGCATCACACGTACCGTTTCGGGTGCCGTCGCCAGCGGTTTAGGCTAGAATGCACGGCCTCAAAGCACACCCCTTCCCGAGGCTGTCCCGAAGATGTTGATCCTGCGCGGCGCTCCTGCCCTTTCTGCCTTTCGCCACAGCAAACTTCTTGAGCAACTGAGCCAGAAAGTCCCGGCTGTCAGCGGCTTGTATGCTGAATTCGCTCACTTCGCCGAAGTCACCGGCGGTTTGACCGGCGACGAACAGCAGGTGCTCGCGCGCCTTCTGAAGTACGGTCCAAGTGTTCCGGTCCAGGAGCCAACCGGTCGCCTGTTCCTGGTATTGCCGCGTTTCGGCACCATTTCGCCATGGTCGAGCAAGGCCAGCGACATCGCCCGCAACTGCGGCCTGGCAAAAATCCAGCGCCTGGAGCGCGGCATTGCCTTTTATGTCGCCGGTGAGTTCAGCGAGGCCGAGGCCCAACTGATCGCCGATGGCCTGCATGACCGCATGACCCAGGTCGTCCTGGGCAACCTGGAACAGGCTGCCGGCCTGTTCAGCCACGCCGAACCCAAGCCACTGACCGCCATCGACGTGCTGGGCGGTGGCCGTGCCGCGCTGGAAAAAGCCAACGCCGAGCTGGGCCTGGCCCTGGCCGAAGACGAGATCGATTACCTGGTCAACGCCTTCCAGGGCTTGAAGCGCAACCCGCATGACATCGAACTGATGATGTTCGCCCAGGCCAACTCCGAGCACTGCCGCCACAAGATCTTCAACGCCAGTTGGGACATTGACGGCCAGAGCCAGGAAAAAAGCCTGTTCGGCATGATCAAGAACACCTACCAGATGCACAACGAAGGTGTGCTGTCGGCCTACAAGGACAACGCCGCAGTCATCGTCGGCAACGTTGCCGGTCGTTTCTACCCGAACCCTGAGACCCGCCAGTACGGTGCGGTCCAGGAGCCGGTGCACATCCTCATGAAGGTCGAGACCCACAACCACCCGACGGCCATTGCCCCGTTCCCGGGCGCGTCCACCGGTTCCGGTGGCGAGATCCGCGACGAAGGCGCCACCGGTCGCGGTGCCAAGCCCAAGGCCGGCCTGACTGGCTTCACCGTGTCGAACCTGCAGATCCCGGGCTTCGAACAGCCGTGGGAAAAGCCGTACGGCAAGCCTGAGCGCATCGTCAACGCCCTCGACATCATGATCGAAGGCCCACTGGGCGGCGCGGCGTTCAACAACGAATTCGGTCGCCCGGCCCTGACTGGCTACTTCCGTACCTTCGAACAATCCATCACCACTCCACGTGGCGAAGAGGTTCGCGGCTACCACAAGCCGATCATGCTCGCCGGCGGCATGGGCAACATCCGCGCCGAACACGTGCAGAAAGGCGAGATCGTGGTCGGCTCCAAGCTGATCGTCCTCGGCGGCCCGGCCATGTTGATCGGCCTGGGTGGCGGCGCGGCTTCGTCCATGGCCACCGGCACCAGCTCGGCAGACCTGGACTTCGCTTCGGTCCAACGGGAAAACCCGGAAATGGAACGCCGCTGCCAGGAAGTCATCGACCGTTGCTGGCAGTTGGGTGAGCACAACCCGATCAGCTTCATCCACGACGTCGGCGCGGGCGGCCTGTCCAACGCCTTCCCGGAGCTGGTCAACGATGGTGGCCGTGGTGGTCGCTTCGAATTGCGCAACATTCCGAACGACGAGCCGGGCATGGCCCCGCACGAAATCTGGAGCAACGAATCCCAGGAACGTTATGTCCTGGCGGTCGGCCCGGCCGACTTCGAGCGCTTCCAGGCCATTTGCGAGCGCGAGCGTTGCCCGTTCGCCGTGGTCGGTGAAGCCACCGCCGAACCGCAACTGACCGTGACTGACAGCCATTTCGGCAACAGCCCGGTGGACATGCCGCTGGAAGTGCTGCTGGGCAAGGCCCCGCGCATGCACCGTTCGGCCGTTCGCGAAACCGAGCTGGGCGACGATTTCGATCCGTCCACCCTCGACATCGCCGATTCCATCGAGCGCGTGCTGCATCACCCGGCCGTGGCGAGCAAGAGCTTCCTGATCACCATCGGCGACCGCACCATCACCGGCCTTGTGGCCCGCGACCAGATGGTCGGCCCGTGGCAGGTACCGGTGGCCGACGTGGCCGTGACCGCCACCAGCTTCGACGTCTACACCGGCGAAGCCATGGCCATGGGCGAGCGCACGCCGCTGGCGCTGCTGGACGCCCCGGCGTCGGGCCGCATGGCGATCGGCGAAACCCTGACCAACATCGCGGCTTCGCGCATCGGCAAGATTTCCGACATCAAGCTGTCGGCCAACTGGATGTCCGCCGCCGGTCACCCGGGTGAAGACGCCCGCCTGTACGACACCGTCAAGGCTGTCGGCATGGAGCTGTGCCCTGAGCTGGGCATCACCATTCCGGTGGGCAAGGACTCCATGTCCATGGCCACGCGCTGGAATGACGAAGGCGTGGACAAGAGCGTGACCTCGCCGCTGTCGCTGATCGTGACCGGTTTCGCCCCGGTCACGGACATCCGCCAGACCCTGACCCCGCAACTGCGCATGGACAAGGGCACCACCGACCTGATCCTGATCGACCTGGGCCGTGGCCAGAACCGCATGGGCGCCTCGATCCTGGCCCAGGTGCATGGCAAGCTCGGCTCGCAAGCGCCGGACGTCGACGATGCCGAAGACCTGAAGGCGTTCTTCGCCGTGATCCAGGGCCTCAACGCCGACGGTCACCTGCTGGCCTACCACGACCGTTCCGATGGCGGCTTGCTGACCACCGTGATGGAAATGGCCTTCGCCGGTCACTGCGGCCTGAACCTGACCCTGGACAGCGTCGCCGAATCCGCCGCCGAGATCCCGGCGATCCTGTTCAACGAAGAGTTGGGTGCGGTGATCCAGGTTCGCCAGGACGCCACCCCGGACATCCTCGCCCAGTTCAGCGCCGCCGGCCTGGCCGAGTGCGTCTCGGTGATCGGCCAGCCGATCAACAACGCCCACATCAACATCACCTTCAACGGCGACACCGTCTTCGAAGGCCAGCGCCGCCTGTTGCAGCGCCAGTGGGCCGAGACCAGCTACCAGATCCAGCGCCTGCGTGACAACGTCGAATGCGCCGAGCAGGAATTCGACGCGCTGCTGGAAGAAGACAATCCGGGCCTGAGCGCCAAGCTCAGCTACGACGTCAACGACAATGTGGCCGCGCCGTACATCAAGAAAGGCATTCGCCCACAAGTGGCCGTCCTGCGCGAGCAGGGCGTCAACGGCCAGGTGGAGATGGCGGCAGCGTTCGACCGCGCCGGTTTCAACGCGATCGACGTGCACATGAGTGACATCCTCGCCGGTCGTGTCGATCTGAACGACTTCAAGGGCATGGTCGCCTGCGGCGGCTTCTCCTACGGTGACGTGCTGGGTGCCGGTGAAGGCTGGGCCAAGTCGGCGCTGTTCAACAGCCGCGCCCGCGATGCGTTCCAAGGCTTTTTCGAACGCACCGACAGCTTCACCCTTGGCGTGTGCAACGGTTGCCAGATGATGTCCAACCTGCACGAGCTGATCCCGGGCAGCGAGTTCTGGCCGCACTTCGTGCGTAACCGTTCCGAGCAGTTCGAAGCCCGTGTCGCGATGGTTCAGGTGCAAGAATCGAACTCGATCTTCCTGCAGGGCATGGCCGGTTCGCGCATGCCGATCGCCATCGCCCACGGCGAAGGCCATGCGGAGTTCCAGAGCGAAGAAGCGTTGCTCGAAGCCGACCTGTCCGGTTGCGTGTCGCTGCGTTTCGTCGACAACCACGGCAAGGTCACTGAAACCTACCCGGCCAACCCGAACGGCTCGCCGCGCGGGATCACTGGCCTGACCAGCCGCGACGGCCGCGTCACGATCATGATGCCGCACCCTGAGCGGGTGTTCCGCGCGGTGCAGAACTCGTGGCGTTCGGACGACTGGAACGAAGACGCGCCATGGATGCGCATGTTCCGCAACGCCCGCGTCTGGGTGAACTGAGGCGGTGTACAAGCTCTGCTTCTTCGTCCTGGCCAGTCATGTGGACGAGGTCAAAAGCGCCGTATTCGCTGCCGGTGGCGGACGAATCGGCGACTATGACCACTGCGCCTGGCAGGTGCTGGGCCTGGGTCAGTTTCGCCCGTTGGACGGCAGCCAGCCGTTCATCGGCGAGGCCGGGCAGGTCGAGCAGGTCGAGGAGTGGAAGGTAGAGCTTGTTGTCGCCGATGAGTTGATCCGCCCCGTGGTGGAGGCGCTGAAACAGAGCCATCCCTACGAGACACCGGCGTATGAGGTGTGGCGGTTGGAGGAATTCTGATTCTCCCGCTGTTGTAATAAAAAACCCGCTGATCGATTCAGCGGGTTTTTTATTGCCCTCCATTTCTGTTTACATATAACTGTGGCGAGGGGATTTATCCCCGCTGGGCTGCGCAGCAGCCCCAAATATTGACTCCCGGTGTGTCAGGCAGATGGGGCTGGCTGCTTAGGGGGCCGCTTCGCGGCCCAGCGGGGATAAATCCCCTCGCCACAAATTGTGTCCTGTTAGGGATTATATTGTGGGGCTCTAAGCCTTGATCCCAGCCCTCGGGCTCACCATCACCACCTCCAACGCCCGCCACAACCCCGGCGCTTTCTCCCCCAGCAGCAAGTGCCAAACGCCACCGTCCAGTGAGCTGATCCCCTGGCACCCAAGCGCCTTGAGCTGGTTTTCCGACAATCCCTTGCCATCGGCCAGTTGCACCCGCAAACGGCTCATCGCCACGCAATCGAGCTGCAACACATTCCCGCCACCGCCCAGGGCCGCGAGCCATTGTTGTGCTTCGGCCTCGGAGACGACTGTCGGCGGGACAGGCTCAGCTACGGCGGCCACGGGCGCGCTGGCTGGTCGTTCGGAAGAGGGCAACGCCAAGCGAATTTCATCCGCAATGCTATCCGCCATCGGCCCCACCACCACTTGCAAGCTGCCGCCATTACCCGGTCTGACCACGGCCATCGCGCCGAGGGCCTTGAGCTGGGCGTCGGACGCCTTGCCGCGATCCACCATGTCCAGGCGCAGGCGGGTGGTGCAGGCGCCGACAGTGATCAGGTTGTCGGCACCGCCCAAGGCTTGGATATACGCAGCGGCGCGTTGGTTTTCGGCGATGACCGGTTTGTCGCCCACCGGTACTTCCTCACGCCCCGGCGTCTTCAGGTCGAAGCGGCGGATGCAGAAGTCGAACACCAGGTAATAAATCGCCGCGTAGGCCAGGCCCACCGGGATGACCAACCAACCGTTGGTGGATTTGCCCCAGCCCAGGACCATGTCGATGAAACCGCCCGAGAAGGTAAAGCCCAGGTGGATATTCAGCAGGTTCGTCACCGCCATCGACAGGCCAGTGAGCAGCGCATGGACCAGGTACAACAGCGGCGCAAGGAACATGAACGCAAATTCGATCGGCTCGGTGACGCCGGTCAGGAACGAAGTCAGCGCCATTGACAGCAGGATCCCGCCCATGACCTTGCGCCGCTGGGGCAGGGCGTTGCGGTACATCGCCAGGCACGCGGCGGGCAGGCCGAAAAGCATCACCGGGAACATGCCGGTCATGAACTGGCCGCCCTTGGGGTCGCCGGCGAAATAACGGGTCAGGTCGCCAGTGACCACCGCGCCGGTAGTCGGGTCGGTGAAGCTGCCGAAGATGAACCAGGCCATGTTGTTGAGGATGTGGTGCAGGCCGGTGACGATCAGCAATCGATTGAATACACCGAAGACGAACGCACCGAAGCTACCGCTGGCCATCAGCAGCTCGCCGAAGCTGTTGATGCCGTGCTGGATCGGCGGCCAGACCAGGCCGAACACCAGGCCCAGGCCGACGGCGCTGAAACCGGTGACGATCGGCACGAAGCGCCGGCCGCCAAAGAACGCCAGGTACTCCGGCAGCTTGATGTCCTTGAAACGGTTGTACAGCGCGCCGGCCAACAGGCCACTGATGATCCCGGCGAGCATGCCCATGTTGATGGTCGCGTCGAGCACCTTCAGGGTCGCGATCATGACCAGGTAACCGATGGCCCCGGCCAGTCCGGCGGTGCCGTTGTTGTCCCGGGCGAACCCCACGGCGATGCCGATGGCGAAGATCATCGGCAGGTTGGCAAAAATCGCTTCGCCAGCGTCGTGGATTATCGCGATATTCAATAGGTCCGTGTCACCCAGGCGCAGGAGCAGGCCGGCGATCGGCAGGATCGCGATCGGCAGCATCAGCGCCCGGCCGAGGCGTTGCAGCCCTTCGATGAAATGCTGGTACATGGCGTCTCTCCTTTTATTGTTCTTCGACGGGCTTCAGCCCAGGGGCCAATGTTGATGACAGGCCTGGCGCACGGCGGCGGCGCTGGCCAGGTTCAGCAAGTCGGTACTGATGCGCTGGCACTGGGCGGCATCCAGGTGGCGTACGCGGTCCTTGATCTCACCGACCTGCGGCGGGCTGACCGACAGTTCCCGTACACCCAGCCCGATCAGCACCGGCGTTGCCAGCGGATCGGAGGCCAGGGCCCCGCACACCCCGACCCAGCGCCCATGCCTGGCCGCACCGGCGCAGGTCTGGGCGATCAGCCGCAACAGCGCCGGGTGCAGGGCATCGACCCGGGCGGCGAGACCGGCGTGGTCGCGGTCCATGGCGAGGGTGTACTGGGACAGGTCGTTGGTGCCGATGGACAGGAAATCTGCGTGTTCGGCCAGCTGTTCGGCGAGCAGTGCGGCGGCTGGCACTTCGATCATCACCCCAAGCTGCGGGCGCTCCTCCAGGCCGAGTTCGGCGGCCAAGGCATCAAGGCGCTGGCGGATGTGCAGCAGTTCGTCAACCTCGGTGACCATCGGCAACAGAATGCGGCAGCGCTGCAGTGGACGGGTTTGCAGCAGCGCCCGCAATTGCTGATCCAACAGTTCCGGCCGCACCTGGGCCAGGCGAATGCCTCGCAGGCCGAGCACCGGGTTGGCTTCGGCCGGCAGCGGCAGGTAGTCCAATTGCTTGTCGCCACCGACGTCGATGGTGCGGATGATCACGGGCCTGTCGCCCATGGCATCGAGCACGGCCTGATAGGCCTCGCGTTGTTCTTCGTCGTCGGGGGCGGTGTGGCGGTCGACGAAGAGAAATTCGGTGCGCAGCAAGCCGATGCCATCGGCACCGTTGGCGAAGGCCTCGCCCGCTTCGACGCTGGAGGCAGCGTTGGCGGCGACCTCGATCCCTATTCCATCAACCGTTCGCGCCGGCGTATGGGCGAGGGTCTGTTGCTGGGCGCGCAAGGCGACGCGTTGACTGTGCACTTGCTGCACTTGTGTCAGTCGCTCGGCGCTTGGCGTAAGTTCGAGGCGGCCGCCGTCTGCGTCCAGCACCACCGATTGGCCCGGCGCCTGTGCAAGCAGGGCCTCGCCCAACGCCACCAGGCAGGGCAGGCCTTTGCCCCGGGCCAGGATCGCCACGTGGGAGGTCGCGCCGCCTTCGGCCATACATACGCCGGCCACGCCTTGGGCGCTGAGTTGCAACAGGTCTGAGGGGGTCAGCTCTCGCGCGGCGACGATCGCGCCTGTCGGTACGTCGAACTTACAGGCTTCACCCAGCAACACCCGCAGAACCCGCTGGCGCAGGTCGTGCAAATCATTGGCGCGCTCGGCCAGCAGTGCACTGCCCAATTGCCGTAGCACCTGGCACTGCATGTCGATGGACTGGCTCCAGGCATGGGGCGCGGCACGGCCCTGATCGATCGAGAGGTCAGCGGCGTCCAGCAGGACCGGGTCTTCCAGCAACGCCAGATGGGCGCTGAAAATGGCCTGCTCATCGATGTGGCGCCGGGCCTTGGCGTGTTCCAGCGTGATCTGGATGTCGCGACTGACGTGGGCCAGGGCTTGGCGCAGTCGTTGACGTTGCTCTTCGACGTCATGTCCACCGACATCCTCGGGCAATTGAATGCCCTCCAGCCGGACCAGCGTCCCGCTGACCAGTCCGGGGGCGGCGCAGACGCCGTGCAGCACACCCTCTTCAGCGGCCCGGCTCGGTGCCTTGGCCTGGGGCGCCTGGGTATGAGCCTCTTCGGCCAGGGCCGTGGACAGGGTGGTCAACAGCGCTTGCAACGCCGCTTCGGCATCGCTGCCGCGACAACTGACATGCACCTCAGCCTGTTCGTTGATCGCCAGGCCCATCATGCCCATGACGCTGTCGCAGGACGCCGACCGACCGCCAAAGTGCAGCTGCGAGCGACTCTTGAACCCTTGCGCGGTATGGCGGACCAAGGCTGCCGGTCGGGCGTGCAGGCCTCCCCGATGGGCGATACGGATCTGGCCGAACACCTCGATGCCGACGTCCAACTCATCGTCACGTGTTTCATTCGGTGTCTTGCTGACGATGTGCAGCAACGGTTCGCCGACCTTGACGCCTTTAAGTGTGATCGGCCGTGCCTGGAAGTGTTCGCCGTTGGTGATGACCAACAGGCTGACCAGGCTTTTGCAGCGCTGGGCCACGTTGTCCAGGTCATAGCGCAGCAGCGCCTGGCCGTTGCTGACTCGCGCACCTTCCTTGACCAGTATGGAAAAACCGTCGCCCTGCAACTCGACGGTGTCCAGCCCGAGGTGCAGCAGCAATTCGGCGCCGTTGTCGGCCCGCAGTGTTACGGCGTGGCCGGTACGAGCGACGTGGATCACCTCGCCGTCGCAGGGGGCGTAGAGGGTATCGTTCAGTGGATCAATGGCGATCCCATCGCCCATCGCACCGCTGGCGAACACCGCGTCCGGCACGTTGGCGAGGGTGAGCACCGGACCGCTGAGCGGGGCGCTGAGGATCAGCTCTTTATTGTTGTTGGGCATGGGCTCGCTCTCTTTGGGATCATTGGCCTTGCATGAAAAGAACGCTGGCGGTTCAGTGGGTCCGGGTGACCTTGCTCAAGTGCCGTGGCTGATCGGGGTCCAGGCCTCGGGCCACGGCCAATCGGGCGGCCATGCCGTAAAAGCTCTGGATCGCCAGGATCGGGTCCAGGGCTGGATGCCCGGCGCGACTCAGCGTCAAGTCGCGCTCGGCGATGTCATCGGGGGCGGCCAGCAGTACCCGGGCGCCGCGCTCGCGCATGTCGGCGGCCAGGCTCAACACGCCAGCCTGCTCGGCACCGCGCGGAGCAAAAACCAGCAGCGGATAGTTTTCGTCGATCAGGGCCATCGGCCCGTGACGGACTTCGGCGCTGCTGAAGGCTTCGGCCTGGATCGCCGAGGTTTCCTTGAACTTGAGTGCCGCTTCCTGGGCGATGGCAAAACCGGCGCCACGACCAATCACCATGAGCCGTTGGCAGTCACGCAGCGCTTCGACGGCGGCGCTCCAATCCTGGCTCGCCGCGTCGCGCAGGCCTTCGGGCAGCGCATGGCCGGCTTCGAGCAACTCGGTGTCGTCCTTCCAGTGGGCCACCAACCGCGCACTGGCGCTGAGGGTGGCAATGAAACTCTTGGTCGCGGCTACACTGCTCTCGATGCCGGCGCACAACGGCACGCTGAATTCGCAGGCCGCCTCCAGCGGAGAATCCTCTGCGTTGACCATCGCCACGCTCAACGCGCCGCGCTTGCGCAACAGGCGCAGGCTGTTGACCAGGTCCGGGCTCTGCCCCGACTGCGAGAACGCGAACGCCACCTGGCCGCTGACCTTCAGCGGCGCCTGTTGCAGCGTGACCACCGACATCGGCAGCGATGCCACCGGCAAGCCCAATTGCTGCATGGTCAGGTAAGCGAAATAACTGGCGGCGTGGTCGGAACTGCCCCGAGCCACGGTCATCGCCACTTGCGGCGGTTGACGACGCAAGCGTCCGGCGATTTCCGCCAGCGTCGGATCCAGTCGCTGCAATTGACGCTCGACGGCTTCGGCTGAGGCGAGGGCCTCTTCAAGCATTTTGGAAGTCAACGGCTTCTCCTTCGACCATTACGTCGATCAGGTTCAGGGCACGGTCAAGGCGCACGCAGTCGGCCCAGGCGCCGGGATGCAGGCGTCCGCGCTCGGGCAGGCCGAGGTAGTCGGCGGGGAATTGCGACAGGCGTCGGGAGGCGTCGTCGAGGGGCAGGCCGATCTTCACCAGGTTGCGCAGGGCCTGGTCCATCGTCAGGGTGCTGCCGGCCAAGGTGCCGTCGGCCAGCCGCACGCCGCCCAGGCATTTGGTCACGGTGTGGCTGCCCAGCTTGTATTCGCCATCGGGCATGCCGGCGGCGGCGGTGGAGTCGGTAACGCAATACAGGCACGGGATCGAACGCAACGCCACGCGCATGGCACCGGGGTGCACGTGCAGCAGATCCGGGATCAGCTCGGCGTATTGCGCATGGGCCAGCGCCGCGCCGACGATGCCCGGTTCGCGGTGATGCAGCGGGCTCATGGCGTTGTACAAATGGGTAAAACTGCTGGCCCCGGCGGCCAGTGCCGCGACGCCTTCTTCGTAGCTGCCGAGGGTATGGCCGATCTGCATGCGCACACCGCGAGCGCTGAGGGCACGGATCAAGGCATCGTGGCCGGCGATTTCCGGAGCGATGGTAATCACCCGGATCGGCGCCAGGGCCAGGTACGTTTCCACCTCGGCCATCAACGCGGTGTGGGCGAAATTCGGTTGCGCGCCGAGTTTTCCGGGATTGATGTAAGGGCCTTCCAAGTGCACGCCGAGGACACGTGCGCTGCCGCTGGGCCGCTGTTCGCAGAACTCACCGAGGGCCTTGAGGACGCTGGCGATTTCTTCGCTTGGCGCGGTCATGGTGGTGGCGAGCAACGACGTGGTGCCAAAGCGCACGTGGGTACGGGCGATGGTTTCGAAGGCTGGGGCGCCCTCCATGATGTCCTTGCCGCCACCGCCGTGCACATGCAGGTCGATGAAACCGGGCAGCAGGTAGGGCAGGTCGTTGCTCGTCGGGTCGCAGGGCTGGCCTTCGACGGACACGACCTTGCCGTGTTCATGGATCAGGCGGCCGCGTATCCAGCCGTTGGCGGTGAGGATGTTGTCTTCGGACATTGGAATTCTCTGGTCGTCTAGCGCCGTAGCTCTGCCACAAAGTCGTAGTAGTCGTTGCGGCAATAGGTGTCGGTGACTTCGATGGGCGTGTTGTCTTCCAGGTAGCCGACCCGCGTCATCAGCAACATCGCGGTGCCGGGGGCGATGCCCACCAGGGCGGCGAACTCGTCCGAGGCGTTGATGGCCTGGATGTGTTGCAAGGCTCGGACAACCGGTTTGCCGATGCCATCGAGAAATTCATAAAGCGAATCGCCCACCGCCTGCGGCTTGGGAATGATCGACGCCGGCAGGGTGCTCATCTCGATTGCCATGACCGTGTCGTCGGCCTTGCGCAGCCGTTTGAGGCGGGCGACTTTGTCGGTGGGTGACAGGCCCAGGCGGATCAGTTCTTCGTGGGTCGGCGGGGTGATTTCCCGCTCCAGCCATTGGGAACCGGGCACGAAGCCCTTGAGGCGGAGCATCTCGCTGAAACCGCTGAGACGCGAGAGCGGTTGCTCCAGGCGCGGAGTGATGAACGTTCCGGAGCCTTGGTTGCGGCGGATCAGGCCTTGTTCGAAGAGTACTTCCAGCGCCTTGCGGGCGGTGACCCGGGAAATGCCCAGTTGCTCGCTCAGGCTGCGCTCGGACGGCATCGCTTGCTCGGCTTTCCATTGGCCGGCGTGGATGGCGGCTTCGAGGTTGCGGGCCAGTTGCAGGTAGAGCGGGGTGGGTTGGGTGTCGTCGGGGCGCAGGGCCAGGATGTCGTTCATGTGCGATGTGTCCGATGCGGTTGTTGTGGGCGTTGTCGCTCGGTGATTGGGGTGGAAGCTAATACCACTTGAATACCATGTCAACGCTGCTTCTGGCGCTTGATATGAATTCATGGGGCATTTTTGGAAGGTTGGCTTTAAGTGGTATTGGCGTGGTGGAGGTGGTGCGTGGAGTTACGGTGTTCGAGCTGATGTTTTTGAGGGCAGTGGTATGCACCGAGGGCAGGTTACGCAATTTGATTTTTATTTCTGGGGCACCGAGTTTCTCCTGTGGGAGCGAGCCTGCTCGCGAAGGCGGCAACACAGTCGATGAAGATGCTGAATGTGCCGGCCTCTTCGCGAGCAGGCTCGCTCCCACAGGGGCAGGTGTCGATCACTGGTTCTGTGAACAACAAAAATCCATTGTGGAGCGAGCTTGATCGCGATAAATCGAAAGACGGACACAAAAATTCCGGTGGAACACCGAACCTGTGGCGAGGGAGCTTGCTCCCGCTGGATGCGTCAGCATCCCCTGCGGTGTGATGGCTGGTAAAGCAGGGGGCCGCTTCGCAACCCAGCGGGAGCAAGCTCCCTCGCCACAAGAGCTCCTCGCCGCGAAAATGGGGCTACGGCCGAATCTCGATCATCGTCCCATCCGGCACCAGGTTCCACACCTCGCGCATGTCCACATTGCGCATGGCGATGCAGCCGTCGGTCCAATCCAGGGTATGGAACAACTGCTCGGGGTTTTCTTCCGTATCGGGCGTGCCGTGGATCATGATCATGCCCCCCGGCTCCACGCCTTCGCGGCGGGCGCGGGCGGCGTCGCTGATGTTGGGGTAGGAGATGTGCATCGACAGGTAGAACTTGTCGCTGACCTTGCGCCAGTCAATCCAGTAGAAGCCCTCGGGGGTGCGCTTGTCGCCCTCGATCAGCTTGGGGCCTTTCTTGGCGCCCTTGCCCAGGGAAATGCGATAGGTCTTGAGGGGCTTGCCGTCGTTGATCAATTGCAATTGATGGGCGGACTTGAGCACCAGGACTTTTTCGATGACTTTGCCGTTGTAGGTTCCCACGGCAGCGGCTTGGGACACGGCGGTAAACGACAAGCAGAACAGGACAAGCAACCAGCGCATTGAAACGATATCCCTAGAGGTGTCGCGGCTATATTGGATTTTCTAGGCTCTGTACGAAATGTATCCGCACTTGCCCATACTGCGTTGAAACGAGGCTCGGAATGCTCATGTACTCCAGTACACTGCGCTTCCTCGCCCCGTTTCGCCTTGTCTGGCCTTCGCGCGAACACATTTCGTACAGAGCCTACGTATTGGCAGGCTGAGCCAGCGGCGGTATCGACTCGGATCGCACCGGATAATCCTCGGCTCGCCGGTCAGCGTAGAAGTATTCTAGGGTACGGCCCACCGTGCGGAAAGCCAGCTCGTCCCACGGTATATCGGCTTCTTCGAACAGCTTCACTTCCAGGCTTTCCGGCCCGGCGGCGAAATCCTCGTCCACCAGCTCGGCGCGGAAGAATACATGGACCTGGCTGATATGCGGGACGTCAATCAGCGTATAGATACTCAGGTTGCGTACCCGGGCGCAGGCTTCTTCGGCGGTTTCACGCGCGGCGGCCTGCTCGACGGTTTCGCCGTTTTCCATGAAGCCCGCCGGCAGTGTCCAATAACCGCGCCGCGGCTCGATGGCGCGCCGGCACAACAGGACTTTGCTGCCCCAGGTCGGTACGCAACCGGCCACGATGTTGGGGTTCTGGTAGTGAATGGTGTGACAGGTGTCGCAGACAAAGCGCAGTCGCGAGTCGCCCTCGGGTATGCGCTGGGTTACCGGGTTACCGCACTGGCTGCAGAATTTCATGCTGGGATTCCTGGAGGCTGCGCCTATCTTGGCGTGTACTGGGCGGTATCGGCAAGTTGTCGTTTCGCGACATGACGCGGTCCGGGGCTTGGGCCGCTTGCCTGATTGGTGCATGATGCTAGGCAGCGAATAAATCGAGAAGTCTCATGCTGGACGAGCTACTGCATCGAGTAAGCAACCATACGCCGCGCGATCTGGAGACCGATCGGCGTTTCCCTGAAGCGGCGGTGCTGGTGCCGATCACGCGCAGTGATGAACCGGAGCTGGTGCTGACCCTGCGCGCCAGCGGTCTCTCGACCCACGGCGGCGAAGTTGCGTTCCCCGGCGGACGTCGAGACCCGGAAGACCCAGACCTGATCTTCACCGCCCTGCGCGAAGCCGAAGAGGAAATTGGCCTGCCCCCTGGCCTGGTGGAGGTGATCGGTCCCCTCAGCCCACTGATCTCATTGCACGGTATCAAGGTCACGCCTTACGTCGGTGTGATTCCGGACTATGTCGAATACCAGGCCAACGATGCCGAGATCGCCGCGGTGTTCAGCGTGCCGCTGGAGTTTTTCCGCAAGGATCCGCGCGAACACACCCATCGCATCGACTACCAGGGCCACAGTTGGTACGTGCCCAGCTACCGTTTCGAGGGGTACAAGATCTGGGGGCTGACGGCGATCATGATCGTGGAGTTGGTCAACTTGCTGTACGACGCCGGTATCGACCTGCACACGCCGCCCAAGACTTTCATCAATACATGATGCCCCGAGGACTCCGATGAAATACCGCCTGGGCGATGCCCGTGTCGAAACCCACCCACAAAGCTGGGTCGCGCCCAACGCCACGCTGGTGGGCAAGGTCCGCCTCGAAGAGGGCGCCAACGTCTGGTTCAACGCGGTGTTGCGGGGTGACAACGAACTGATCCTGATCGGCAAGGACAGCAACGTCCAGGACGGCACGGTGATGCACACCGACATGGGCTATCCATTGACCATCGGCACCGGCGTGACCATCGGCCACAACGCCATGCTCCACGGCTGCACAGTGGGGGACTACAGCCTGATCGGCATCAACGCGGTGATTCTCAACGGCGCGAAGATTGGCAAGAACTGCATCATCGGCGCCAACTCGCTGATCGGCGAAGGCAAGGAGATCCCGGACGGTTCGCTGGTGATGGGCTCGCCGGGCAAGGTCGTGCGGGAACTGACCGAGGCCCAGAAGAAAATGCTCGAGGCCAGCGCGGCGCATTACGTTCAAAATTCGCAGCGTTATGCCCGCGACTTGGCCGAGCAAGAACAATGAACGCACCTGAACGTCCGGTTCCTTCGCCCTGCGTGAACATCTGCTCGCTGGATGATGACGATACCTGCACCGGTTGCCAGCGCACCGTGGCGGAAATCACCCGTTGGAGCCGGATGGACAACGATGAGCGCCGCGGCGTGTTGGCGTTGTGTCATGAGCGGGCGAAGGCGAGTGGGTTGGTGTGGATGTTGCCGGTGAGGCGATGATTGTGAACACGCCCCTGTGGCAGAGGATTTATCTGTGGCGAGGGGATTTATCCCCGCTGGGCTGCGTAGCAGCCCCCAAATTCGGCGCCTCGGTGTGTCAGGCTGAATGAGTTGAATGCTTTGGGGCTGCTGCGCAGCCCAGCGGGGATAAATCCCCTCGCCACAGGCGCATCTCACAAGGCTTTAACCGATCGTCGCCCCAACCATCGATCCAACCCCACCACCCCCAGCGCAATCCCGACAAAACCGGCCAATACCCCCCCTGCATTGATGAACACCTGTGGATAACCCAGGCTCGCCACGTCAATGAATGGGTAGGGGTAGGCCGCCAGCAAATCCCCGCGCAGCAGGATGTAGGCGAAGTACACCAGCGGATAAATCATCCACAGCCCGATGTGACCCAGGCGCAATGTGCCTTTAGGCACCCAAAGCCCCCAATAGATGATGAACAGTACAGGCATGACGTCATGCAGCAATTCATCGGCGACAAACTGCCAGCCTTCCGGTTGCCAGAGGTGGCGCAGCAGCACGTTATAGGCCAGGCCGACCAGGGCGATGCTCACCGCGATGCCGCTGCGTACCGCAGGTAGCAGGAACCAGCGCCGGACGGCGGATTCACGCTGGGTCAGTTCCCAGGTCAGCACCACGGCGGCGAGGGTATTGGTCAGCACCGTGAAAAAACTGAAGAAGTTGACCAAGCCACCCAACAGGCTCGCGCCCAATTCCCAGCGACCCAGCAGGATCAGGTAAAGCTGGACGCTCAACCCAACCCAGCCGAGCAACGCCAGCATCGACACGAAACCGGTTCGCACGTCCACGGTTCAGAGGGGCCGCTTGGTGCGCATCAGCTTGATGTACAGGCGCTCGACTTTTTCCCGCGCCCACGGCGTCTTGCGCAGGAACGTCAGGCTCGACTTGATGCTCGGATCGCTTTTGAAACAACGAATATCAATGCGTTCGGCCAGGCCCGACCACTCGTAGTGCTGCACCAGGGCGTTGAGGATCTGCTCCAGCGTCACGCCGTGCAGCGGGTTGTTGTTCGGTTCGGTCATGGCGGGCCTTTGCATGAAGAAGTCTAAAGCCGCGCACCTTAGCCGAGGTGCCCGTTGGGTGGAAGTATGGCTTTCATCCTGGCTTCGTGAAGCTGGGCACACTGTTACCGAATCCGAGATGATCCATGTCAACAAAAGCGCTTTCTCTATTTGTAACAGGACATTATCCTTGCGCCGCTTGCTGAAACGCTTCTTCTTTTGTGACAGAGCCTCTGCGTACAGCCTGATCCGATAGAAAAATCAAAGAAAACCTAGCGTTCAGACTTGAGAGATAGCGCTGTCTCTTGGCGTATGACGATCGACTTTCTGTGGGAGCGGGCTTGCTCGCGAAGACGATTTCACATCCGGCCTTAATGTCGCCTGACACGTCGCTTTCGCGAGCAAGCCCGCTCCCACAATGGTCCGCGTCCACCCAATTACCTTTTTTACTGAACCATGCCCCGCCAGGATCGTCATCTAAAGTGACACCTTGCGCGGGACTCCTTAAAACGTCACGGAGATACAACTATGAGCACTGAGGGTGCTTTGAGTCGAAGCCGTCTGTTACCGAGCCTGCTCGGCATTCTGCTTCTATTGATGGGGCTGGCCTTGTTGGCCGGTGGGATCAAACTGAGCACGCTCGGCGGCTCGCTGTATTACTTGCTGGCCGGTATCGGCCTGGCGATTACCGGCGTACTGCTGATCATGGCCCGCCGTGCGGCCCTGGGATTGTATGCGCTGGTGCTGTTCGCGAGTACCGTCTGGGCGCTGTGGGAAGTGGGCCTGGATTGGTGGCAACTGGTGCCGCGCCTGGCAATGCTGTTTGCCTTGGGCATTGTCCTGCTGCTGCCATGGTTCCGCCGTCCGTTGCTGACCGCCGATGCATCGCCCATGGGCACCCGAGCGCTGGGCGCCGCGGTGATCATCGCCGGTATCGCCGCCCTCGCCAGCCAGTTTACCAACCCCGGTGAAATCAAGGGTCAACTGGACCGCGACAGCGTTCCGGGCATGGCCAACACCGCACCGGCCATGCCGGACGGGGATTGGAACTCCTACGGCCGCAGCGCTCACGGCGACCGCTATTCGCCGCTGGCGCAGATCACCCCCCAGAATGTCGGCAAGCTGAAGGAAGCCTGGACGTTCCGCACCGGTGACCTGCCAGGGCCGAACGACCCGGGCGAGACCACGGCGGAAAATACCCCGCTGAAGGTCAACGGCATGCTGTATGTGTGCACACCTCACAGTCAGGTGATCGCACTGGAGCCTGAAACCGGCAAGGAAATCTGGCGTTTCGATCCGAAGCTTTCCACGCAAAAAGCGGAAAACTTCAAGGGTTGGGCCCACATGACCTGCCGTGGCGTGACCTACCACGACGACGCTGTCTACGCGTCCGCTGAGCAGAGCCCGACCGGCACCGCCAGCACCACTCCGGCCAGCACCGTGTGCCCACGGCGGATCTTCCTGCCGACCGCCGACACGCGCCTGATCGCCCTCAACGCCGACACCGGCAAGATGTGTGAAGACTTCGGCGACAAAGGCCAGGTCGACCTGACCGCGAACATCGGCGGCTTCACGGCCGGCGGTTACTACTCCACCTCGCCACCGGCGGTCACCCAGAACCTGGTAGTGATTGGCGGCCACGTCACCGACAACGTCTCCACCGACGAGCCAAGCGGCGTGATCCGCGCCTACGACGTACACACCGGCAAGCTGGTATGGAACTGGGACAGCGGCAACCCGGACGACACCACGCCGATTGCCGAAGGCAAGACCTACACCCGCAACTCGCCGAACATGTGGTCCATGTTCAGCGTCGATGAAAAACTCGGCATGCTCTACCTGCCGATGGGCAACCAGACCCCCGACCAGTTCGGTGGCATGCGTACCCCGGAATCGGAAAAATATTCCGCTGGCCTGACCGCATTGGACATAGCCACCGGCAAGGTGCGTTGGTACTTCCAGTTCACTCACCACGACCTGTGGGACATGGACGTCGGCGGTCAACCGACCCTGATGGACATGAAGACCGCCGATGGCGTGAAGCCGGCCGTACTGGCTTCGACCAAGCAGGGCAGCATCTACGTGCTGGACCGCAGCAATGGCCAGCCGATCATTCCGATCAAGGAAATCCCGGTGCCGCAAGGCGCGGTGGAGGGCGACCACACTTCGCCCACCCAGCCGATGTCCGACCTGAACTTCGTGCCGCCGGTCCTCAAGGAGCGCGACATGTGGGGCGTGACGCCGTTTGACCAGATGTTGTGCCGGATCGACTTCAAGTCGCTGCGTTACGACGGCATGTTCACGCCGCCGTCGCTGCAAGGCTCGATCGTCTACCCAGGCAACTTCGGCGTGTTTGACTGGGGCGGTATTTCGGTCGATCCGGTGCGCCAGATCGCCTTCGTCAACCCGAGCTACATGGCGTTCAAGTCGAAGCTGGTTCCAGCAGCGGAAGTGGCGGGTGGCCCGGGTCGCAAGAGTGAAACCGAAGGCGTGCAGCCGAACAAAGGCGCGCCATACGGGGTGATCCTCGAAGCGTTGCTCTCGCCCATGGGCCTGCCGTGCCAGGCACCTGCGTGGGGTTATGTCGCCGCCGTGGACCTGACCAACAACAAGACCCTGTGGAAGCACAAGAACGGCACCGTGCGCGACAGCTCGCCAGTGCCGATCCCGCTGAGCATGGGCGTTCCAAGCCTGGGTGGTACCTTCACCACCGCCGGTGGCCTGGCGTTCCTGAGCGGTACGCTTGACCAGTACTTGCGCGCCTACGATGTGAAAAACGGCAAGCAATTGTGGGAAGGCCGCCTGCCCGCAGGCGCCCAGACCACGCCGATGACCTACACCGGCAAGGACGGCAAGCAGTACGTGCTGGTCGTTGCAGGTGGTCACGGTTCCCTGGGCACCAAGCAGGGTGACTATGTGATCGCCTACAAACTGCCGGATTAAATCCAAGCAGCGCTCATGAAAAAGGCGACACCCTTGCGGGTGTCGCCTTTATTTTAATACCCGATTTCACGCTGGCTTCTGTGAATACAACGAGCCTTTGGCTTTTGTGAACACAACAAGCTTTTGTGGCGAGGGGATTTATCCCCGCTTGGGCTGCGAAGCAGCCCTAAACCCAACAACTCGGGGTGTCAGGCAGATTGGGTTTGCTGCTTTGGGGCTGCTGCGCAGCCCCAGCGGGGATAAATCCCCTCGCCACAGATAAATCCCTTCCCTACAAGGATTGTGTTCAGCCTTGGGCTTTTACAGTTCGATTTTCACGGCCTGCGAAGCCCGGGTCGCCTTGGCGCGGGCGGCTTCGATGGATTCATCGCGGGCCAAGGCCACGCCCAGGCGACGCTGGCCGTTGACTTCCGGCTTGCCGAACAGGCGCAGCGCGGTGTCCGGTTCGCTCAGGGCGGCGCCGAGGTTGGCGAACGCGGTCTGGGTCGACTGGCCTTCTACCAGGATCACCGCCGAAGCCGATGGGCCGAACTGGCGGATCAACGGGATCGGCAAGCCAAGAATGGCGCGGGCATGCAGAGCGAACTGCGACAGGTCCTGGGAGATCAGCGTCACCAGGCCGGTGTCGTGCGGACGCGGCGAGACTTCGCTGAACCACACCTGATCACCCTTGATGAACAGCTCGACGCCAAACAGGCCACGGCCGCCCAAGGCCTCGGTCACCGCCTTGGCAACGCGCTCGGATTCAGCCAGGGCCGCCGGGCTCATGGCCTGTGGCTGCCAGGATTCCTGGTAGTCGCCCTTTTCCTGACGGTGGCCGACCGGCGCGCAGAACGTGGTGCCGCCGACATGACGCACGGTCAGCAGGGTGATTTCGTAATCAAAGTCGATGAAACCTTCGATGATCACCCGGCCCTTGCCGGCGCGGCCGCCTTCTTGGGCGTAATCCCAGGCTTTCTGTACGTCATCGGCGCTGCGCAGCAGGCTCTGGCCCTTGCCCGAGGAGCTCATCACCGGCTTGACCACGCAGGGGAAACCCAGGGTTTCCACAGCCTTGCGGTAGTCTTCCACGGTGTCGGCGAAGAAATAGGGGGAAGTCGGCAGCCCCAGCTCTTCGGCTGCCAGGCGACGGATGCCTTCGCGGTTCATGGTCAACTGCGCGGCGCGGGCCGTAGGGATCACGGTGAAGCCTTCGGCCTCCAGTTCCACCAGGGTGGCGGTGGCGATGGCTTCGATTTCCGGCACGATGTAGTGCGGCTTCTCGGCCTCGATCACCGCGCGCAGGGCGGCGCCGTCGAGCATGTTGATCACATGGCTGCGGTGGGCCACTTGCATGGCCGGCGCGTTGGCGTAGCGATCCACGGCAATCACTTCAACGCCCAGGCGCTGCAGTTCGATCACCACTTCCTTGCCCAGCTCACCGCTGCCACACAACAAAACGCGGGTCGCGGTGGGCGACAATGGAGTTCCGATACGGGTCATCTGAAGGTCCTCAAACAGGAGCGGGTCATCGGGGCGCGCGCCGGGCGAGCTTCCCAGGGGAGAAAGCGCGGCATTTTACATGAACCGCGTCAGCCGGCGATGGCCTGTTTGCGCAGACGCCAGGCCATGATCAGCCAGACGGCGGTGACCCCGGCGAATTTCGAAAGCAGGGCGGTCGTCACCACGGCGGGTGTCAGGGCATCGATCAGACCGAAGAAAATGAAGGTGTCCAGGGGAATGCTCAGGGCCGAGCTTATCCACAGGCGATCGTGCAATGGGCGCTTGGTGACGGTGAACACCAGCCAGTCGATGCATTCGGACACCGCGAATGCCGTGGCGCTGGCCAGGGCGATGGTCGGGTCGGAGGTGACGTAGGACAGCACCAGCGCTGCCAGCATCGCCGCGATGGCACCATGGCCGAAACGGGTCTGCACCATGTCGCGCAATACAAACACCAGCCCGCCCCAGGCCGACCAGATGACGTCCAGGTGTGGCGCGGCCGAGAAGGCGAAGTTGATCAGCACGACGCTGCTGATGTAGGCGAGCAGGAAAAGCATGGGGCCGGGTACCTGGTGATGACGGATAAGGTGTTAAAGGACAGCGATAGCCCTGTGGTGAGGGGATCTATTTTGTGGCGAGGGGATTTATCCCCGCTGGGCTGCGCAGCAGCCCTAAAATCAGGCAACTCGGTGGATCAGACAGATTGAGGTGACTGTTTTGGGGGCTGCTTCGCAGCCCAGCGGGGATAAATCCCCTCGCCACAGGGGTTATGTACAGTCCCTCAGTGGATGCAGGGTACTTCAGCCACCGCCCGTCCCTCAATCCTCCTCACTGTCATCCAGCTTCCAATACCCCACCGCCTTCACGAAATCCTGGTCCAACCCTTTCTCTTCCAGCAACACCTTGCGAATCTGCCGAGACACTTTGCTTTCGGTCGCGACCCAGGCATACAGCTTGCCTATCGGCATTTCCAATTGCTGCACGGTGCGCAGCAGGCTGTCGTGGCGGCCTTCGCGCAATACCCAGATCACATGCACCTGCGCCGGGCTTTGGAGCACTTGCTGTTCGGCGCCATTTTCAACTTCCACCACCACCAGGGCCCGCCGGTTGGGCGCCAGGCCTTCGAGGCGGCGGGCGATGGCGGGCAGGGCGGTTTCGTCGCCGATCAACAGGTAACTGTCGAAGATGTCCGGCACGATCATCGAGCCCCGTGGCCCGGCGATGTAAAGGTGTTGCCCCGGTGCCGCCTGCGTCGCCCAGGTCGCGGCAGGGCCGTCGCCGTGGAGCACGAAGTCAATGTCCAGCTCCAGGGTTTCCAGGTCATACCGGCGCGGGGTGTAGTCGCGCATCTCGGGCATCGGTCCCTGGGCCTTGCCGGCGGTGGGGTTGAAGTTTTCCAGGGCGGCGTGTTCCTCGGCGTTCTGCGGAAACAACAGCTTCACATGATCGTCGGTGCCCAGGCTTGCAAACCCGGCCAGTTCCGGCCCGCCGACGGTGATGCGGCGCATGCGTGGGGTCAGGTCGACGACGCGCAGCACTTGCAGGCGGCGGCGCTTGATCTCGTGGTTGACGCGGTGGATGGTGTTTGGATCGACTTCAGTCATGGGTTTGACTCCGAAACAGGTGGACGGCCCGGGCCGTCGGTGATGGCTTTGGCGGTGTCGTCGAGCAGGCCGCGCACCCGTTGGACTTCTTCCGGGCTCCAGCGGCCAGGGTGCTTTTGTAGCGCATGGCGCAGGTTATACACCGCTTCACGGATTTCAGGGGGACGATCGGGGCCACGCAGCATGCGCTTGCTGGTTTCGATTCGCTTGCGCACCTGATTCAGCGCGTCGGCCTGCTCTACAAGGGATAGACGTCCGGCATCGGTCACGCTGTAACTCTTTTTCCCATCTTCGACACCGCAAATGACCATTGCACTCATTTCCAGAAAGGCCAGCGTCGGATAGATAACGCCGGGGCTGGGGCTGTAGGCGCCATCGAACATTTGCTCGATCCGGCGCATCAGGTCATAGCCGTGGCAAGGCTGCTCGGCCAGCAGCGCCAACGACAGCAACTTCAGATCACCGGCAGCGAAGATGCGAGGTCCTCGGCTGTTACGTCCACGGCCCGTCGGGGCTCGTTCAAAACAGTCATGTTCGTCTTCAGGGGAAGAGTAAGAGGAGGTCATAGGCTGTTCTCCGTTCTGCCTAGATGTTGAGATATAACTTTTTGCATAAGATATATTTTGACGTGCGCGAAATTTCGAAACTAAGATATATCTAACTTGCCGTTCGTTATTTACAGTGAGGCAAGACCTTACCTGATTGCGATATAGAGGCCGAGTTTGATTTTTCCGGGCTTTTTTTCTTGACATCATCAAGCCCGCTTTATTGCTGGCGTTGTAAGTTCTTTCTGACATCCAAAATCTGTTTTTAACAGAATCCGAGTCTTTTTCTCGCACGCGTATGCCGGATTTACTACGTGCATATAGGAATCTGCCTGCTTTTTTTTGTTTCAATAGCGTTGATCATGCCCGGCGTTGGAAGTGCAGCCAGAATGATTGTCTGGCGGCAACTTCAACTCTTCTATCTATTGCAAAAGAACAGGTATGAACAACATGCTCAAACAACTCGTAACCGGTGCTTCCCTGGCAGCTGCCGCCCTGACTTCTTCGCTGGCATTCGCCGCCGACGACGCGCGCTCTTCCATCCACATCACTGCCAACATCCCGACCCAGCAGTTTCATGTGCAGCCTCGCAATCCGGACTTCGGTAAGGATGAGACCATGAGCTACAACACGGTCAGCGGCACCTTGACTTCGTTGCGCCAGACCTACGACGTGAAAAACACCGAAGGTTCGGTCCATGCCTATATCGAAGGCGGCCCTGCTGCGCTGTACAACGGCAGTAACTCCATTGCCCTGACCACCGCCTTCAACGGCGTCACCCTGAGCGCCCTGCCTCAGGAAGTGGTGGACGATGCCACCTCCACCCCAGGTACCCAGGCCGACATGACCATCGTCGCGGCCCGGCCTCTCGATACCCAGAACGGCCTGTACACCGCCGACATGACCGTCATCTTCGACGCGGTGCCTCGCGCTACGCCGTGATGCCATCCGATGCCCGTTGATTTGCACGGGCATTCGCAGGCCGGCCGGCACTCCCCAGCCGGTCGGCCTGTACCTGAAACGCCTTGAACGCTCGCTGATTAGAGAATCCGTTGATGTTTCCGATGACACCCATCGCGGGTGCGCTCGCGCTGTTGTTGTGCGCGAACGCCTCGGCCGCGCCGACTGCCCCCGGTACAACGCCCAAAAGCCTGTTGTCCCAGGCCAAGGGACTGCCGGCGGAGTTTGAATCCCACTTCTTCGATGTGCCACTGGCGGTTCGTGTTGAACTCAATCAACAGTACCTTGGCGAAGCCATGGTGGTATTGACCCGGGACGATCGTATTACGTTGCTCGAATTCACCGACACGCAAGACAGTCCGATCAGCAACCTCGAACGTGAGAAATGGGAACAACTGCTCAAGCAAGGACAGTCGCTGGGCGCATGCGAAGCCAATTGTTCATCAGGGCTGCTCGCCATGCATTACAGCCTCGAGAATTCGTTGGTGACGATCCTGACTCGGGATGTGGAACGCGGCACTGAAACCAAGCGTTACCACGATCAGCCAGAAGGTGGCAGCCTGGGTCTGATCTTCAACAACCAGCTCAATATCAATGGTGGCCAAGAGCAGGACACCGGCGGGCGCTATGGCCTGAATGCAAGTTCCAGCCTGGGCAACTGGAGTCAATCGCTCGACCTTCAACTCTCGCGTCTCGGCGGACCGGACGACAAGATCTACCACGCCGTCCACGAGCTCTATACCCAACGAGAACTGGAAGGTACTTTTTTTCGCCTGGGTTATTTCACGCCCAGCTCCGATGGCCTGAATCGACAGATCCGTTCGTTCGGTGCCAACCCGGACACTGCCGTGGGCGTGATGTATGGCAGCTCCGACAGCCTGGTCATCGATAATCCCCGGCCCAGCGTCTACCCCATCTACGTCACCGCGAGCCGACAGGCTTCGGTGGAGATTTATCGCAGCGGCCTGTTGATCAATACGCAGGCGGTCAGCGCCGGCTTGCAGAGCCTGGACACCCGGCCCTTGCCCGGCGGCATTTATGAAGTGGAAGTCCGCTTGGTCGAGGACGGGCAAACCAGCGCCACCAGCCAGGAGCTGGTCTACAAGCCCAACAACTGGAGCAGCACCGAAGACCGCTGGCGCTACAACCTGTTTGCCGGCCGCGAAACCCGGCTCTGGAGCAACTGGGAAGACCAGCCTTCCGGCTTCACGACAGCCGGGGTCGGCTTGAATTACCTGCTGCACCCGCGGGTCATCCTGGGAGCCTCCACGCGCCAGGTGCAGGACAAGCTGCAAGTGGGCACCTCGGTGGATTGGACGCTGGCGAGCAACACCAGCCTCTACGCCAACGTCTATCAAACCCAGCAGTATGGCACCGGCATGGATCTGCAAGGTTTGTACAGCTACCTCAACGGCAGCGTGGTGGCCAGTCACAACCGCAGTTGGCTGGACACCCGCAACACATACGAAACGTTGCAGGACGGCACGCGTATTCGCCAGCGCCAAGTGTATGTCGGCCACACCAGCAATTCCTCGCTGTCGGTCAACCATCGCTTGAGCAACAAGACCTCCGTCAATGGGCGACTGGCCTACAGCGAAGGCAACATCCAGGGCACGGGGTTGGACCTGGGCTGGACCCAGCGTGGCCAACTGCGCGGCAGCGATGCCAACTGGCGGGTGTCGGTATTCGATCGCCCTGGCACCACCAGCACGGGGGACAAGCGCAATCGGGGCGTGGACCTGAGCGTCAGCGTGGCCTTGGGCGGGCCGGGGGAATACTGGTCGGGCAGCATCGGGACCCGCACCTCCCGCGATGGCGCGCGAGACAATAATGCCTCGCTGTCGTATCGCCGCAGCCTGGAAGACCATGTGCTGCAAAGCGTTTCCGGCACGGTGTTGGCCGACACCTATGGCGTGGGCCTGTCCAGTATTGCCAGTTTCGAAACCGATTCGCTTTTCGGCGATGGCTTCGTCCAGCGCTCGTCCTATAACGATAACCTCACCGGCGGCCTGAACCTGAGCAGCACGGTGGCGGTGGGAGGCAGCAAAGCGGCCGTTACCGCTACGCCTCATGGACGCGGCGCGGGCATGATCGTCGACGTCGAAGCCGACGTGGATGATGTTGTCCTGCGCGCCGACGACTTGACCGGCGGCAGCACCACGTTACGCCCCGGTCGCAACTTCGTGCCCATCACTGCCTACAAGAACAGCCAGGTGACCTTCGACTTCGAAGGCGTGCACCCGCCGGCGGCGAATATCCAACCTTCGCGCACCCGCTATCACCTGAACAAGGGCGGGGTGGACTACCGCAAGATCAGCGTGATGAGGACGGTGACCGTGCTCGGACGCCTGGTGGATGGGCAGGGCCAACCGCTTCGAGGCCACCACGTGATCAACCATGCCAGCCGCGGCATCAGCGAGGCGGACGGATTCTTTTCCATGGAAATGAATGCCGGCTCGCCGACCCTGGAAGTGCGCCACGCAAACGAATTGTTCTGCCGGTTCCGCCTCGACCCGGAGACTGCCAACCGCGAAGGCGATGTGTTGATGATCGGGGACTTGCGTTGCACGCCGGACACCTTGGCCGATACGGCAGTCGCCGAGGCTGGTGGGGTGAAGCAGCGTTCATGAAGCACCTTATTGGTAATGCCGTTCACCCGGGAAAAACGATGAAACCGTGGCTGGGAGAACCCGTGAGGGAGCAAGCTCCCTCACCACGGGGCTTCTGGTTTTCTCGCAGTGATTTGTCTTCAAGTATGAGGTTGTATAAATGAAACCCTTATCGGTTGCAGTGCGCAGCGTGGTCTCGGTGTTGCTGTTTGCGTGTGTGCCTGTGGCCAATGCCTTGGAGCGGGACATCACTGCAATATTCAGGCCTGACCCTTCCAAGCCCCAGGAGAATACGTTTCTCAATACCACGCCGGTGAGTGGTTACTGCGCTGACCATCCCGCGGAATGCGGAACGGCAAAAATGTTCAGCCTCACGTTGCCTATTACCTTCGACTCGATCCGCCCCATCCAGGCGAATCATGGCGATGTTCGGCAAGGGGCGATGTTTCACGCGCCCGTCAATTGGCGCACGGTACAAGTCACCCATTCAGGAACGGGCGAAACGGAAATCGTTGAAGTGCGCTGGTCCGGTGTAGGCCTGACCTACCGTCTTCCAACGAGTGCAGTCAACCTGGTGGGTGGCGGCGTGAGCAACCTCACCGCGCATAGTATGTTGTGGGGCAACTCCTCTTGGGTAAATGCCCCTTCGCCATGTCGATACAGTGGTGTGGGTTATCTGAGTAGCGTGGATTACACGTTTTTCTGGAAAACCCCGGTAGCAGGTGTATGTGCCAAGAAGGCCAGCTACCTGATTCCCAGCATGAAGTACCTTTCGCTGAATTTTGCCTATGAGTTGCGCACCCCCAACCCCTTGAAAATGTCGTCCGGGCTATACACCGGTTCGCTGACCTATACCGTTGGCCCGGGGCAGGATTTCGATGTGGGCGACGTCATGCTCCCGGATGATTCAACACTGACGCTCAACTTCAAACTCAACGTCGAGCACACCCTCAAGGTCGAAGTCCCCCCCGGCGGCAACCGCGTGGAGTTGGTACCCCAGGAAGGCTGGCAATCCTGGCTGAACAGCGGTCGCAAGCCAACACGATTGTTTCGCGACCAGCGCTTCCATATCTCGGCGTCCTCGCGTTTCAAGATGGAACTCGAATGCCAATACGTCAGCGGCAACACCTGCGCAATTTCCGAAACCGGCACCGGTCATGCCGTGCCGGTGGATGTCAGCGTCACCCTGCCCGACGGCTTGACTGACGGCGCCGGGCAGCCGGTCAACCGTCGACGGTTACTGCGTGACGGCAGCGGTACCGAACTGTTCCAGCCGGGGCTTTATGTCGATCGCCGGTCGGGCACCCTGCACTTTGAAGTGGGCCGCGGCAGCGTCGAAGAGATGCTGGACAGCGGCGCCAAAGCCTACACCGGAAACATCACGGTGATCTGGGATTCAGAAGTTTAAAAACACCTATTCAACGGATTTGAATATGAGGTCATACCCATGAAAGGAACACCGGTAGTCGCGAACTGTGTGGTTTCAACGGTTTTGTTTGCGAGCATGCCCATGGCCAACGCCTTGACCCAGGACATCAGCGCTGTGTTCAGGCCAGACCCGTCGAAGCCTCAGGAAACCGGGTTTCTCAACACCACGCCAATGAGTGGTTATTGCGCCGAAGCTCCGTCGCAATGCCAGGCATGGAAAATGTTCAGCATCCGGCTGCCCCTGAGTGTGAATTCCATCAGGCCTATCCAGGCCGGGCACGCCGACGTTCGACAAGGGGCCATGTTTCAAGTACCTGCCAACTGGCGCACGGCGCAGATCGTTCATTCCGGTACGGGCGAGACCGAAATCGTCCAGGTGCGGTGGGTCGGCATTGGTGCTCGCTATCAAGTCCCTGGCAGCGTGATCGAACTGGTCGGTGGCGGGGTGGAAGCGGGCACTGCGCATACGATGCTGTGGAACGACAACTGGGGCCAGGCGCCTTCACCGTGCAACTCCAGCGGGTTCAGTCGTTTCGGCGACAACCATTACGAGTTTTTCTGGCGGACCCCGTCGGAAACCGAGTGCGCAAAAAAGGCCAACTTTGTGATCCCCAGCATGGCGTATCCCTACGTGGACTTTGCCTATGAGCTGCGCATGCCGAACCCGATGAGAATGTCGGCGGGGCAGTACACCGGGGATCTGACCATCGGCGTTGGACCAGGGCGGGAGCTGGACATGGGCGACGTCATGCTGCCCAGCGATTCGGCCATCACGCTCAATTTCAGGCTCGATGTCGAGCATACCTTCAAGGTCGAGGTGCCTCCCGGCGGAAACCGGGTGGAGCTGGTGCCCGATGGGGGCTGGCAAGCCTGGCTGAATGGCGGCAGCAAACCGAGCCGGCTGGCGCGCGATCAACGCTTCCATATCTCCACATCGTCACGCTTCAAGATGGCGCTCGATTGCCAATACATCAGTGGTAATACGTGCGCGATCGGCGAAGCCGGCTCGGGCCATTCCGTACCGGTGGACGTCAGGGTGACGCTGCCTGAGGGGCTGACCGATTTTGGCGGACAACCCATCAACCAGCGTCGCCTGTTGCGAGATGGCAGTGGCACGGAGCTGATCCAGCCCAGTGTCTATGTGGATCGCAGGCCTGCAAGCCTGCATTTCGAAGTGACTCGGCAAAGCATCGAAGAAATGCTCGACGGCGGCGCCAAAGTCTATTCCGGCAACATCACGGTGATCTGGGATTCGGAAGTTTGAGCGGCCTGATCGCCGGCGGTATCCAGTGAGTTGCGCTTAAAGCATGAGGTTGAGAAAACAATGAAACACGTATTGGCATGGGTGGGTTTGTACCTGTTTTGCGGCGTGGTCCAGGCCGGGCCGCAAATCGGTGTCGGGGTGGTCTACGACTACCTTGACGGTGATAAAAGCACTTACATGAAGCGGGTGTTCAATGGCGGAACGTCCACGGCATTCATCAAGGTCAATGTCCTGGAAATTCTCTATAACGAGGACGGCAGCTACCGCGAGGAGCCGGTGCAGAGCCAGCCTGGCGGGCTGGCCAAGGATGGCTTGATGGCCAGCCCGGCCCGGCTGATCGTGCCGGCCAACGGCATGCAGGGCACGCGATTGCTGTTCCTGGGTAACCGCGACAAGGAGCGTTATTTCCGGGTGCGCTTCGTGCCTGTGGTGCCGGAAGCGGAGGACGAGTTCGCCGTCAGCGAGGAGGAACGCGAGGCCTATAAAAAGGAACGCGTGACGGCCGGGGTCAAGGTGCTGGCGGGCTATGGCACGGTGTTCTTCGTTCGCCCCAAGAACACCCGTTTCGAGACCGTGATCGAGGACAACGCCAGCCGCTACGTGATGCGCAACAACGGCAACAGCGTGCTGGTGATCGATGAGTTCAAGGATTGCGTGGCGAAGAAGGAAAACGACTGCCGGCCGACCACCAAGCACCACGTCATGGCCGGCCGCACGTTCTCGTTCGACAAGGAGTCGGGACGTGAATACCGCTTCACGTTGATCGAAGGCGGCCAGAGCAAACCCATCCAGATCAAGGGTTGACGGTCGCCGTACCGTCCTTGACGCCACAGGTATCCACTATGTTCAAGACACTGGCATGCCCTCTCGCCGTCGCCGCGCTGACCTTGCCCTGGGCCCCGGCCTGGGGCGCGGTCGAGCGGGAAACCTTCGAGCTCTACGTGACCATCCCCACGGTCGAGTTCTTTGTGTTGCCGCTCGACCCGCAGTTGGTCCAGCGCGAACAGCGCTTGCCCTTCAACACGATCATCAATGACCTCAGTCCGCTGCGCGCGACCTACGAGGTGAAAAATACCAACGGTTCCATCGACGCCCGCCTCGGGGAGGAGGCGTATCTGTCCAACGGCCGCGAACGCATCGACCTGCGGGTGAGGTTCAACGGCGTCGAATTGACCTTGGATTCGGCCCAGGTGGTATCGGCCAGCGAGGCCCGGCCAGGACGCCAGGTCCCGTTGGAAATCGCCGCCATCCGGCCCGATGACGACTACAAGCCCGGCGATTACTACGGCACGGTGCACATGGTGTTCGATGCCGTTGCGCCTTAAGGCTTGGTCTTTGTTTCTATCAACCATTAACAGGTAACGACATGTACAAAACAATAATATCTGCCGTCGCGCTGGGGGCTGCAGCCCTGAGCCCTTTACTGGCCGGGGCGGCTGACGATGCGCGTTCAGCCATCCACATCAGTGCGAACATTCCGAACAAGCAGTTTCATGTGCAGCCGCGTAACCCGGACTTCGGCAAGAACGAGGTCATGCACATGGATCCAGTGAGCAGGAAATTGACCTGGCTGCGCGAGACCTTCGATGTGAAGAACACCGACGGTTCGGTGCATGCCTACATCGATGGTCCAGCCTGGTTGTACAACGGCGTTCATTCGATCCCTCTTTTTATCACGTTCAACAACGTTGGCCTGGGTAGTACTCCGACGGAGGTGGTAGATGACGCAACGTCCACGCCAGGTATGCAGGCCGAGATGGTCATCTTCAATCCGTGGGCGGTTTCAACCAGACTGTCAGGCCAATTTACTGCCGATATCACCGTAATTTTCGACGCGGTCCCTCGAGTCAGCCTGTAAACCACCGCGCCACGCCGTGACTCATTGCCCCGCCACCGTGCCTCGCAGGGCGTACCAATGGCGAATTGAGCTTCAGCACACAACCCTTCGGCGAGGGAACAAACTCCCTCGCCACAGGTTTTTTAATAGGAAAGGTGTCAAGTATGTTTAAAAAGAGGGTGTCAGTGACTGCCCTGGCTATCGCGGCCTTGAGTGCTTCGTGGGTGTTCGCTGCCAATGATGCACGCTCTTCCATTCATGTCACTGCAAACATTCCGAACAAGCAGTTTCATGTGCAGCCTCGCAATCCGGATTTCGGTAAAGACGAGTACATGAATTACAACCCTGTCAGCTACGAGTTGAGTTCCATACGCCAGGCCTTTGATGTAAAGAATACCGACGGCTCGGTCCATGCCTACCTTGATGGGCGCTCTATTTTATCCAATGGTGTCGTGCTCATACCGCTGCGAGTCAGGTTCAACGACGTCTTGTTGGACGAGATGCCTCGAGAAGTAGTCGATGACGCCACATCCACGCCAGGGACCCAGGTGGAGATGTTCATCCATGCCAATCATTGGCCCATTCCTCGTGATCCTGGCCTGTACACCGGGAACTTCACTGTCGTCTTCGATGCGGTGCCTCGTGTAACCCTGTAAACCAAGGTCCCGGTGCAGGTTATTGTCCCGCCACCAACGGCTTGCACTGGGTATGAGTCCCCGGTTGCAAGTACGGCGTGAGAAACGGTGCCATGCCCTTGAGCACCTGCACCGGCAAGGCTGAGGTGAATTTGAAGTTCTGTGCCGAGGCCCCCGGGACGTAGGCGGTGAGGGTGCCGAAATGGCTGTCGCCGATGTAGAACACGAACGTCGCCGTGCGGTTGATCGACTTGGAGCTGAGGATTCGGCCGCCGGCACCGATGGCTTCGATGCGGTTGTCACCGGTGCCGGTCTTGCCGCCCATCGCCAGCGGCGTGCCATCGGCGAGCTTGAAACTCCCCGCCACGCGTTTCGCGGTACCGGCGTCGACCACTTGGGACAGCGCGCCGCGCAGCGCCTGGGCGACTTCCACCGGCATCACCCGCTTGCCGTTTTCCGGATTGCTGACCAGTCGCGTTTCATAGGGTGTGTCCACCGCGAACTGCAAACTGTCGACGCGCAGGGCGGGGCGACGCACGCCGTCATTGAGGATCGTTCCCACCAGTTCCGCCAACGCGGCCGGGCGGTCGCCGGAGCTGCCGATGGCGGTGGCCAGCGAAGGCACGAGGTGATCGAACGGGTAGCCGACTTGCTGCCAGCGCTGGTGAATATCCAGGAAGGCTTCGATCTCCAGGATGGTGCGGATGCGACTGTCGCGGGCGCTCTTGTGCCGGCTCTTGAACAACCAGCTATAGACTTCCTGGCGCTCGAACTGGCTGGCCTTGACGATCTGGCTGAACTTGGCGTCGGGGTTGTTCAACAGGTAACCCATCAACCACAGGTCCAGCGGGTGGACCTTGGCGATGAAGCCCTGGTCCGGCAGGTCATAGGCGCCGGGGCCATAGCTTTGGTAGAGCCGTTCCAGGCGTTCATCAGTGAGTTTTTCCGCGCTTTTTGCCGTCTTCAAGTGCGCACGCACGAAGCGATTGAAGCTCTCCTGGCTGTCGTTGGGAAAGAAATAGCGGTGCACGGCGGCCAGGCGAATTGCGGTGGGACGCATGCCGTCGAGGAAGGTTTCCAGGCGCTGGCCGGTGTCCTTCTTCTGATATTTCTTCCAGAACCTGAGCAGGAACGACGTGCCCTCGCGATCGGCGAATTGGGCCAGGTATTCCTGGCGGCGCGGGTCCTTGTCGTCCTTGAGCAGCTCGGAACTATTGTTGGGGCCGGCATAGGTGGCGTAGCGCACCAGGTCGCGCATCAGGCGAATGAACGGCAGGTTGATGGATTCGCGCAGG
This sequence comes from Pseudomonas sp. HB05, assembly GCF_016756915.1. Classification (NCBI taxonomy): domain Bacteria; kingdom Pseudomonadati; phylum Pseudomonadota; class Gammaproteobacteria; order Pseudomonadales; family Pseudomonadaceae; genus Pseudomonas; species Pseudomonas sp. HB05. The sequence goes on from NZ_JAESPG010000003.1 coordinate 313,533, forward strand.
GCGTCGCGCAGCGTCGGCAGGCGGCCGTCGTCTTCCTTGCGGAAGTTATGGAAGGTGTGCAACCCGCCGCCAGTAAAAAATGCCTCGCCGGGGCTGGCCGAATAGGTGCGATCCAGCGCGGCTTCGAGCATCTTCGGCAGGCTGCGGTCGGTGTTTTCAATCAAGTAGTCCACCGCCCAGCGCGACAGGCGATCCTGCTCGGCGATCTCGGTTTTCTTCAACGCCGCCGGGGCCTGCTGGGCATAACGCTCGTGCAGTTCGGCAATGATTTGCAGGTAGGTGGTCAGCACGCGCAACTTGGCGGTGGAGCCCAGCTCCAGCTTGCTGCCTTCGTTGATGTCGAAAGGCTGGTCGGTGCTGTCGGTTTGAACGCGCACGCGGGAGCCATCCTGGGTCAGTTCCAGCAGGGTGAAGCTGTAGCGCACCTGCGTGGTGCTGGTCGGGGTCAGCAGGCGTTCTCCCATCAGGCCGATCTCGGTCGCGAAGGCCGGGTCGGCCAAGCGCTTGAGGTACTCGGTGGCCTGGGCCTGCAAGTCGCTCTGCAAGGTGCTGGTGGCGGAGAGGTCGAGGCGATCGAGGTCGTACAGCGGACGGTTGAGCAGCGCCGCGAGGCGACTGCGGGCGGCACTGATGCCCTTGTTTGTTTCGTTGGGCTGGACGGTCGGGTCCTGGACCCAGTCACGGTAGGAAACCTTGCTCGCCAGCGCGGCCTCGGACAGTGCGGCGTCGATCACACCGTTCTGCGCCAACAAGCGGATGTGGCTGTCGGTCAGGCGCGCGAGTTCGTCATGGCCCTTGGAAAGGTAATGGGACGGCCGCCGCTGGGCGATCATCAACGACAGCATCTCCCGCAGGGCCAGGCCCTTTTCCGCCAGGCTCTGGGGATCGGTGGCGGTGCTGAACAAGCGTTCATTGGCCCGTTTGAAATCCGCGCCATACCAGACCCTCAAACCTTCCGCCATGCCGTGGACTTCGCCATGCCCCGGCACGGCCGAGAGGGGGACGCTGTTGAGGTAGTCGCGGACGATCCGCTGGCGCGCCTCAAGGGTTTGCGGGCCGGCCTGGTAAGCGCGCACGCTGGCGGAAATCATCTGGCGGATCTTCTCCGCGCCCGACACGGTCAGGCCTTCGGGGGAGTGCCGGTATTTCTCAAGCTGTGTAGCCAGCGTGCTACCGCCGGCCGACTGTCCCGGCAGGCTCAACAGCTTGGCCACCTGCGACCAAGCCGCCATGCCGAAGCGCGGCCAGTCTACCGCCGGGTTGGCCAGTGGCTGCTTGGGGTCGAGCAGAAAGCGGTTCTCGATGAACAACAGGCTTTGCACCACCACCGGCGGGATGGCGTCAAAGCTCGCATACAGCTGCTGCGGGTACTTGAACTGATACACCGGCGCGGCGCGGCAATCGGTGAGGGTCAGCCCCGCCTGGATCTTTTCCGCGTAGGGCACGAACAAGCCCTTGTGGACGTAGTCCATCAAGGCCGGCGAAAACCGTGCCTGGGCCTCGACCACATAATCACGCTTGAGCAGCCGCGGCAGGAATTCTCCCAGCGAGCTATACCCCAACCGCTGATCGAACGGGCCGGCACCGGGATAGACGATGGCATCGCTCGGACCCGGTTGCACCGAATAGGTCAAGGATGCGGCGTACTTGCTGACCTCCTGGGCCTGGAACCGGGAGGTGCGCATCTCCTTGGCCACGGCCAGGCCGACCACCACCACGATGATCAGCAACAACAACCAGAACGCCCGCCAGCCATGCCGGGCGCGGCGAGTTTTTTTGGGTAAAGGCGCTTCTTCCATACGTTCAGTCGGGACCACAGGTTTATTCGAATCGGTTTGCCACAAAGCGCCCATAGTCGACTGATCCATTCACGCAGATTGATCGGACTTGCTTGAAGCTTAGACGGTGGTTGGCGTGGGGGGAGGGGAAATTGTCGGCATCAAAGTGAGACCGGCAAGGGGTGAGGTTCCTGTGGCGAGGGGATTTATCCCCGCTGGGCTGCGCAGCAGCCCCCCAAACAGTCACCTCAATCTGTCTGATCCACCGAGCTGTCAGGCTTTAGGACTGCTTCTCAGCCCAGCGGGGCGGTGCGACGTTTCGCTGAATCCCCTCGCCACAGATAAATCCTTCTCATCAAAGGGATTACGCGAGTTTCGGAAATTTCACTCGACGTTTGCGGAGTTGACATCACATCGGCGTGGCTACGCTGCGTTCAAGCCCATTCAAAGGAAGCAAGGAATGCATCCACGCCCAAATTCCCATCGCTTGCGTCGAGGTCGTTATTCGGAGCCAGAACGAGCTTATCTGGTGACTGCTGTCGTTCATCAGCGGCGACCGGTTTTTTCAGATTGGAAGATCGGACGGCTATTGGTCGCTGAATTCAAACGTGCTCATGATTCCGGTCAGGTGAATTCTTTGGCTTGGGTGGTGATGCCGGATCATTTCCACTGGTCGCTGCAGATTATTGATGGTCATCTCAGTCACGTCGTAGGCGTTACCAAAGCTCGATGCACCCATAGCGTCAATAAAAAGATCGGACTGTCTGGTCCACTTTGGCAAAGCGGCTTTCATGACCGCGCGATTCGAGATGATGAGGATGTGCGGCACTTCGCGCGCTACGTCGTTGCCAATCCGCTTCGCGCGGGACTGGTGAGTCGCATTGGCGACTATCCGCTGTGGGACGCTGCGTGGCTATGAGCCACTTGGGTTTAGCAATGAGCCCCGGTGGCGAAACATTCATCCGTGGCGAGGGGATTTATGCCCGCTGGGCTGCGCAGCAGCCCTTCCAAACATTCACCTCAATCTGTCTGATCCACCGAGCTGTCAGGCTTTAGGACTGCTTCGCAGCCCAGCGGGGATGAATCCCCTCGCCACAATCAGATCCCTTAATCACAATTAGATCCCCTAGTCACGATGGTCTGAAAGCCTTGAACCAGAGCCATCACCCCATGCCAGCGCATGACGCTGCACCATCACTGTGCAATACTCGTCGTCGCTTCAAAAAGGCCCTTGGTTCAGATAATCCCTCTTGATAAAGCCATCATCGGCTTAGGCATTCCCTGAATTAACCTGCTTTTACAGTGAAACTTTCTGTTCCCGGCTTTTTATACTGCACGACCCGCTGATCCTGAGGTTGTTGTCCCACAGGACGGCCTGCCCACAAGGCAGGCCCGGTTTCGGCAAGGCTTGCAGGCCCACCCGCCCGCGGCTTTGGAGACTCGGTGGTCAATCCAATAACAAGACGAGGTTGTATCCCTATGCCAGTCGGCAATCATCTGCCCCATGGCGAGACCGCGCAGGGTGGTCCGCTCAAACGTGAGCTCGGCGAGCGGCATATCCGCTTGATGGCGCTCGGCGCCTGCATCGGTGTCGGGCTGTTCCTCGGTTCGGCCAAGGCCATCGAAATGGCCGGCCCGGCGATCATGCTGTCCTACATCATTGGTGGCCTGGCGATCCTGGTGATCATGCGCGCCCTCGGCGAAATGGCCGTGCACAACCCGGTGGCCGGTTCGTTCAGCCGCTACGCCCAGGACTACCTCGGCCCGCTGGCCGGCTTCCTGACGGGTTGGAACTATTGGTTCCTGTGGCTGGTGACCTGCGTGGCGGAAATCACCGCCGTGGCGGTGTACATGGGCATCTGGTTCCCCGATGTGCCCCGGTGGATCTGGGCCTTGGCCGCACTGGTCAGCATGGGCTCGATCAACCTGATCGCGGTGAAGGCCTTTGGCGAATTCGAGTTCTGGTTCGCCCTGATCAAGATCGTCACCATCATTGCCATGGTCATCGGTGGCGTCGGCATCATTGCATTCGGTTTCGGCAATGACGGCGTGGCCCTGGGTATTTCCAACCTCTGGACCCACGGCGGCTTCATGCCCAACGGCGTGTCCGGCGTGTTGATGTCCCTGCAAATGGTCATGTTCGCCTACCTGGGCGTGGAGATGATCGGCCTGACCGCCGGTGAAGCGCGCAACCCGCAGAAAACCATCCCCAACGCCATCGGCTCGGTGTTCTGGCGGATCCTGCTGTTCTACGTCGGCGCGTTGTTCGTGATCCTGTCGATCTACCCGTGGAACGAAATCGGCACCCAGGGCAGCCCCTTCGTCATGACCTTCGAGCGCCTGGGCATCAAGACCGCCGCCGGCATCATCAACTTCGTGGTGATCACCGCCGCGCTGTCGTCCTGCAACGGCGGGATCTTCAGCACCGGGCGGATGCTCTACAGCCTGGCGCAGAACGGCCAGGCCCCGGCCGGCTTTGCCAAGACCTCCAGCAACGGCGTGCCACGCCGCGCGCTGCTGCTGTCCATCGCCGCCTTGCTGCTGGGCGTGCTGCTCAACTACCTGGTGCCGGAAAAAGTCTTTGTCTGGGTGACTTCCATCGCCACCTTCGGCGCGATCTGGACCTGGGTGATGATCCTGCTAGCCCAGCTCAAATTTCGTAAAGGCCTGAGCGCTTCCGAGCGTGCCGCACTGAAATATCGCATGTGGCTGTACCCGGTCAGCTCCTACCTGGCGCTCGCTTTCCTGGTGTTGGTAGTGGGCCTGATGGCGTACTTCCCCGACACCCGCGTGGCGCTGTATATCGGCCCGGCATTTCTGGTGCTGCTGACGGTGTTGTTCTACACCTTCAAGTTGCAGCCGACCGGGGATGTGCGGGGAGCCGTGCGTTCGGTTTCCTGAGTCGATAGCGATGTAAACCAGAGCCCCGGTCCACGACCGGGGCTTTCTTTTTCCTGAACTGTGGAGCGCCTGTTACTTCTAACGATAGTCCGCGTGCTGACGGGGCCCTGGATTCAACGTAGTCCGACAGCACGGCCGTTGGAGGGGCTTATGAAAGCGATATGGAACGGTTTTTTCAGCTATTCGCTCGTCGGGTTGGCCAATACGCTGATCCATTGGCAGATTTTCTTTGTGCTGCGCGTGGCGTTCGGCCTCGACCAATCGACGAGTAACTTCATCGCTTTCTGCGTGGCCGCCTCCTTTTCTTTTTATGCCAACGCGCTCTACACCTTTGAAGCCAAGCTCTCCGTGCCGGGTTATGTGCTTTTCCTATGCGTCATGGGCGCGCTCAGCTTCATCGTCGGTCACTTGGGGGATCGCTGGCACCTCCATGGCCTGCTGACCGTGGCGGCGTTTTCGCTGTTGAGCCTGGTACTTGGTTTCCTGTTTTCCCGGTTCGTCGTGTTTCGCGGACATCGGCCATGAAGATCTCGCTGATTGTCCCGGTGTACAACGAAGAACAGGCCATCGGTCTCTTCTACGAAAGTGTCCGTCAGCATCCGCAGCTCAAGGATCATTGCGTCGAGATTGTCTTCATCAACGACGGCAGCAACGACCAGACCGCCGGCCTGGCGCGAGAGATAGCGTTGACGGACAGCGAAGTCCTGCTGATCAACTTCTCCCGTAATTTTGGCAAGGAGCCGGCCTTGTTCGCCGGCATCGAGCATGCCAGCGGCGATGTGGTCATCCCGATGGACGTGGATTTGCAGGACCCCATCGACGTGATTCCGCGCATGGTCGAGCAATGGCTAAAAGGCGCCGAAGTGGTGCTGGCCAAGCGTCGCGATCGTTCGTCCGACAGTTACCTGAAGCGCCGAGGCGCGGCGTTGTTCTACCGTTTGCTCAATCGCATTGCCTATCCCCATATCGAACAGAACGTGGGGGACTTTCGCTTGATGGACCGCAAGGTCGTGGAAGTCATCAAGACGCTTCCCGAGTATCAGTTGTTCATGAAAGGTGTGTTGTCGTGGGCGGGTTTCAATACCGTCATCATCGAATACGACCGCGCCGGCCGCGCTGCGGGCAACAGCAAGTTCAACGGCTGGAAACTATGGAACCTGGCCCTGGAAGGCATCACGTCGTTCAGTACCGTGCCGTTGCGGTTGTGGACTTACGTGGGTAGCTGCATTTCGTTGATCTCATTGCTGTATGCCGCCTACCTGATCCTGGACAAGTTGATCTTCGGAAGCGATCTGCCAGGTTATCCATCGCTGATGACGGCGATCCTGTTCCTCGGCGGGGTGCAACTGATCGGCATCGGTGTGTTGGGTGAGTACATCGGGCGAATTTATCTGGAGACCAAACATCGCCCTCGATACGTCATCAAGGAAATGATCCGGGGCGGCCGACCCAAGATGCGAGATGAGCCGTGAGCCAGTTCCTGTGGGCAAGAACCTTGACGCCACGGGAAGTGCTGCTGTTTTTCCTGGCGGCCAGTTTTCTTTTCATCTTTCCCTTGGTGCAGGCCGATTATTTCTACAACGACGACAACTGGCGAGCGCTGGTGGCCGGAGGAGGTTGGCGCGAGGAGGGGCGAGTTGTCATCGAATGGCTCTATAACGTCCTCTCGTTCAGCTCGGCATCTGCGGACCTGTTTCCCTTGCCATTGTTCATCGCGACGACAGCTGTTTCGTTTGCGTTGAAATCGCTGGTTTTTTTCTATTTCGAACGACCGACGTTAGTTCATTGCCTGGTCGTCCTGCCCATCTGGTACAACCCTTTTCTCTTGCAGAACCTGTCTTATCACTATGACGGGCCGGCCATGGCGTTGGGATTGGTCGCGCTTATTCATGCCGTTATCTGGTCATCTGACAAGATCTGGCGAAACGTCCTGGTTCCGGCATTGTTATTGGCGCTGGCACTGTCCATCTACCAAGTGCTTATCGGTTTTTTTATCGCGATGTGCTGTGTTGAGGTGATCCGCCTGGTTTGGCAGGGCAAGCCTTCGCAGCAAGTGTTGCGGTTGATCGGCTGCAAGCTGGTGGCAATCGGTGTCGGCGTATCGGTTTATTACCTCACGGCTTATCAACTCATGACGGGAGCGCGTCAGGTGTTGTTGCCGTTGGGCATCAGCAGCCTGCTGGAAATTGGCAATCGCCTTTCGTTTCTGGCGCGCATGTTCGATGGCTGGGTTACCGAAGGCGCCCAGGCATTGGTGTGGGGCGGTGCGTTGCTGACGCTGGTTGGGTACGTGTGGGGAGGCATCGGGTTAGTTCGTCGTGCGGAATCTCCCTGGCGAGAAGCACCGCTGTTGTTTTGTTATCTGCTGGCCCCTGCGGTGCTCTTGTTCTGTATCCCTGGCATCACGCTTTTTTTCGCCGAGTTCAACTACGGCGCCAGGACGTTGGTGGCTTTTTCGGCGTTGTTGTTGCTGGTGTTTTTTCTGAGTCTGCAAATACTCATGCGCCTTCATGCACGCTTGGGATTGGTCCTGTTGATTCCATTACTGGCGATGTTGTCGTTTTCGTTCGGACACGGGCGCGTCCTCTCGCTGCAAAAACAACAGGAGGCCGTTGTGCTGGCCTCGCTGGCCTACGACATCAACCATTCGCCGCTGCGCGATAAGGATCGCATCTACATGATCCCCGAGCTGAAAGCCAACTGGCTCCCGGCAGCCAGCGGTTTATTCGCGGCGATGCCGGCTCAGCAATATGTGCTGGGCGTGGGCTACGTATTACTTCCCGAAAGCTTGCCGCGAGCGGGCATTACCAATGTGTACCTGGCCAAGGACCCAATGGTAATTGCATCGATTCGACGCGGGGATTATTCGCCAGTGGTTTCCACTCGTTTCTATGATCTCTTCGTCATCCACGACAGCGGATATATCTCGATGAAAAAGCCCCAGGGCGATCCTGATGTCGTGTCCAAGTTGTGTTTGTTTGTCGATGTCGAACGTTGTCGCTGACACGCCGGATAAGAACGATCGTCCGTCGGAATCAGTGCCCGACCTGTAAGACCTGACAGTAGATCGCCGTGAGACCCTGGCCTAGTTTGGAAACCCCTAACGGTAAATGACAAGGCAGATACGATGAAGGGTTTCTCTGCGTTGACGGTGATCGTCCTGGTCAATGGGTTGATTCATGGCCAGATTTTTTTCCTGCTGTATGGCGCCGTTGGACTGACCCAGGCAACCAGTAACTTCGCAGCGTTTTGCGTCGCTGCGGTGTTTTCGTTTTACGTGACGGCGCTTTATATCTTTGAGCCTGGGAAGTCATGGCGCGGCTATTTGCTGTTCCATTGCTCGATGGGCGTTGCGAGCTATGGCATCGGCTCGATCGGCGATGTGTTGAGTTCGCCTGGATGGGTGGCGGTCGCTTTGTATTTCTTGCTGAACCTGGCGACGGGCTACAGCTTGTTCCGGTTCCTTGAATGCCGCGTCTTGTAGTTTCTGCGATCGTTCATCGGCGTGGGGCATCGACTCTAGCCAAGTGAAGAGGATCAATGTACCCAGAAGGGTTGCCGAGGCCAGGCGAGTCCGGTCCATGGCGTCAACCCCTCGATCCGCTTGGCGAGGGCTGCCTGGCAGCCGTATCGACAACCTTGAATGCCTCCAATACCCCAAAAAGCGAAGCAAAACCAACCAGATCGCGCCGGGTCAACATAAGCACCTTCCGTGACGAGTGAGCCGTTGGGGTGAATGGTCAATCGCTGGGAAGTCGTCGTCTACTGTCAGAACCTACAGGTAGGACGTGGAAGCGGGGCATCCGGAAGAATGATGCACCCGTGGCGAGGGAGCTTGCTCCCGCTCGGCTCTGAAATTGGATGGCGAAGCCTGCGATCTTTTGATCTTGATGTTTCGCTCTTGATTCAAATGTAGGAGCCGGCGATCTTTTAATCTTGATGTTCGCTCTCGATTCAATTGGCGGTGGAAAGATCGCAGCCTCGTTTCACTCGGCAGATCCTACACAGCTCCTACATAGCTCCAGCGCCTACTGGCCCAGCGGGAGCAGTGTGTTTACGAGCTATGCGGCCACGATTTCCTGCGGCTCAAAACTGTCCGCCCGCGCCAGTTGCCACATCCGCGAATAGAACTGTCCATTCACTTCGCCGGTCAGCAATTCCCCAGGTTTCAGGAACACGTGTAACTGCGAAAACAGCTTGATCTCGGTCGCCGACATGCGCCTTACCAAATGCTTGGGCTGCAATTGCGAAGGATGCTCCAGCCCCGCGGCGGCGAGCATTTCGGCAAGGGCCTTGAGGGTGTTGCGGTGGAAGTTGTAGACGCGCTGGGCCTTGTCCGGGACGACCAGGGCGCGTTGGCGCAGGGTGTCCTGGGTGGCGACGCCGGTGGGGCATTTGTTGGTGTGGCAGCTTTGCGACTGGATACAGCCGATGGCGAACATGAAGCCGCGCGCGGCGTTGGCCCAGTCGGCGCCGATGGCCAGGACGCTGGCGATGTCGAAGGCGCTGACGATCTTGCCGCTGGCGCCGAGCTTGATCTTGTCGCGCAAGTTCAGGCCCACCAGGGTGTTGTGCACGAACAGCAGGCCTTCGCGCAGCGGCACGCCGATGTGGTCGGTGAATTCCACTGGCGCGGCGCCGGTGCCGCCTTCCTTGCCATCGACGACGATGAAGTCGGGCAGGATCCCGGTTTCCAGCATGGCCTTGGCAATGCCCATGAACTCCCACGGATGCCCGAGGCAGAACTTGAAGCCCACCGGTTTACCACCGGACAGTTCGCGCAATTGCTGGACGAATTGCATCAGTTCGATCGGCGTGGAAAACGCGCTGTGGCGGGACGGCGATACACAGTCCTCGCCCATGAGGATGCCACGGGTCTCGGCGATTTCCCGGGTGACCTTGTGCTTGGGCAGGATCCCGCCGTGGCCGGGCTTGGCGCCCTGGCTCATCTTGATTTCGATCATCCGCACCTGCGGGTTCCGGGCTTGGACGGCAAAGCGCTCGGGGTCGAAGCGCCCGTCGCTTGTACGGCAACCGAAATAGCCGCTGCCCAACTCCCAGGTCAGGTCGCCGCCGTGTTCGCGGTGGTAGGGGCTGATGCTGCCTTCGCCGGTGTCATGGGCGAAATTGCCGAGCTTGGCGCCCTGGTTCAACGCCCGGATGGCGTTGGCGCTCAGGGAGCCGAAGCTCATCGCCGAGATGTTGAACACCGAGGCTGAATAGGGTTGGGTGCATTGCGGGCCGCCGACCGTCACGCGAAAGCCGCTGGGGTCGCTCAGCGGCGCCGGGCGCATGGAGTGACCGATGAATTCGAAGCCGGTCTGGTAGACGTCGATCAGAGTGCCGAAGGGTTTGTCGGCGCTTTCGTTCTTGGCCCGGGAGTACACCAGCGAGCGCTGGGCCCGGGAGAAGGGCAGGGCGTCGCTGTCGGATTCCAGCAGGTACTGGCGGATCTCCGGGCGGATGCCTTCGACCAGGTAGCGAATGTTGCCCAGGATCGGGTAGTTGCGCCGCACGGCGTGGCGGCTTTGCAACAGGTCGAACAGCCCCAGCAGGCTCAGCAGCCCGGTCACCAGCGCAAATGGCCAGAGCCAGTCGTGTTGCAGGAACGGCAGGCTGGCGAGGGTGAAGATCACGCAGCCGGCGAAGAAGGCGTAGCGGCTCAGCAACGATAGGCTCATGCGGGTTCCTTGGGGGGAGGGCGACTGGCGAGACATTAGCGTGGAATGCCACCCCGTGGCGAGGGAGCTGTGCAGGGCTGGAATAATTAGCCTGAGACTGCGGAAAAACCTGTGGGAGCGAGCTTGCTCGCGATGGCGGTCAAACATTCAACACCTTCGTTGACTGTCACACCGATATCGCGAGCAAGCTCGCTCCCACAATTTGAACCAGAGTCGATCAGGCCGGTGTTACTCACCCCGCCAACTTCATCTGCCGCACCGGCAACTCCACCCGGAACGTCGTCCCCACACCCACTTCGCTGCTCACCGTGATCTCACCGTTGTGTTTCTTCACGATGCCGTAGGACAACGACAACCCAAGCCCCGTGCCTTGGCCGATGGGTTTGGTGGTGAAGAACGGGTCGAAGATTTTCTGCAGGGTTTCCGGTGGGATGCCCGAGCCGTTGTCGGCGACTTCGATCCAGACGTTGTCGCCTTCGACACCGTTGCGCAGGGTGATGGTGCCGCGTTCCGGGCCGATGGCCTGGGCGGCGTTGACGATCAGGTTCATGATCACCTGGTTGATCTGCGACGGCAGGCATTCGACTTCCGGTAGCGGGCTGTATTGCTTGACCACGTCGGCCTTGTACTTGATTTCGTTGGCGACGATGTTCAACGTCGAATCCATGCCCTGCTGCAAATTCGCCATCTGCCATTCCTGGCTGGAGTCGACCCGGGAGAAGTCCTTGAGGTCCTTGACGATCTGCCCGACACGGGCGATGCCGTCCTTGGATTCCTTGATCAGGACCGGAATGTCCTCCACCAGGAAATCCAGCTCCACCTCCTGGCGCAGACTCTTCAAGTTCATCACCAGTTCCGGCGAGGCAATGGCTTGCTCGGCGCTGCCGTAGGCCTGGAGCATTTCCTCGAGCTTGCTGAAATAACCACCCAAGGCGCCAAGGTTGGACGAAATGAAGCCGATCGGGTTGTTGATTTCGTGGGCGACGCCGGCCGCCAGTTGACCCAGCGAGGCGAGTTTTTCCGACTGCACCAGTTGGGTCTCGAGCAGCTTGCGCTCGTCGATTTCCATCTGCAGCAGCTCGCTGGCCTGCTTGAACGCCAGGGTGCGTTGTTCCACCAGGTCTTCGAGCTTGTTCATTTTCAAACGGGCGCGGGAGGTCATTTCCCATTTGGTGGTCAGGGTGTTGGCCATCTGCTGGACTTCGATGTTGTCGAAGGGCTTTTTCAATATCAGCAGCCGGTCGTGGCCGTTCAGGCGGTCGAGCAATTCGTCCCAGGAATAATCCGAGTACGCGGTGCAGACCACCACTTGCAATTGCGGGTCGACCTTCCACAACTCCTCGATGGTCTTGGCGCCGTCCCAGCCTTCGGGCATGCGCATGTCGACGAACGCCAGCGCATAAGGACGCTCCTTCGCCAGGGCCTGCTGCAACTTGGCCAGGCCCTCCTGGCCGCCGTAGGCCGAATCCAGTTCGAACACCGTGGTGACGGCCTTCGGTGCTTCGCCGAACAGTGCGCTTTCCATGTCCTGCAGTTCGGCGTTGCTTTCCTCTTCTGGCGTCAGGATCTTTCGGAAGTCGTCATGGATGGCGGGCGTATCGTCGATCAAGAGGATGCGCCGGTTACTCATGCTGTTCATGGCTCACCTTCTGCGAGTTTCAGGGGCAGTTGCAGTACGAATGTCGCCCCGGTCCCGGGCCCCTCGCTGTGTACGGTGAGGTGGCCGTTCATTTCAATCGCCGCCAGTGCGCAACTGTGCAGGCCGAACCCGTGGCCGTCCTTACGGGTGGTAAAACCATGGGCGAAGATGCGCGTCATGTTTTCCGCCGGGATGCCTTCGCCTTCGTCCTTGACACTGATCTGCAGCTCTTCGTCTACGACCGTGGCCTTGAGGGTCATGTTCCGCGCATGGTTGGAAACCCCGGCCATGGCGTATTTGGCATTGCTGATCAGGTTGATCAGGATCAGCAGCAGGCGGTGCTTGTCGCCCATGATCCGTGGCACCTCGCCGTACTCCTTGATCACCGTCACATGGTGGCGGGTCAGGGCGCCGGAGTTCATGCGCAGGGCATCTTCGAGCAGTTCGCTGACCACCAGCGGTTCCATCAAGGTGTTGGCGCCCGCGTAGGACTGCTGCGTGGAAACGATGTCCTTGATGTGATCGACGCTCTTGCTCAGTTGCGCCAGTTCGTCGGTCAGGCCTTGTTGTTCCACCGCGATGGCTTCCACTAATTGGTTGAGGTAGCCGGGCAGCAGCTTGCCTTTTTCGTCCTCGGTGAGGAAATGCCCCAGGTCGTGGCTGTGCTCGTTGATCAGGTTCATCGCCTTGCCCAGCCCCAGGGCCTTGCTGCTGCGCAGCTTGCGGCTGACCAGGTCGGCGGAAATGTTCACGCTGTTGAGCACGTTGCCAACGTTGTGCAAGACGTTGGTGGCAATTTCCGCCATGCCGGCCTGGCGAGCGGTGTCCATCAGTTCGCTCTGGGTGTCCTTGAGCTGGCGGGTCCGTTCCTCGACCCGTTGTTCGAGTTCGTCGTTGGCGGTTTGCAGGGCACTGTTGACCCGCTTGATTTCGCTGAAACTGCGCACCAGCCGGACGGCCAGCCAGATCAGTATCAGCACCAGGAAGGTGGCGAACACCAGCAGCAGAATGTGGTTGCGCTGATGCTTGGCGGCGGCGACCTCCTGGTCCTTTTCCAACAGGTTGGTGATGGTATCCAACCGGGGGGCGAGAGGGACTGCGTCGAAGTCGTGCATCAATTGATTGACCAACGGTTGCTCGCGAAGGATCAGCGCGATATGTCGGCGAAGAATATCGACGGAGCCGACGAGCCCCGCGGGCAGTCGCTCCTTGTTGACGTCCAGTTGGTTGAGGCCCATCAGGATTTCGGCAGCCTGGTCCTGGGTGGTGACCTGGGCGAACTCCAGCGTGCTGAGCAATAGGTCGTAGGTGTCGATGATGGCGCTTTGCAGTCGGAGCTTGTCTTCGTCAGACAGTTGGGCGAATTGCCGCTGGATGTCGTCCTCGGCGGTGGGCAGGAAGGCCAGGGAGTTGCGCAGCACCGCGTTGTGGGACTTGAACTGCTCCACCAGGCGGGTTTTTTCCTTGACTGCCTTGAGGTACTCGTCGCGCTGGGTTGACCAGAGCGACGGCGCGTGACGTCCCGTTTCCGACTCGATCGCATCCAGGCGCTGCCATAGGCGTGCCATTTCATTCAAGGGTGAAACCAGCGGATCGTAATTGCGGCTCAGGGCAACCCGGGACTTGAGCACTTCGTTATCCCAGATCGCATCCTGCTGTTTGAGCAGGCGGATCAGGTCCCTTGATTCAATGTGCGAGGCAGCCTGCTGGGCACCCGACTCGATGTACATGAACAACAAAATCGAGGCCAGCAATACGCCGATGAAGGCCAGGCCGAGGCGGCGGGAGAGGCTCATAGCGGCTTGCCCTCCCATTCACCCGTGAGGGTCTTGAGGAACTCGACGATCAGCTCCGTATCGTTTTTCAGGGGCTCGCGGCCCAACTGGTACTTGAACATGACCTCTACGGCACGCTCCAGGGTGGGCGCCGAGCCACTGTGGAAATACGGCGCGGTGCGTGCGACGTTGCGCAGGCTGGGTACCTTGAACACCTGGCGGTCGGCTTCGTCGCCCGTGACGTTGAAGCGCCCTTCGTCTGCCCGGGTGGGGGTGCCGCGGTCCGTGATGTAGTCGCCCATGACGCCGAACTTCTGGAACATGTTGCCGCCGATGTTCACGCCTTGATGACAAGCGATGCAGCCATATTCCTTGAAGCGCTGGTAACCGAATTTTTCCCGAGGCGTGAGGATGTCGGTGTTGCCCAGCAGGTATTGGTCAAAGCGCGAGTTGGGGGTCAGCAGGGTGCGCTCGTAGTCGGCGAGGGCGTTGCGGATATTCGGTTCATTGACCCCGTCGGGATACGCGTTGGAAAACGCCTTGGCATAGTCCGGATCATCGGCGATGCGCTTGACCACCGTTTCCCAGGTGCTGCCCATTTCCGTCGGGCTGATGACTACCATGTGCACCTGTTCTTCCAGGTTGTCGACGCGACCGTCCCAGAACTGATGGAAGTTCAGGCTGGCGTTGAACACGGTGGGCGTATTGACTTCCACCGGCTTGCCGTCGAAGCCCAGGGAAAACGCCTTGTCGTCGGCACCGCCCTTGTCCAGGCGATGGCAGCTGGCGCAGGACAGCGTGTTGTTGACCGACAGTCGTGGGTCATTGAACAGCCGCTGGCCCAACTGGACCCGCTTGGGGTCCAGGTTCGGGACGGCAGGCAGCGGCTTGAGCGGTTCGTCCAGTGGCTCGGCGTGAGCGGCGGTGCTCAATCCCACGAGCAGGCCGAGAGCCAGAATCAATCCGTGTGACGCCATGGGGTGCTTTCCTTGAAACGGGGTTTATGAACTCTGGCGCTTACGAAAGCGGGTTCGGGCGTTGTTCCCATTCGGCCATCCATTGGCTGAACGCTTGCGGCTCCACGGCCTTGCTGAAGTAATAGCCCTGCACTTCCTCGCACTGGTGGATCTTCAGGAATTCCAATTGGTCCCGGGTCTCCACGCCTTCGGCGATGATGTGCAGGTTCAGGCTCTTGCCCAGGCTGATGATGGTGCTCACCAGCTTGGCGTCGTTACTGTCGATGCTCAGGTCACCGACGAACGACTGGTCGATCTTCAGCACGTCCACCGGAAACTTCTGCAAGTAACTCAGGCTTGAATAACCGGTGCCGAAGTCATCGATCGCCAGCCGGATACCCAGGTGCTTGATGGCCTTGAGGGTGGCAACGGTGGCGTCGATGTTCTGCATGAGCACGCTTTCGGTGATCTCCAGTTCTAACTGTGTCGGGTCCAGGCCGGTTTCCTTGAGGGTACGGGCGATGCCGTCGACGAAACCGCGCTGGCGAAAATCGATGGCCGAGACGTTGACCGACAGGTACAGCGGCCGCATGCCCTCGGCCTGCCAGCGACACGCCTGCTGGCAGGCTTCCTGGAGCACCCATTGGCTCAGCGGCACGATCAGGCCGCTGTCCTCGGCCACCGGAATGAAGTCCGACGGGTAGACGAGGCCGTGGTCGGGCCGGTTCCAGCGCACCAGCGCCTCGACACCGACGACCTTGCCGCTCGCCAGGTCGAGCTTGGGCTGGTAATGCAGTACGAACTCCTTGCGCTGCAGGGCCAGGCGCAGGCCGGACTCGATGGTCTGCTGCTGCCGCGCCCGGCGGTTCATGTCCTCGGTGAAAAAACGGTAATCGTTGGGGCCGTTTTCCTTGACGTTGCGCATCGCCGTCTCGGCTTTCTTGATCAGCGCCACGGCGTCGAAGCCGTCGGCCGGATATACGCTGATGCCCAGGCTCGCCGTGACCGTCAGATCGTGTCCATCGATGGGGTGCGGGGAGTTGATCGCCGCCAGCAGTTTTTCCGCCACGCCCTTGGTCATCTGCGGGTCGGTGATATCGCCCAGGATCACCACGAACTCGTCGGAACCGTAGCGAAACACCGAGTCGGACTCACGCACCACGGTTGCCAGCGTCCGCGCCACGCGCTTGAGCATTTCATCCCCCACCGGATGCCCCAGCGCATTGTTGATGCGCTTGAAACGGTCGAGGCCGATGAACATCACCGCCAGTTGCCGATCATGGCGGCGGCATTGGGCCAGGGCCTGGGTCAGGCGATCACCGAGCAACATGCTGTTGGGCAGTTCGGTGAGCACGTCGTATTGCAGCAGGTGGGACACCTTGAGCAATTCCTGGACCCGCTCCTCGATGGTGCGCTCCAGGGTGCGCATCTTCCGGGCCGCGTCCTGGGCCAGTTGCCATTTCCAGGTCATGGCACTGGCCATCTGGCGGATTTCCAGGGTGTCGAACGGCTTCTTGAGGATCAACAACTGGTCGTCGAACTCGATGCGTTCGGACATGGTTTCCCATGAGTAATCGGAAAACGCCGTGCACAGGGCGATCTGCAAACGCGGGTCGGCTTTCCACAGCTCTTCGATGGTTTGCAGGCCGTCCCAGCCGGGCGGCATGCGCATGTCGGCGAACACCAGCGCATAGGGCTGGCCTTCGGACTGGGCGCGCTTGACCAGTTCCAGCGCCTCTTCGCCCTGGTAGGCCGAGTCGATCTGGAACTGCAACCGATTGACCTGTGGCGTGCCGAACAACAGGCTCTCGGTGTCGTCCAGCGAGTCGTCATTGCCGGCGCTGGGGCTGAGGATCTTGCGAAAGTCCTGGTGAATGGCGGGTGTGTCGTCCACCACGAGGATTCGCCGGTTGGCGGGGACCGACATGGGGTTCATGGGTTGCTCTCCGATAGCTGGCTGGCCGGCCGGGTCCAGTGATCCGCCACGGGAATGATGGTCCCGGCCTTGAGCAGTTCGGCGGCCTGGCCGCTGTCCACCACGGTGCTGAAATAGTGCCCTTGGGCCTGCATCGGCCCGCCGCTGGACATCAGTGTGGTGCGTTGCTCCTGGGTCTCGACGCCTTCGGCGATGATGCCGATGCCCACGTCCCGGGCGAAGTTGAGGATCGCGCGCAAGGTCGAGGCGTTTTCCGGGTCGTCACTGGCGCTGTCGAGAAACCGCTGGGCGAGCTTGAGATGGTTGACCCGGTACGTCTTCAGGTAATCGAAC
Source organism: Pseudomonas sp. HB05 (assembly GCF_016756915.1). Classification (NCBI taxonomy): domain Bacteria; kingdom Pseudomonadati; phylum Pseudomonadota; class Gammaproteobacteria; order Pseudomonadales; family Pseudomonadaceae; genus Pseudomonas; species Pseudomonas sp. HB05. Next base: position 330,532 of record NZ_JAESPG010000003.1, read on the forward strand.
GACGAATACTCGGTGCCGAAATCATCGATGGCGACCTGCACGCCCAGTTCGCACAGGCGTGGCAACACGTCGTTGTGGGTCCATTTGGTCTGGGCCAGGGTCGCTTCGGTGACGTCGAAGCGCAGGTCCCAGGGCGCCAGCTCCCAGCGTGCGGTGGTGCGCAGTACGTCGTAAATCAGCTCGGGGCCGGTCTTGAGCTGGGTCAGGGACAGGTCGATGGCGATCACCGGCGGCGCCATGCCCTGGTCGCGCCATTGGCGCATCTGTTGGCAGGCCTGGTCGAGTACCCAGTGGCCGAGGCCGATGATGATCCCGGTTTTCTCGGCGGCGGGCATGAACGCCGCCGGTTCGAGCCAGCCGCGTTCGGGATGGTTCCAGCGCACCTGCACGCCCATGCCGAGGATCTTGCCGGTGCCAAGGTCGACTTCCGGCAGGTAGTGCAGTTGAAGCTCGTTATTCTCGATGGCCTGGCGCAGGTCATTGGCCAGGGCGACCCGGTCCGTCACTTCCTGGTTAATTTCCTCGTTGTGGAAGTGATACTGGTTGCGGCCCTTTTCCTTGGAGCGATAGAGGGCCATGTCGGATTGCGCCATCAGGCTGTCGGCACTCGGGCTCTGCGAGGTGTACAGGCTGATGCCGATGCTCACGGAAATGCGCACGTCATTGCCGTCCAGGGAATAGGGCGCCACCAGCGTGTCGCGGATCTTCGCCGCCAGCGCGGCGCAGTGGGTCGCTTCGTGGACGTCCAGTTGCAGGATGGCGAATTCGTCGCCGCCCAGGCGCGCGACCACATCGTTCTCCCGGGTACAGGCCTTGATGCGCGCGGCGACTTCCTGCAACAGCAGGTCGCCGATCGGGTGGCCGAGGGTGTCGTTGATGCGCTTGAAGTGGTCCAGGTCCAGGTAGAACATCGCGAACGGCGCCGCGCCCCGGCGTGCCGCGGCGAAGGCCTGGTGCAGGCGCTCGATCATGGTGGCGCGGTTGGCCAGCCCGGTCAGGCCATCGGTGCGCGCCAGCAGGGCGATCTTCTCCTCGGCCAGCTTGCGCTCGGTGATGTCGAGGATGATGCCTTCGACTTCCAGCAGCAGGCCTTGCTCATTGCGCACCGGAATGTAGCGGTTCTCCACCCAGCGGAACGTGCCGTCGCCGGTGCGCATGCGAAATTCGATGGAGGCGCCGGCGTTGTCGCGGTCCAGCACGCGGATCATGGCTTCGTCGACCTTGGCCTGGTCGTCGGGATGGATCAGGATTTGTGCCCAGTCCGGCGAGTCGATCAGTTGCGCCGCGACATGGCCGAACTTGGTGATGTTGTGGGAGATGTACATCAGTGGGAACGGCGGTTCGCCGCGCAGGCGATAAAGGATGGTCGGGCTGTTCTGCACGATGATGTTGGCGTCGGCCAGCTCCCGGGTGCGCTCTTCCACGGCCCGTTCGAGCATGTCCATCTTCAGCGCGGCGTCTTCGGTCATCTGCCATTTGACGGTCAGGGTGCTGGCCATCTGGCGGATTTCGATGGCATCGAAGGGTTTCTTCAGGATCAGCAGCCGGTCGCCCAATTCGAGGCGATCGGCGATATCTTCCCAGGAATAATCCGAATAAGCCGTGCACAGCGCCACTTGCAGCTTGGGGTCGACGCGCCACAGCCGCTCGATGGTTTCGAGGCCGTCCCAACCTGGCGGCATGCGCATGTCGATAAAGGCCATGGCGAAGGGCTTGCCCTGGGCCAGGGCCGTTTCGACCTTGTTCAGGGCTTCCATGCCCTGGAACGCCGAGTCGAGTTCGAAACTCTGGCTGGAAACCGCCACCGGTGCGCCGAACAAGGCTTCTTCAGCGCTGCTCAGGTTGTCTTCAGGGGCTGCGTCGGGGCTGAGGATCTTTCGAAAATCCTCATGAATGGTTTGCGTGTCGTCGACAATTAATATTCGCCGATTGGATCGTTCCGACGACAGGCTCATGGCCGTGCACCGTCGAAATGCGGACTACAGAACCGTGGGAACATCGGATATCCCTTTCGCTAGCATGAGTATTCGGCCTGTACTTGGCCCTTCATGGGGTACAGCATAGTCGGCTCATCGGAAGCGCGAGGTGAGTGATGGCGAATTGTGTCTAAATATTCGCGATCTACTAGCCTGTCTCTCAGGGGTGATGTAGAACGGTGGTCGTCAATGGGGAGGGGATATCAATGGAAGATCAATCGTCGAACGTTCCGGTTACGAAGCCGACGGTGTTGTTGGTCGATGACGAAGAATCGATCCTCAACAGCCTGCGTCGGCTGTTGCGCAGCCAGCCGTATGAAATCCTGCTGGCCGACAGCGGCGCCAAGGCGCTGGAGATCCTCAAGGAGCGGCCAGTCGACCTGGTCATGACCGACGCGCGCATGCCCAATATGGACGGTGCCACGCTGCTGTCAGAAATCCGCAAGCTGTATCCCTCGACGTTACGCATCCTGCTCACCGGTTATGCCGACGTGGACATGATGACCAAGGCGATCAACGAGGGGCAGCTCTATCGCTACCTGAGCAAACCCTGGAACGACGAGGAGCTGGTGCAGGCCCTGCGCCAGGCCTTGGCCCACCAGCACTCGGAAAGCGAGCGCCAGCGCCTCGAAGTGCTGAACCGCGAGCAGAACCAGCAACTCAAGACCCTCAACGCCACGCTGGAAAAACGCGTGGCGTCGCGCACTTCCGAGCTGCAGCAGACCGCCGACATGCTCGACCTGGCCTATGAAGAGCTCAAGCGCAGCTACGTGACCGGCACCGAGGTGTTCTCGCTGATCGCCAACCTGCGCCTGCCCAAGGCCAAGCAGACCAACCGGCAGATCATCGAGCTGCTCCGGGTCTATAGCCGGCTCAACTTCCTCGACGAATCCACCGACCGCGACCTGACCATGGCCGGGGCGCTCTACAACATCGGCAAGCTGAGCTGGACCGACAACATGATGGTCACGCCTGCCGACATGCTGCACCACAGCGAACTGGAGCTGTACCGCGCCTATCCGAAGCAGAGCGAATCGCTGCTGATGACGCTCGACCCGATGAAGGACGCGGCGCGGATCATCCTTCATCACCAGGAGCGTTGGGACGGCAGCGGTTTCCCCGATCACCTGCGCGGCGAGGCCATTCCGTTCGGCTCGCGGCTGCTGAAGCTGGCGGTGGATTTCATCGAGTTGCAGCGCGGGTTGATCCTGGAACGGCAGATGAACAGCGACGAAGCGCTGGTCTACATCCGCAAATACGCCGGCAAGTTGTACGACCCGGACCTGGTCGAGGACTTCATCAAGGCGTGTGCCGAATACCTGGAAGACGTGACCCTGTCCGACCCGACGGTGAAGGTCGTGACCACCCGCGAGCTGGCGGCCGGCATGGTCCTGGCGCGCAACCTCAACGCCGACAACGGCATGCTGCTGCTCAACGCCGGCAAGGTCATGAGCGGCCCGCTGATCGAAAAGCTCATCGCTTTCGAAGCGATGGAAGGGGCGCGGTACAGCGTGTTCGTCAAGATTCCGGAAGAAGAGGCGGACCCTTCGGCGCCGAAGCCGATGTTGGGGTGATGAAAGTCTGACAGGCGATTCGGTTCCCCTGTGGGAGCGAGCTTGCTCGCGATAGCGGAGTATCAGTCAGATATTTTTCGACTGACACACCGCTATCGCGAGCAAGCTCGCTCCCACAAAGGACTGCGGTGGGTTGTGGAATGGCGCCAGGCTTTGCTCCCCGCCGCCGCGATCTGTAGTCTCCCCGGCATTTTCCGCCTGAGGTTCTGTAAAACATGACCACCCCCCTGATCCGCATCGCCGCCGCCCTGCTCATCGGCCCGGACGGCCGAACCCTGCTGGTGCGCAAGCGCGGAACCCTGGCCTTCATGCAGCCGGGTGGCAAGATCGAAGCCCATGAGCAACCGGTCCAGGCCCTGGCTCGGGAATTGGACGAAGAACTTGGGCTCAAGATCGATCCGGAGCAGGCCCGTCATCTGGGGCAGTTCAGTGCGCCGGCTGCCAATGAGCCGGGGTTCATCGTGCAGGCCGAAGTTTTTTTGCTCGACATCGACGCAGTGGTTTTTCCCGCCGCTGAGATCGAAGAAATCTGCTGGGTCGACACGATTGGCGACATTGATCTTTTCCTGGCGCCATTGACAGGCGAGGTAATCCTGCCGTTTTATCGGGCCACTTGCCTCGCGACCTGCTGATCCAAGACTCAAGGACTGATACTCATGATTCCATTGCCGGACCTGCTGATTTTCGCCGCCGCCGCGTTGTTGATGGTGCTCACGCCCGGCCCGAACATGATCTACCTGATTTCCCGTTCGATCTGCCAGGGCCGCAAGGCCGGCGTCACTTCTTTGCTAGGGGTGGTGGCGGGCTTCTTCGTGCACATGTTTGCCGCTGCGGCGGGGCTGACGGCGGTGTTCCTGGCAGTGCCCATGGCCTATGAAGTGCTGAAATGGGCCGGTGCGCTGTACCTGTTGTGGCTGGCCTGGCAAGCCGTGAAACCCGGCGCGCGTTCGCCGTTTCAGGCCCAGCAACTGCCGGCTGACTCGACCCGCAAGCTGATCACCATGGGTTTTCTCACCAGCGCCTTGAACCCGAAGATCGCGGTGTTCTACCTGTCGGTGTTCCCGCAGTTCATCAGCCCGGAACACGGTTCGCTGTTCACCCAGAGCATCATCCTCGGGCTGACGCAGATCAGCGTGAGTTTCAGCGTCAACCTGCTGATCGCGCTGTTCGCCGCCGGGATTGCCTCGTGGTTCGTCCACAACCCGACCTGGCTGGCGGCGCAGCGCTATTGCATGGGTTTCGTGCTTGGTGCGCTGGCCCTGCGACTGATGCTTGAGCAACGGCGTTCGGCGTGAGCATCCGACGGCTGAAGGCAGGTGATGCCGAGGGCTATCGCGAGTTGATGCTCCAGGCTTATGAATTTCATCCACAGGCCTTCACCTCCAGCGCCAGCGAACGAGCGGCGCTGCCCATCAATTGGTGGGAATCGCGCCTGACCAGCCGGCTCGAAGTGATCCTCGGCGCGTTCGTGGCGGATGAACTGGTCGGTATCGTCGGCCTGGCTCTGGAGCCCCGGCTGAAGGCCCGGCACAAGGCGACGTTGTTTGGCATGTACGTCGTCGAGCCCCATCGTCACACCGGGTTGGGCGAACGCCTGATGCAGGCCGCCCTCGACGAAGCCCGTCGCCATGACTTCCTGCGCCTCGTGCAACTGACCGTCACCGCCGGCAACGAGCCGGCGATCAAGCTCTACCAACGCTGCGGTTTCGTGCTGTATGGCCTTGAGCCGATGGCGATCCGCGTGGGGGACGAATACCTCGACAAGGTCCATATGTGGCTTGAGCTTTGAGCTAACTACCGATTTGAGTGATGGAGCTTTTTGTGGCGAGGGGATTTATCCCCGCTGGGCTGCGCAGCAGCCCTAACCCAGAGAACTCAATCTTCCTGACACACCGAATTGCCTGTTTTGAGGGCCGCTCCGCGCCCCAGCGGGGCGGTGCGACGTTTCGCTAAATCCCCTCGCCACAAAAGCCGTCTGTCAGCGAACCGCGCTAACACCGTCAAGGGTAGAGAACGACGTGTCCTTCGCCGTCAGCAAAAAATCGCGCATATACGGCGCATCCAGCATGTCGGTCCGCACCGCCGCGTAGAGCGTGGCGAACAAGCCTTTCTCCCCCAGCCGCTTGGCCTTCACGTAGCCCCGCGAGCTGTATTCATGCAGCGCCCAATGCGGCATGCCGCAGACGCCTCGGCCGCTGGCGACCAATTGCATCATCATCACCGTCAGCTCGGAGGTGCGGACCTGGGCCGGTTCGATGTCGGCTGGCTCGAGGAACCGAGTGAAGATGTCCAGGCGATCGCGCTCCACCGGATACGTGATCAAGGTTTCGCTGATCAAGTCTTCGGGCACGATGTATGGCTTGCCCGCCAGCCGATGCTGGTTGGCAACGGCGAGCATCGCTTCGTAGGTGAACAGCGGCACGTAGGTGATGCCAGCAAGTTCCAGCGGGTCGGAGGTCACCACCAGGTCCAGGTCGCCACGGGCCAGGGCCGGCAGCGGGGCGAAGGCAAAGCCCGAGGCGAGATCGAGTTCGACTTCGGGCCAGGCATCGCGGAACTGGTCGATGGTCGGCATCAGCCACTGGAAGCAGCTATGGCATTCGATGGCCATGTGTAGGCGTCCGGCGGTGCCGCCTGCCAGCCGTGCAATGTCCCGTTCGGCGCTGCGCAGCAGCGGCAAGGCGGCGTCGGCCAGTTGCAGCAGGCGCAGGCCGGCACTGGTGAAACGGACCGGTTTGGTCTTGCGCACGAACAACTGCATGCCCAGGCGCTCTTCCAATTCCTTGAATTGGTGGGACAGCGCGGATTGGGTCAGGTGCAAGCGTTCGGCGGCTTCCACCAGGCTGTCGGCTTCGCGCAAGGCATGCAGCGTCTTCAGATGACGGAGTTCAAGCACCGGGGTTGCTCCATGAATAAAACTTGTGATCAACACGAAAAGGTTGAGTTTGTCTCATGTGGGGCTGGCTGTCGACAATGGCGCCATCTTTTACAGAAGGACATTCACCATGGCCCTGGCCCATACCCTCGGTTTTCCCCGCATCGGCGCCGACCGTGAACTGAAGAAAGCCCTCGAAGCCTATTGGAAAGGCGACCTGGCCCCGACCGCTTTGCAAGCCGTTGGGCGTGAATTGCGGGCCCGGCACTGGCAATTGCAGAAAGACGCCGGCATCGACCTGCTGCCGGTGGGCGACTTTGCCTGGTACGACCAAGTGCTCAGCCACAGCTTGACGCTGGGCGCCGTCCCGCCACGTTTCCACGGCACCCTGGATGACCAGGGCCGGCCGACGCTCGACACCTTGTTCGCCATGGCCCGTGGCGCCACGACCCGTTGCTGCGGCGCCGGTCACGGTCAGGCGCCGTACGCCCAGGAGCTGACCAAGTGGTTCGATACCAACTATCACTACCTGGTCCCGGAGTTTTCCGCCGACCAGACCTTCGCCCTGAGCTGGGAGCAGCTGTTCGACGAAGTCGACGAAGCCCACGCCCTCGGGCATCGGGTCAAACCGGTGATCATCGGCCCGCTGACGTACTTGTGGCTGGGCAAGGCCAAGGGCGGCGACTTCGACAAGCTCGACCTGCTGGAGCGCCTGCTGCCGGTCTACGGTGAGATCCTCAATCGCCTCAAGGCCCAAGGCGTGGAGTGGGTGCAGATCGATGAGCCGATTCTTACCCTTGACCTGCCACTGGCCTGGAAAAGCGCCTTCGAGCGCGCTTATCACATCCTCCAGTACTCGCCGCTGAAAAAACTGGTGGCGACCTATTTCAGTGGCCTGGAAGACAACCTCGGCCTGGCGGTGAGCCTGCCGGTGGACGGCTTGCACATCGACGCGGTGCGCGCCCCGGAACAATTGGGGCAAGTGCTGGACCGCCTGCCGACCTACAAGATTCTCTCGGTGGGCCTGGTCAACGGTCGCAACGTCTGGCGTTGTGAGTTGGAGCAGGCGCTGGCGCAGTTGCGACCGGCCCAGGAACGCTTCGGCGATAACCTGTGGGTCAGCACGTCCTGCTCGCTGCTGCACAGCCCGGTGGATCTGGAGCGCGAAGACAAACTCGATCCCGAACTCAAGAGCTGGCTGGCGTTCGCCGTGCAGAAGTGCGGCGAAGTCGCGGTGTTGCGCGATGCGCTGAACGATCCGCAGGCGCCTGGCGTACAGCAGGCGTTGATCCACAGCCGAGCAGTACAGGCCCGCCGCGCGGCCTCGGCGCGTATCCATAAACCCCACGTCCAGGAGCGTCTGGCGGCGATCGGTCCACAGGACAGCCAACGGCGCTCGCCGTTTGCCAAGCGCATCGAGCAACAGCGTGTGCGGCTCCAGCTGCCAGCGTTTCCCACCACCTCCATTGGCTCCTTCCCACAGACACCGGCGATTCGTCTGGCGCGCCAGGCCTACAAGCAAGGCACGCTGTCGGCCAACGATTACCAGGACGCGATGCACACCGAGATCCGCCACGCGGTGCAGATCCAGGAACGCCTGGGCCTGGACGTGCTGGTGCACGGTGAAGCCGAGCGCAACGACATGGTCGAATACTTCGCCGAGCAACTGGACGGCTACGCTTTCACCCGTTTTGGCTGGGTACAGAGCTACGGCTCGCGGTGTGTGAAACCGGCGATCATCTTTGGTGACATCAGCCGGCCCGAGGCGATGACGGTCGATTGGATTCGCTACGCGCAAGGTCTCACCGACAAACCCATGAAAGGCATGCTCACCGGCCCCGTGACCATGTTGATGTGGTCGTTCCCCCGGGAGGACGTGTCACGCAAGACCCAGGCCCGACAGTTGGCCCTGGCCTTGCGCGACGAGGTGCTGGACCTGGAAAAAGCCGGGATCGCTATTGTGCAAATCGACGAAGCGGCCTTTCGCGAAGGCTTGCCGCTGCGGCGCGGGCAATGGCAGGAATACCTCGATTGGGCCGTGGAAGCGTTCCGCCTGAGCGCCTCGGGCGTGAGCGATGAAACCCAGATTCACACCCACATGTGCTACAGCGAATTCAACGACGTGATCAAGGCCATCGCCGACATGGACGCCGATGTCATCACCGTCGAAACCTCGCGTTCGGACATGGAACTGCTCGATGCATTCGAGGCGTTCGACTACCCCAACGACATCGGCCCGGGCGTCTACGACATCCACTCGCCGAGGGTGCCGGACACCGCCGAAATGGTGGCGCTGATGCGCAAGGCCGTGCAGCGCATCCCCGCCGAACGGTTGTGGGTCAACCCCGATTGCGGGCTGAAGACCCGGGCATGGCCGGAGACGGAAGCGGCGCTGGTGAACATGGTGGCGGCAGCGCGGCAGTTGCGGGGGCAGGTTGCCTGAACCACCACCGCCCCCGTGGCGAGGGAGCTTGCTCCCGCTGGGTTGCGCAGCAACCCCAGAACATCTCCCCGCCACCACGGTGCGTCAGACAAACCCAAAGGGCTGCTACGCAGCCCAGCGGGAGCAAGCTCCCTCGCCACGGGTGATCATGGCTTCAGATAACCACTCGGCAATCTTCATCAAACTGTCACGCAACTGTGGCAGCGCGCTTGAACAAACTTCATCAGACTCGCGCTCTACTGGGGTTCTGCGTTTTGGTGTTTCTTCATGCGTGTATTCATTTTCCTGGCCGCGTTGTTGTGCGGCTTGCCGTCGTTGGCGGCTTCTCGTTGTGATGTCAATGTCGCGACCCAACGGGTCGACCTGGACCAGGTAAGCCTGGCGTACCAGAGCATCGGGCGTGCCTCCGACCCGGCGCTGTTGTTGGTGATGGGCTTGGGCGGGCAGTTGATCCACTGGCCGGACGAAGTGGTGGTCGCGCTATGCGAACAAGGTTTCCGGGTGATCCGCTATGACAACCGCGACGTCGGCCTGTCCGCCTGGCGCCAGGCGCCCGGCAGCGCCAACCTCACGTTCGAGGCCCTGCGCTACAAACTCGGCCTGCCCGTGGCGGCGCCTTATTCACTGACGGACATGGCCGCCGATGGCCTGGGCTTGATGGACGCTCTGCACGTGCAAAGCTTCCATGTATTGGGCGTCAGCATGGGCGGCATGATCGCCCAGCACATGGCCGCAATGGCGCCCGGGCGTGTCGAGAGCCTGACGCTGATCATGACCACTTCAGGCGCGCAAGGCTTGCCGGCGCCCAGTGAAACCCTGGTGCAATTGTTATCGCGGCGCAGCGCACCGAATCGCGAGGTGGCGCTGGAGCAGCAGGCCGACTTGCTCGCTGCGCTGGGCAGCCCGATGGTGGTGGATGATCGGCAGGTCCTGCTGCACCAGGCGGCGGTCGCCTACGACCGGGCCTTCAACCCCGAGGGTGTGAAGCGCCAGATCATGGCGATCATGGCCGAGCCGAGCCGGGTGGCGCTGCTGAACCAACTGCAGGTGCCGACCCTGGTCGTCCACGGCACTGCCGATCCGTTGTTGCCGGTGATGCATGGCGTGCACCTCGCGGCGCATATCCGCGGCAGCCAGTTGAAGCTGATCCCGGGCCTGGCCCATCGCTTTCAGGAAGCCTTCAAGGAACCGTTGCTGGGGGCGGTGTTGCCGTATCTGCAGCAGCATCGCGAAGACACCTCGCACTGGGCGCAGATCGAGCCGGCGCAGGCGCCGAATTTGCTTTGATGGAACATTTTCTGAAAAGTGCGCAGAGCTTTTGTGGCGAGGGGATTTATCCCCGCTGGGGTGCGAAGCGCCCCCAAAAATTTTGGGGCGGGGGGGCCCTACCACCGGGGTGAAAACCCACGCCCCAACAGGGCTGCAGTGGCGCTACTACCGTGTTTGAGCCTGCTCCACCAACCACCCCATCAATTCCTGCAACTGGCCCGACACCTCGGGTTTGCGCGGGTACACCAGGTGATAACCCAACCCCGTCCTGACCTTCAAATCGAACGGCATCACCAGCCGGCCGGCGCTGAGGTCTTCGCCGATCAGCGACCAGTCGCCAATCGCCACGCCCGTGCCTTGGGAGGCCATGGACATCGCCAGGTCCAGGGTTTCGAAATGCTGGCCCTTGCTGACGTTGCTCAGGTGCACGTCGGCCGCCGCCAGCCAGGCATTCCAGTCGCGCTCGTCGGCGGTGGGGTGCAGGAGCAAATGTTGTTGCAGATCGATGGGTGAATCCAAGGGGACCGGACCTTCCAGCAAGGGGCGCGAGCACACCGGTGTCAGCTGTTCATCGAACAAGTGCAGACAGTCAAGCGAGGCGTCGGGCGGCGGGCCGTAGACCACCGCCGCGTCGAACGCCTCACGCTGGAAATCCACGCCGTGGCGGACCGTGGTGGTCAGTTCCACCGGCACGTCCGGGCGCTCCTTCTGCCATTGCAACAGGCGCGGCAGCAGCCAGCGCATCACACAGGTCGGGGCCTTGAGCTGGAGGGTCTGGCGCTTCTCGCCGATCTGCTCGACCGCTTCGCCGATCAGGCTGAACACTTGCTGCACCCGGGGCAGCCACGCCTGGCCCTCGGCGGTCAGGCTCAAGCCGCGTGCCTGGCGCTGGAACAGCGCATACCCCAGATGATCCTCCAGCCCGGCGATCTGCCGGCTCACCGCGCCCTGGGTGATGTGCAGTTGTTCAGCGGCGCGGGTGAAGTTGCAGCACTGGGCCGTGATCAGAAACGTGTGCAGCGTCGGCAGCGGAGGGAGTCGTTTCATTTGGGATCCAAGCCATGACGTGAGGACATGGCTAGTATGACTTTTTATCCATTGTTGCCGCTACGGCCTGACCGTTCCAATAACGCCATTCCCTCAGAACAAAAGGGGCCCGCCAGGTGACGTGCGGGGCTCTTTTGAAGACAAGAAAAAGGCAATGGCAATGGCGACGTGCGGCGAAGTATTGGTCAAGTTACTCGAAGGCTATGGCGTGGAGCAGGTGTTCGGCATCCCAGGCGTGCACACCGTCGAGTTGTACCGCGGGCTGGCCCGCTCGAGCATCCGCCATGTGACGCCGCGCCATGAGCAGGGCGCCGGTTTCATGGCCGACGGTTACGCCCGGGTCAGCGGCAAGCCGGGCGTGTGCTTCATCATCACCGGTCCTGGCATGACCAACATCACCACCGCCATGGGCCAGGCCTACGCCGATTCGATCCCCATGCTGGTGATCTCCAGCGTGCAGTCGCGCAGTCAACTGGGTGGCGGGCGCGGCAAGCTGCACGAGCTGCCGAACCAGAGCGCATTGGTGGGCGGTGTGGCGGCGTTTTCCCATACGCTGATGTCGGCCGGCGAATTGCCGAGCGTGCTGGCCCGGGCCTTTGCGTTGTTCCAGGCCGGGCGGCCGCGACCGGTGCACATCGAGATACCGTTGGATGTGCTCGTGGAGGAGGCCGATGGCTTGCTCACCAGCACGCCGGTGAATATCAGCCGTGCCGGGGCCGCGCCCAGTGCCGTTGAGCAAATGGCAACCCTGCTGGCGACGGCGCGGCGGCCGTTGGTACTTGCCGGCGGCGGTGCGCTGGACGCCGGGGTCGAGTTGACTGAACTGGTTGAACGCCTCGGCGCTCCCGTGGCGTTGACCATCAATGCCAAGGGCCTGCTGCCGTCTCGCCATCCGTTGCTGATCGGCTCGACCCAGAGCCTGGTCGCCACCCGCGCGCTGGTGGCCGAAGCCGACGTGGTGCTGGCGATCGGCACCGAGCTGGCCGAGACTGATTACGACGTCACTTTCGCCGGTGGCTTCGAGATTCCCGGCGCGTTGTTGCGCATCGACATCGACCCCGACCAGACCGTGCGCAACTACCCGCCAAAACTGGCGCTGGTGGCCGACGCCCGCAGTGCCGCCCAGGCATTGCTCGATGCATTGAACCGTCGCGTGCACGGCGCGGGCGACAACAATTGGGGCGCGGTTCGTGTCGAGCGGCTGCGGGTTGAACTCGATCAGCAATGGGACGTCCCGACCCGCGCCCAGACGCTGTTCCTCGAGACGATTCTGCGGGCATTGCCCGAAGCGGTTTTCGTCGGCGATTCCACCCAGCCGGTCTACACCGGCAACCTCACCTTCAATCCCGAACGCCCGCGCCGCTGGTTCAACTCGTCCACGGGCTACGGCACCCTCGGCTACGCGTTGCCGGCGGCGATCGGCGCCTGGCTTGGCGGTGTCGACAACGGTCATGGTCGCCCGCCCGTGGTGTGCCTGATCGGCGACGGCGGCTTGCAGTTCACCCTGCCGGAACTGGCCAGCGCGGTGGAAGCGCGCACGCCAGTGATCGTGCTGCTGTGGAATAACCAAGGCTACGAAGAGATCAAGAAATACATGGTCAACCGCGCCATCGAGCCGGTGGGCGTGGACATCTACACGCCGGATTTCATTGGTGTCGCCAAGGCCTTGGGCTGCGTTGCCGAAGCCGTCGATGGCGTGGCGCAACTGCACGCTGCATTACGCGTTGCTTGCGATCGGCAGGGCCCGACGCTGATTGAAATCGATCAGGCGAACTGGATGGCGCAGGTGGCGAAATGAATTTCCCTACGACGCAAGACGGGCTGTACATCAACGGCGAATGGTTGGCGGGCGATCAACCGTTGCGAGTGATCAACCCGGCGACCGAGGCACTGCTGACCACGGTGTATGGCGGCGACGAGCATGCCGTTGATCAAGCCTTGGCGGCCGCTACCCAGGCGTTTGGCCCCTGGTCAAGCACCTCGGGTGCCGAGCGTGGCGCGCTGCTGCGCAGTATCGCTGCCGGGGTGCGGGATGCTCGTGAGCGGCTGATGCACGTGCAATCGAGCAATAACGGCAAACCGTTGTTCGAAGCGGCGATTGATGTCGACGATGTGGTCGCCACTTTTGAGTATTACGCCGGGTTGGCCGAAGAACTGGACGTCCGCCAGGACAGCCCATTGGCGTTGCCCAGCGATGATTTCAGCGCACGCATCCGCCGCGAACCCTGCGGCGTGGTCGGCTTGATCGTGCCGTGGAATTTCCCGATGGTCACCACCGCCTGGAAACTCGCGCCGGCCCTGGCCGCCGGCTGCTGCGTGGTGCTCAAGCCTTCGGAAGTCACGCCGTTGCCGGAGCTGGAACTGGCCTCGATCATCGCCGGATGCGGCTTGCCCGATGGCGTGTTCAACCTGGTCTGTGGCACGGGCCTGGCCGTTGGTGCGCCGCTGGCGTCGGACCCGCGGGTGGCGAAGATTTCCTTCACCGGCAGCAACGCGGTGGGCGTGCAAGTGATGCAACGGGCGGCGGAAACGGTGAAGGGCGTGAGCCTGGAACTGGGGGGCAAATCGTCCTTGCTGGTACTGGCCGACGCCGACCTCGACCTGGCGGTGGAGCTGGCCTGCGGCGGTGGTTTCTTCAATGCCGGGCAGATGTGTTCGGCCACCACTCGGGTGTTGGTGGCGGATGAGCTGGCCGATGAATTCCTGCAACGGCTCAAGTCGCGCGCCGAGGCGATTCGCGTAGCCGATCCGTTTGACCCGGACGTGGAAATGGGCGCGCTGGTCAACCAGGCGCAATACCAGCGGGTGCTGGGACACATCGACCGCGGCTTGAGCGCTGGGGCGACGCTGGTGTGCGGTGGTCAGCGACCTGCGCATCTGTCGCGCGGCTTTTTTTTACAGCCGACTCTCTTCACCAACGTGCCCCTGGACAGTGCGTTGTGGTGTGAAGAGATTTTCGGACCGGTGCTGTGTGTACGCAGTTTCAGCTCCCAAGCGGAGGCGATTGCCCTGGCCAACGACAGTCGTTTCGGCCTGGTCGCCAGTGTGGTCAGTCGCGATGCCGAGGCGGCCGGGAAGGTCGCCGATGCCTTGCAGGCCGGGCTGGTGTGGATCAACGCACCGCAAGTGATTTTTCCCCAGGCCGCTTGGGGCGGCTACAAGCAGAGCAGTCTTGGCCGTGAATTAGGCCCTTGGGGACTGGCGGCGTTCCAGGAAATCAAGCACGTGATCCGGGCCGTCTGACGGCCCGTTATTCGGTCACGCATGCCTCGAAAAAAGGCATGCGCCACGGACATGGCTTCAATGAGTTTTTTTCGATAGTCAGGGATTTTGCACAACCTCAGGATGGCCGCAGACAGCGGCGAAGCCCTCGCAGTACGGGGCTTTGGTCGTCGTTGGACGGTGCGGGCGCAACAGGTTTTACCCACCTCATACTTAGAAGAACAAAGGGAGTCCTCCATGGGCGAGCATGATCTGAACAGACGTCAATTCATCAAGACCGCGAGTGTGGTGTCGGTCGCGGCGGCCGCCATGAGCGTGCCTTTTATCAGCGCCCGGGCCAGCGACACGCGGTTTGTCGGCAAGACCCTGCGCCTGTTGACCTGGTCCGATGACACCGGGTTGGCCGCACTGCGCAATATCGCCGCGACGTTCGAGGCCAAGACCGGGGCCAAGGTCATCGCTGATCGAACCGGCAGCACGTCGGAAATGGTCGCCAAGCTCAAGGCCGGTGGCGACCGCCCGCAGTACGACATCATCACGCTCGCGGGCGTCGGCGCCGAAGGCCTGGCCGCCGCCGGGTTGCTGGAAAAACCTGATCTTAATCGCATTCCCAACCTGGTCGATGTGCCGGCGCAATACCGCACGGGCGCGGGCGGGCATGGCATCGGTTATCTGTTGTGGTGCAACAGCCTGGTCTACAGCACTCGCACCTTGAAACAGGCGCCGGACAGCTACGCCGCGCTTTGGGATGGGGAGTTGGCGCCGAATATCTTCCTGCCGCCGCCGAACTGGACCGAGGCCATGGACCTGATCATCATCGCCGCGAAACTGGCCGGCGGTGACGAACACAACATCGAACCTGGGTTCAAGAAGCTCGCCGAGCTCAAGGATCGGGTGATGACCCTGGGGGAAAACCCCAACCAGATCGCCGAACTGTTCCGCACCGGTTCCCTGGACATGGGCGGGTTGTACGCGCCGGCGTTCTTCCCCAAGCAGATCCGCGACCCTGCCTATGGCCTTGGCGCGACGTTCGGCATGAAGGAAGGTTTCTACACCGACCTGATGCTCTCGGTCATGCCGAAAAATCGCCCAGGCGATACCGACCTGGCCTACGCCTTCATCGACCACTCCCTCGACCCGCTGGTGCAGGGCAAGATGGCCGAGGACATCTTCAACGGCCCGGTCAACGCCAAGGCCATCATCTCTGCCGAAGCGCGCAAGAGCCCGTACATCCTCACGCCCGAGCAAATCGCCGACAAGGCAATCATGCACGACAACGCTTTCCTGGCGACCGTGCATGACCAGTGGATCCGCCGGTACACGGAAATCTTCTCCTCCTGAATTTTCCCAATGTGGGAGCGAGCCTGCTCGCGAAAGCGGTGTGTCAGTTGACGGAGATGCTGGCTGTGCCGCCTTCGCGAGCAAGCTCGCTCCCACAGGGAATCGGGGGTGTATGCCGGATTTGTGAGCAACCGAAATCCAGTGTGGGAGCGGGCTTGCTCGCGAAAGCGGAGGGTCAGTTGATGGGGATGTTGGCTGTGCCGCTATCTTCGCGAGCAAGCTCGCTCCCACAAGGAACTGGGTATTTGAAGATTTTTTGTTCTGTCGTTTTCCACTGACGAGACCTTGCCATGGAACACCAACCGTTGATCCATCCGCTAAGCGCCGCGCCGGCGCGTTCTCGGCGCGGTCTTTCGCCGACTGCGCGCGCGTGGTTCTTTCTTTCGCCGTCGATGCTGTTTCTCGGTGTGCTGATCGCTGCCAGCCTGTTGGTGCTGCGCATGAGCGTCGGCACCAAGGGCGCGGAATGGAGCGGCTTCAGCCTCGCCAGCTACGGGCAGTTGCTGGAGCCTTATTACCTCAAGTCCCTGCTGCTGACCTTGCGACTGGCGCTTATCAGCGCGGTGATCGCCGTGCTGCTGGCGATTCCCGTGGCCTACACCATGTCGCGCCTGGCCTCGCCGTTGTTGCGACGGGTGTTCCTGGCGGCGGTGCTGTTGCCGTTGCTGGTCAACCTGTTGCTGCAAAGCTATGGCTGGCTGGTCATCCTCGGACCTGCCGGCATGCTCAACCAGGCGCTGATGGGCCTGGGCTTGATCAAGCGGCCGATCATGTTGCTTTACAACCAGAACGGTGTGCTGATGGGCCTGGTCCAGACCGCATTTCCGCTGGCCGTTTTGCCCATCGCCAGTGCCATGCGCGGTGTGGCCCGCAGTTACGAAGAGGCCGCCGCCACCCTCGGCGCCAGCCGTTTCCAGGTATTCCGCCAAGTGGTGCTGCCGATGAGCCTGCCGGGAATCATTACCGGCGCGACATTGGTGTTTGCCTACAACGCCAGCAGCTTTGTCGTGCCGCTGTTGTTGGGTGGTCGACGGGTGCCGATGCTGGCGGTGATGGTCCACGATCAGATTGCTCCGCTGATGAACTGGCCCGCCGCTTCTGCCGCCGGTGTGGTGTTGATCGTCACCACGCTGCTGATCATGACCCTTTCCGAGTATTTCACTGGCCGTCGTCGGCGGATGCTGGAGGCTTCGCAATGAGCGTAACGAGTAAAAAACGCCAGGCGTTGTTGCCCGGTGAAACCGGACGCGTGGCGGGGCTGCTGTCAGGTTTCATCCTGCTGCTGGCGGTGCTGCCGATCCTGACCATGATCGTCATGTCCTTCAGCGGGGCGGCGAACCTGGACTTTCCACCGAGCAGCTACAGCCTGCAATGGTATCGGGCGGCCTGGCACACCTTCGTCTCGCCGGACGCCAGCGATGTGCTGAGCCTGGGCCAGGCCATGGGCACCAGCCTGTTGGTGGCCTGCCTGACGATGATCTTCGCCACGCTGATCGCCGTGCCGGCGGCCTACGCCCTGACCCGTTGCGAGTTCCGTGGCAAGGCCGTGGCGCTGCAGCTGATGTCGCTGCCGCTGGTGTTTCCCATGGTGGTGCTCGGGTTGGCGTTGCTGCTGGTGTTCGACAGCCTGCCGTTCCAGATGACCACCTCGCGGCTGGTGATTGCCCACGTGATCCTCGCCCTGCCGTTCGTGGTGAAGAACTGCACCGCCGCCATGCTCGGCATCGGCAGCGAAGTCGAAGAGGCCGCCCGTATGCTCGGGGCAACACCGCGACGAGCGATCGTCGACGTGGTGGTGCCGTTGATGAAGTCGGGGATTCTCGCCGGGATGCTGCTGGCGTTCATCGTCTCGTTCAACGAATTCACCGTGACCTATTTCCTCTACACCATCGATGTCATGACCGTGCCGATCTGGATGTACAGCCGCACCGTGTCGTCGCTGGACCCCACCGTTTTTTCGTTTGCCGTGCTCATCGTGCTGATCGACTTCGTGCTGATCTGGGCGTTGGAGAAACTGGTGGGCGAGGGCGGCGTTTCCTTTTGATTTCGAGGTGAAGACATGACTGGACTGATACTGGAAAACGTCGAGAAACACTACGGCTCGGCCTGCGCGGTCAGGGACGTGAACCTGCATCTGCCCGAGGGCAAGCTGGTGTGTTTCCTCGGGCCTTCGGGCTGTGGCAAGACCACCCTGCTGCGCATGATCGCCGGCCTGGAAAGCCTCAGCGGCGGCGAAATCCGCCTGGACGGCGAAGACATCGGCCACACCCCGGCGCACCTGCGCAACTTCGGCATGGTGTTCCAGTCGCTGGCGCTGTTCCCGCACATGACCGTCGGCGAGAACATTGCCTATCCGCTGAAACTGCGAGGCGTGGGCAAGGCCGAGCAACAGGCGCGGGTGGTGGAGTTGCTGGAGCTGATCCAGCTCCAGGCAATGATCGACCGGCCGGTGGCGAAACTCTCCGGCGGCCAGCGCCAACGCGTGGCGATTGCCCGGGCCATCGCCGCCCGCCCGAAAATCCTGTTGCTGGACGAACCGCTGTCGGCCTTGGACGCCAAGTTGCGCGAGTCGATGCAAGTGGAAATCCGTCAACTGCAACAGCGCCTGAACATCACCACCATCCTGGTGACCCATGACCAGCGCGAAGCCATGACCATGGCCGACATCGTCGTGGTGTTGGGCGAGCATCGCGTGCAGCAGGTCGGCACGCCGATCGAGATCTACCGGCACCCGGCCAATGAATTCGTCGCTGATTTCATCGGTTCCGGCAATATCTTTCCCGCGACTTCCCTGGGCAACGGGCGGGTCGGGCTGCCGGGCGGGGACACGCTGGAAGTACCGGCCAGCCTTGGCGTCAACCCAGGGGAAAGGATCAAGTTGCTGGTGCGTCCCGAAGACGTGCAGCTGTCATCGCCCCAGGCCTCGGCGGGTAACCGCTTGCTCGGAAAAGTGCTGTTCGTGCGGGACATCGGCGCGACGATCGAGACCACGGTGGAATGTTCCGGCGTCTCGTTCACGGCGCTGAACACGCCGTGCCAGGGCATGGACCTGGGCATTGGGCAGCCGGTGTCGGTGACCGTGCCGGCGCAGGCGTGTCGGTTGCTGGGGACCTGAGCTCATCGTCCTGAGAGATGAGTTGTCTTGACTGGCGCTTTCGCGGGCAAGCCCGCTCCCACAGGAGATCTTCAGCGAACACAAATTCTCTATTCACAACCGATCAACTGTGGGAGCGAGCTTGCTCCGGGCGGCGATCCGACGATGAGGCCGGCCCAGTCAGCACAAAGTCTGGATCAAACAGTCATCCGCAACCGCGCCAGATCCCGCAACGGCGGCGCGCCAAACAACCGGCTGTACTCACGGCTGAACTGCGACGGGCTTTCATACCCCACCCGATAACCCGCCGCCGACGCTTCCAGCCCTTCGGCCAGCATCAGCCGGCGGGCTTCCTGCAAGCGCAGTTGCTTCTGGTATTGCAGCGGGCTCATGGCGGTCATGGCCTTGAACCGATGATGCAAGGTCGAGACGCTGAGGTTCACTTCCCGAGCGAGGTCATCGATGCGCAACGGCTGTTCGAAATGGCCGTTGAGCCATTTGATCGCCTGGCTGATGCGATGGCTCTGGCTATTGGCGATGGCGATTTCATACAGCCGATAGCCTTGCGGGCTGCGCAACAGGCGATAAAGGATTTCCCGGCGCACCAGGGGCGCGAGCATGGCGATGTCCTTCGGCGCATCGAGCAGGCGCGCCAGGCGCAGCACCGCGTCGAGCATCGGCGTGTCCAGGCGTTCGACATACAGGCCGCGACCGGCCGGGCGAGTCGGCACGCCGAGGGGGCCGGCATCGGCGATCAGCGCGGTGATTTCCGCCGGGTCGATGTCCAGGCGCAGCGCCAGGATCGGCTGCTCGGGCGAGACGTTGGCGATGCAACCGCTCAACGGCATCGACACCGAGACCACCAGGTAATGCAGCGGGTCGTAGTTGAACAATTCATCCGCCAGCCGCACCTGCTTGCTGCCTTGGGCCATGATGCACAGGGCCGGTTGCGCCAGCACGGGGGCGAATTTGTGCGGCTGGCTGTGGCGCGACAGATGCAACGAGCCGATGGCCGTGGCGTAGCTGCCGTCTTCGCTGGTGTTGCGGTCGATGATCGACGCCAGTTCGGCGCGCTGTTGTTCCAGATACGTGTCCAGCGGGACGTGGGCGTGATCGAGTGGCGACATGCCGGAATCCTCAACGAATACAGGGGCGATGTAACAAAGCTTATGTTTGTGCAAGGCGCGGCGGTAGTCACATCCTGTTGAAAGCTTGCCTGATCCTGCAAGGCTGGCGCCTGCAGGACTTTGCAACGCGGTTGAAACTTGCTTGAAACCTTTTGTTTCAACTTCCACTGTTCAACTCATGTCGAGGCCGGATTCGGGGTTGGCGAGGGCAGGATTGTGCAATGGGTCGGCAGGAATCGACTAACGAAGCTGGCGTCGGGACGCTTAACCTTTGATCCTGTCGCAGCCTGTCCCCGGCTGCACAACGGATTACCTGGGAGGGTTGAACATGACTACACACATCCCCGTCAGTCACATGGCTTTCGTCCGGGCCCGCACTGGCTGTTCCAAGCCGTTGGGTGCACGCCTCAGCACACTGATCGCGCCCTCGCGCCAGGCGCCCGGTTGCCTGCACTTTGCCTTGCAGCAATCGCAATGCGACGCCGATTTGTGGCTGGTGTCCGGGCTGTGGGTCAACCAGCAGGCAATGGACGCTTACTTCAACTCACCGGCCATGGCGATCTTCGCCGAGCTGGTACAGGACCTGGTGGTGAGCAGCCTGGATTTTCACACCTTCCGGGAAGTGTCTGCCGTCCAGGCGACCGAAGGGTGCATGGCGAAGGTACACAAACTGGCCGGTTGAAGGTTTAATGACGGTCATTTTCCATCGCCAGGATGCGCACTATGGCACGCAAAGCCTTTGAAACGTTTGAAGCTGTTTCCGCTGTTGTCCCCAAGGAAGGTGGCGGCTATTACGCAGCCATCGCCACCAAGGCCATCGGTGGCTCAGGTGCGCCGCGCTTCAACAAGGTACTTGAAGAGCAAGTGTTCGAAACCGCTACCAAGGCCGATGAAGCGGCTGCCGTGCAGTTGACTCACCTGCAGGGTGTCGACGACGAGGGTGGGTTGGTCTGGTAATCAGCATCGTGGGGATCGCTTTTGTGGCGAGGGAGCAAGCTCCCTCGCCACAGGGGTACGCTGCTGTTATCGCGGGCGATGCATCTTGAACAACGCCTCCGGCCCCAGTTGGAAATAATCCGCCGGCCCGCCACCGCGCAAGATCGGCTCGGCGGCTGCGGTGTCGTACACCCCATCCTTCAACAGCCATTTGGCGATATGCACGGCGACCACTTCGCCGAGGATCAGCCAGCTCGGCACCAGCCCTTTGTCCGCCCGCTGCAATTGAATGATCTGCGTGACCTTGCACTCGAAGGACACCGGGCTTTCAGCGACACGCGGCACCTGGATCACTCGCGACGCCACCGGCGTCAGGCCCGCCAATTCGAATTCGTTGACCTCTGGCGCGACCATCGCGCAGCTCTGGTTCATCTGCTCGGCCAGCGGGCGCGTGGCCAGGTTCCAGGCGAATTCGCCGGTCTGTTCGATGTTGTTCAGGCTGTCCTTGCGCCCGACACTGGAGAACCCAATGATCGGCGGAACGTAGTTGAAGGCGTTGAAAAAACTGTAGGGCGCCAGGTTCAGGCGGCCTTCGCCATCTTGGGAAGAAATCCAGCCGATGGGCCGTGGGCCGACGATGGCGTTGAACGGGTCGTGGGGCAGGCCGTGGCCGTTGGCGGGTTCGTAAAAATGGATGTCGTCGGGCATGGCTGGAGAAGGTCCTGCGATGGAAGTTCAAGGGATTCGAGGATAGTGCAGGGCCCCGCCGTTTTTGTCAGCACCCTGGAACCTCGTGGGAGCGGGCTTGCTCGCGAATGCGGTGGTTCAGACAGATGGATGTTGACTGACACACTGCCTTCGCGAGCAAGCCCGCTCCCCCAATTGATTTTTTCAGTCAGG